>CAXMRN010000243.1:0-7932 GCA_964195565.1 uncultured Polyangiaceae bacterium | reverse complement strand
GAGGCTCGATGTAAGCATCGCTAACTTCAGGCGATTCCTTCGCGGATAGGAGCAGGGAGACCTAAGTTAGCAATGCTTACATTCAGTGTCCCAAGATGTTAGCAACGCTTACATCCGCACGGACTTCCTACTGGCAGACGTTCAGCGAGAAGTCGCACTTGTAGTCGTACGGGCAGTCGCGGGTCTCGAGGCAGGGCAGGCGCTCGCAGACACCTTTGTCCTCGTTGCAGAAATACGGAGGCGCGCACGAGTGCAGTCGACAAGCCACCTCCGAGCGAGACGGCTTTGAGGACCTCGGCTGACCTTCTTCGCTGCTCGTGGTGGTGATGGTGGTGCCTTCGGTATTCGCCGATTTGCTGCAGCCGGAGACAACAAACACGAGGCAAATCCCTACCCTGCCCACAGCGAGCCCGACTCTGCGCATGCCGCTCATTTGGGAAAGATGATAGTTTTCGGCCATGGCTGCAAAGCACATTCTCGCATGCATCGACTTCTCGGAGCACTCCAATCGTGCGCTAGCCGAAGTCGGGGAGTACGCGCGGACCAATGGCAGCAAAGTGACCTTGATTCACGTGGCCGACACGCACCCCTTCCTCCCACCGCAAGCAGTGCTCGAGCCCGGCGCCGCCGCCAACGATACCGCCGCAAGAAAGGCCGCGCTCGAAGAGCTCCGCGACAGTAACCTAGGGGGCATCGACGTCGAGATCGCCTGGATCGAGGACCACGCGCCCGCCAAAGCGATCTGCGAGTACGCCGACACGCACGGCATCGACCTGGTCGTCGTGGGCTCGCATGGGCGGGGCGGCGTCGAACGCTGGCTGATCGGAAGCGTGGCCGAGCGTGTGGTTCGACACGCCTCCTCCAACGTGTACGTCGTTCGGCGGTGACTTCAAACGGGTTCCCTACCCTGCTAGGCTCCCTCCATGGGGAAGCGCCGCGCGTGGTCGATCCTGGGTAATTCGCAGCGCCTCGACGGCGGCGCGATGTTTGGAAACGCGCCCCGCGCGCTCTGGCGCAAGTGGGTCGAACCGGACGAGCTCAACCGTATCCCGCTCGCATGCCGGGCACTGCTCATCGAAGATGGCGACCGGCGCATCCTGTTCGAGACGGGCATCGGCGCGTTCTTTCCACCACAGCTGCGCGACCGGTTTGGCGTTCAAGAAGAGCGGCACGTCTTGCTCGACAACCTCCACAAAGCCGGCTTCTCCCACGAAGACATCGATTGCGTCGTCTTGTCCCACCTTCACTTCGACCACGCGGGAGGGCTGCTCCAAGCATACGACCCCGAGGCACCGATGCAGCTCTTGTTTCCGAAGGCGACGTTCGTGGTCAGCTGGGATGCATGGCAACGCGCTAGGCATCCACACGCGCGCGACAGGAAGTCGTTCATCCCCGAGCTTCCGTCGTTGCTCGAACAGAGCGGGCGGCTCGAAGTCGTGAAAGGTCACCGCTCCGAGACGCTGGGGCGTGACTACAAACTGTGGCTTTCGGAAGGGCACACGCCCGGGCTCATGTTGACCGAGATCCCGGGAGACGACGGCCCCGTGGTCTTTGCCGCCGACCTGATCCCGGGTCGCGCGTGGGTGCACCTTCCGATCACCATGGGTTACGACCGCTACCCGGAGCAGCTGATCGACGAGAAGACGGATCTGCTGACGCGGCTGCTCGAGCAAGGAGGCCGACTGTACTTCACCCACGACCACGAGGTCGCCCTCGGGCGCCTCGCGCGCGATGAGAAGGGCCGCTTTTTTGCAGAAGAAACGTGGGCCGAGCTGACGGGCGCACCCCTTTGAGCAGCGTGGTAGAGTAGCCCCCTTTGGAGGGACGATGCCGCTCGGCAACGGTGACATACCCGCACGAATCGAATCCGGTGACGACTACATCGAGAGCCTTCGGGGACGAAACCTAAGGGTGTTTCTGTTCGGGGAGCTGGTCGACGAACCGGTCGACCACCCGATGATTCGTCCGTCGATCAATGCGGTGGCCGAGACGTACAACCTCGCGCTCCGTGAGCCGGAGATCGCGACGGTCGAGTCCTCGTTGACAGGGAAACGGGTCAACCGCTTCCTCCACGTTGCGCAGAGCGCGCAGGACCTGGTCGCGCAGAACATGATGCAACGAAAGCTCGGGCAGAACACTGGCACGTGCTTTCAGCGTTGCGTTGGCATGGACGCCTTCAACTCGCTGTACTCGGTCACCTACGAAATCGACGAGAAGCATGGCACTTCGTACCAAGCGCGGCTCAAGGCCTTTCTCACCACGATGCAGGAGCGCAACTACGTGGTCGGCGGTGCGATGACCGACGTCAAGGGCGACCGAAGCAAGGCGCCGCACGAGCAGGACGACCCGGACCTCTTCGTGCACGTCACGAAGAGAAACGACGACGGGATTTGGCTCACGGGCGCCAAGGCCCACCAAACGGGCTGCATCAACTCGCACTGGATCATTGCGATGCCGACCATGAGACTCGGTCCGGCCGACAAGGATTACGCGGTGGTGGCCGCGTTTCCGGTCGACGCCCCAGGCATCACGTACATCTACGGGCGCCAATCGTGCGACACGCGGAGCATGGAGGGCGGCTCGATCGACGTCGGCAACGCGGAGTTCTCGGGTCAGGAGGCGATGGTCGTGCTCGACGACGTCTTCGTTCCCTGGAGCCATGTGTTCATGGATGGGGAGCACGAGTTCGCGTCGATGCTGGTCGAGCGGTTCACCTGCTATCACCGGCGCAGCTATGTGTGCAAGACCGGGGTCGGCGACGTGTTGATCGGTGCGGCGGCCCAGGCAGCCGAGGACAACGGCGTCGACAAGGCGTCGCATATCAAAGACAAGCTCGTGCAGATGACGCACCTCAACGAGACGATGTACGCGACAGGCATCGCGTCCTCGCATCAGGCGCGGCCCACCAAATCAGGCGTCTACTTGAACGACGACATGCTGGCGAACGTCTGCAAACATCACGTGACGAAGATGCCGTTCGAAATGGCGCGCATCGCCCAAGACCTCGCGGGCGGCCTCGTGAGCACAGCACCCTCGGAAAAGGAGCTCAAGCACCCGGAGCTCGGCGCTCTGCTCGACAAATACCTCAAAGGGCGGGCGGACGTTTCGACTGAATCACGCCTTCGAATTCTGCGATTGATCGAGAACATGACGATGGGACGCAACGCGGTCGGCTACCTGACGGAATCGCTGCACGGAGCCGGTTCACCGCAGGCGCAGCGCGTTCAGATCGGACGCCAAATGAACCTCGACTTCAAGAAGGGCCTCGCACGCCGGCTAGCGGGGGTCGACTCCGGCGACGACGAGTAGCCTTCAGTCTCGCTCGAGCACGAATCGATAGCGGACGTCGTTGCGGCGGAGTCGTTCGAGGGCGGTGTTCACCTCGCTCATCGGAAGGGTTTCGACCTGGGCGACGACGTTGTGGCGTGCGGCGAAGTCGAGCATCTCGCGCATCGCGGCGCGGCCGCCGATGGGGCTCGAGGTGACGGCGCGGCTCTTGGCCATCAGCATGCCGGTCTGAATGCTCACCGGCTCCGCGACGGCGCCCACGAACGAGAGCACGCCATGGGGACGGAGCGCGCTCACGTAGCGTTTCCAGTTCAGCGGGATATTCACGGTCGACACGATCAAGTCCAACGATTCGCGCTGCGCCTTGAGCTCCGCGTCATCGACGCTCGACACGAAATGATGCGCGCCGTGCGCCCGTGCTTCGGCTTCCTTGCCGGAGGTCGACGAGAACGCCGTCACCTCGCATCCGAATGCGCGCGCGAAACGAATCGCCAAGTGCCCGAGCCCGCCGATGCCGATGACGCCCACACGACTCGTTGGCCGCGCGTACTCCCGAAGTGGCGAGTAGACGGTGATACCGCCGCAGAGCAGTGGCGCCGCGACCTCGGAGCTCAAGGCATCGGGAATCGCAAACGCGAAGCGGCTGTCCACGATGATGCGGTCGGCGAAGCCTCCGTGGCGTCCGACGCAGGTCTCGACGATTTTCGCGCAGAGGTTCTCATCGCCGCGCTCACACCACTCACACTGGAGGCAACTCCCGCACTGCCAGCCCACCCCGACCCGGGCGTCTTCGGCGAGATGCGACACCTGCCCGCCCGTGCGCGCAACGGTTCCGACCACTTCGTGCCCAGGAACGATGGGGTACTTGCTGCTCATCCAATCGTTGTCGATCAAGTGGAGGTCGCTGTGACAGATCCCGCAGTGCGTGATCTCGATCTCCACATCGTGAGAGCCGAGCGCAGCCGGCTCGTATCCAAATGGGGCGAGCGACGCGCCAGCCTCGAGGGCGGCGTAGGCATCGACGCGGCGGATATCTGAGTTTGTCATGGTGAATGTCGTGTAAACGGTAGCCGGCGACCGTCAAATTGAATAGGTTACGGGTGATGCGAACGTGGGGAAGCATCTTGGTGGCGGGGGCCTGCATTCTGGTGCCAGTCGCAGGCTGCGACCGTGGCGCGACGGCCGAGGCTCCGACGCAGAAGGTCGACGTCGTCGAGGCGCACACCGGGGACACGGCACACAGGGCGCCCACCCCGGATCAACCCAAGGAGTTCGAGCAAGAAGGATTCCGCCTCGGCGGGGAGTACCGGCTAGGCGACAAGCCAGTCGTCGACGGGGACACTGTACGGATCGAGGGCATCGAGGGGTCCCTTCGGCTGCTGTCGATCGACACCGAGGAGAAGCTACGCAGCAAGGCCGACCGTGCGGCGGTCGCGAAGGACTTCGAGAAGTACCTGGAAGACAAGCGCGGCGGTGCGCGCCGGCCGAAGAAACCAGGGACCCCGATGGGCGACCGTGCCACCGAGTTCGCCAAAAAGTTTCTAGAAGGCGCAGGGGTCGTGCGGCTAGAACGCGACGACCCGAAGGAAATTCGCGGGTACTACGGGCGCCTGCTCGCCTACGTCTTGGTGAAGAAGGACGGGCGATGGACCAGCTACAACGCGGAGGCCATACGCGCGGGCATGACCCCGTACTTCACCAAGTACGGATACTCACGGCGCTTCCACAACGAGCTTGCACATGCGGAGGCCGAGGCGCGCAGCGCCAAGCGAGGCATCTGGAGCCCGGATGCGCAGAGCTACGGCGACTACGACGAGCGCAAGGCATGGTGGAACGCGCGCGCCGACTTTATTCGCGCGTTCGAACACGAGGCGAATGGTCGAGAAGGCTACATCGAGTTGGCCCACTGGGACGCGCCGGAGAACCTGGAGGACGCCCTCGGCAAAACGGTCACTGTCCTTTCGACCATCGACGGAATCCAGCACTTCAAGGGCCTCGTGCGCGTGTCACTCGCCAGGCAGCGCGGGAGTAACTTCCCGATCATCTTCTTCGACAAGGAAGTTTTTGAACAAAGCGGGGTCGAGCGCTACTGGGGGGAGCCGGTCACCGTCCGCGGCACAGTAGAGCGCTACGAAAAGGGTAGCTACCGGACGCTTCAGATCGTCGTGAGGGACCCCAAGCAGGTCACGCTGCCCGAGTTGCCTTGGCCCGCAGACGAGAACCGGTCCGCGAAGTAGGCGGACACCGACAGGACGAAACCGTGCGTCGCGCCGTCCGATAACCCGCGAAACCACAGCGGGAGGTCGAGATGGCGGGTGTTCTGAATTGGGTGCGCGGGTGCGCTTGCGGGTTGCTGCTCATCGGTTGCGGGCGGGAGGCGGTTGCCGACGCCGGCGCTTGCGAGGGCGTCGCGCCCGGTGATCTCGTCATTACTGAGGTGCACGCCAACCCGGATGGGAGCGACGGCGATGGGGAGTACATCGAGCTCTTCAACGCGACGGAGTCGCCGCTCACGCTGGACGGTCTGACACTCCTGGCGAGCCGGGCCGACGGCGCGAGCCCGAAATCGCATCGGTTGATCGGAGGCTCGGTCGCTAGCGAAGACTACGTCGTCATGGGGAACGCACCGGCCGAGTCGATGCCGGCGCACATCCAATACAGCTATGGGACGGGGCTTGGAAGCCTGCGCAACTCCGATGCGGTGCTCTCGGTTCGATGCGGTGACATGCTCATCGACCAAGTGCGCTACGACCGGACCGTCGACGGCCGCGCGCTCGAGCTCGACGGGAGCCTCGCCCCGGACCACGAGCTCAACGATGACCAAGGTCATTGGTGCGCGGCGCCCGAGGGAACCGGTGAAGTGTCGGAAGGGAACTTCGGAACGCCCGGGACGACGAACAGCCGCTGCGAGCTCGCCACGCCAACGGAGGGCCTGTGCCTCGATGCCGGGTCTGGGCGGGCGATCCGAGCACTTTCGCCTGGCGATTTGGGGATCACCGAGTGGATGGCGAATCCGGATGGAGCGGACGCCGACTTCGAGTGGGTCGAGGCGTGGTTTGGCGTCGAGGCGGACCTCAACGGGTTTCAGCTCGGTCCAGCGCCCGACGCATTGAAGGTCATCGTGGACCAAGAAGAGTGTTTTCCGGTCGACGCGGGGGCACGGGTCGTCTTCGGGGCGAGCCCGGCGGCGGCTCCCCGCGTCGACGCGGAGCTGACGTTCAGCCTGGGTAACTCGGGGCCGCGTGCCATCGTCGCCGCGCTCGACGGCGTCGTGCTCGACCGGGTGGACTACGACGGCACGGTCGAGGGCGTCGCCTGGCAGCTCGATCCGAACGACGAGGTCTGCTTGGCCCAGCCCGAGGACGAGTACATCGAGGCGAACTTCGGGACACCGGGCGACGCGAACCCGGAATGTCCCGTGGTCTTGGCCCAGGGCATGTGCTTCGACGACGGCACGCCGCGCGACATCGTCGGTCCGGGGCCGGGCGACGCCACGATCACGGAGTGGATGGCCAACTCCTTGGCCGTCGGAAACCGCGAAGGCGAATGGGTGGAGGTCCGATTCGGCGCTTCCGTCGACCTGAACGGTCTGGTCTTGTCGGATCTCACGGCCAACGCGACCACTGTGCAGAGCAAGGATTGCCTGCGCGTCGCGGCAGGCACGCACGTCGTTTTCGCGCGTAATCGGAATCCTCTGCAAAACGGGGGCATTGAGGCGGTACGCACGGAGTTGTCCCTGTCATTGAACAACACCGACGAGACCATCACGCTCAGCATCGATGGCCAAGTAGTCGATTCGGTCTCCTACGCACGCTCGAACCCCGGAGTGGCGACTCAAGTCGATGACGTCGGCAACGTCTGCGATGCGGTGCACGTCTATGGCGACGGTGACCTGGGGACGCCCGGCCTTGCGAACCCCTGGTGCTTCTGAAGCGTGCGCTTGCCCTCGCATCACTGGTCGCCATGGTGCCGTGTCCCGCGTCGGCGGTTCAATACGAGATCTTCATCGATATCGAAACCGAAGAAGATCTCTACGACCTCCTGGCGACGGAACAGATCTCGGAGTCGTCGTTTAATGCGCTGCTCCTTCTCTACCAAACGCGCGTCGACCTGAACCGGGCGGACCGCCAACGGATGTACCTGCTTCCGAACCTCGACTACCGGCAGGTCGATCGGATCCTCGCATTCCGTACCGAAGTGGGGTCGATTCACGATCTCGGCGACCTCGCGGCTGCCGGGGTGCTCGAAGCTCACCTAGTGAACGCCCTTCGCCCGTTCGTCATCATCCAGCCCACGGAGACGCCGGGGCCACGACCCCTTGGCTTCGTGCGGGTAGAGGGGCGATGGAGCGGCCGGTACGACCGCTTGCCGCCAGCCACGGCACTGCAAGCGCGGGTCAAAGCGGCGCGCAGCTTGGACGTGGGCGCTTCAGCCACGCTCACACGAAACGGCCTGCATCGCGTTCGATGGGAGCCGACCCGCAGGGCGCTGAGCGCCGAGCCCGAGGGTGTTCGCTTCGATGTGCCGAAGCTCTACGTCGAGTGGGAAGACGACAAGTGGGAGATCGTAGCCGGAACCTATCGCGTCGGGTTTGGGCAACGGCTGACGTTCGACGTCACCGATCAGGTCACGCCGAACGGATTC
>CAXMRN010000242.1:0-4915 GCA_964195565.1 uncultured Polyangiaceae bacterium | reverse complement strand
GACGGCCTCGATAAGCCCTACGTCGTGACCATCATCAAGACCATGTCCGTCGTCCACACCGCCCTGTATCGGTGGACGGGAGGCCTAATCGGTTCGACTTGGCGTGTCGGGAGCGCATTCCCGTGGGGCATTCCGGTGCTCCTGGTGACGACGATCGGGCGCAAGAGCGGGCTGCCAAGGACATTGCCACTCCTGTTCATCGAAGACGGGGACAACATCATCGTCGTTGCGTCGAGGGGCGGTCTTCCTACGGAGCCGCTCTGGTACAAGAACCTCGCCGCCAACCCCGAATGCGAACTGCAGATTCGGCGCCGCAGGTTGAAGGCCAGGGCGCGTACGGCGTCTCCCGAAGAGCGGGAGGCGCTTTGGCCGAAGCTCGTGGCCCACTACCCGGACTTTGCAAGCTACGCGACCTGGACGGAACGCATCATTCCGGTCGTGGTCCTCGAGCCGGTCGCCTGAGCCTCACAGCTCTTGCAAGCGGCCCTCGAGGCCCGCGAGGATCGTCATCTTCTTGGGCACCCCGGGTCGCAGCCAACTCATGAGGGCGATGAGAAGGATCAGCACAACCACAGAACCGATGCCGATGGCCCACTTGCGGCGCGATTTCACTTACACATCCTTTCAATAATCGCTTTTGTCGCTACTATCCACGCGATGCTTCGCGCTTTGGGGGTTTTGATCGTCGCGCTGTTCGCCGTTCCGGCCGTCGCCGAAGCAGGCAACAGCGAAGACGTCGTGGCCGGGGCTGATGTCGCGCTCACCGGCGGTGCCGTGGTCGCCAACGTGCACACTGGCGGCGCGATGTGGTTCAACCCGGCGGGCGTGGCACGGCTCGACACCAGGTCGGTCGACCTGACGGGGGCCGTCTTGTCCTACACCATCGCGAGCGCGCCAGGCTCGCTTTCGATCGAGAGCGGGGAGCAGAGCGAGGGCGACTACTCCGCGGTCCAGGCGATCCCTCGCGCGCTCACGTTCGTGGCCGCACCACGACCCGCGTTGCGCTGGGGCGTCGGCTTCTTCTACTCGCGGTCGTTCGATCGATACGTCCAAGACAAGGTTGCCACCGCGGATGGCGCCGCCGAGCCGTCGGAGTTCTTCGCCACCGCCGACGAGGCCAAGTCCCTGTATCACGTGAGCGGTACCGTCGCCTGGAAGAAGAGCGAGAAGTTCCTGTTGGGTGGAGGGCTCGACATCGTGTTCGCCTCGAGAAAGGCGACGCAGATCGTGACCGGCGCATACGACATGGGCGCAGCGGGCACCTTCAATGAAAGCCTGAACCAGAGCGTCGCCGGCGGTGGGCTGCAGATGAAGCTCGGGCTCCAGTGGGCGCCGATCAAAGAGGTCCGGATCGGATGGATGGTCGCTATGCCGAGCTACCTGGTCTACCTCGACAACGAAACCACAAAGACGCGATCTTTGTCACCGCCCAACGCGCCCGCCCAGTTCCAGGGAACACAAATCGACGAAGTCTCCGGCACCTGGGCGGGCGTCGAGGTCGGAGTCACGCGTTTGGGCGCGGCCTACTTGGCCAAGTGGGGCTGGGTCGAAGCCGATATGGTCCTCTCGTTCCCGCTGGACACGCCTGAACTCGGCATCGACCAGAAGACCACGGCCAACGCGCGGGTAGGAGGAATATTCCGGATCACCGAGCGCCTGAAGCTGGGCGCAGGCTTCTTCACGGACCTCAGTCCGGATAGGACCCCGGACGAGTTCGGCGAGAGCCAGATAGACTTCTACGGCTTCACCCTAGGTGTTGATTTCGCGAACCGCCCGGCACCTCCCGAGCGGGACGAGGAAGGCTTCTACCTCGCCTTCGCGGTGGCGCTCCGCTACTCCCACGGCAACGGACAACTCGCTGGCTTTGCGTTCCCATCCACGTTCCCCGACCCCCCGGGCCCCGTCGGCCAGGTCAACCTCGTCAACGTCAAAATCAACGAGTTCGGCATCAACCTAGCCCTCAAAGCCGCCTTCTAGAAAAGGGGTCTGACGCCTTTTCTAGTCTTCGCAGACTTTTAGGGTGACTTTGGTTCCGTTGCCGCCGATTAGTCTTGATTGGCAGCAGAGGCGGACTTTGTCTGGGGTGTCGCCGAAGATGTCGAGGACTTCGAGTTCGAACTCGTCAGGGGTGGAGAGGGAGTCGCTGCCCTCCACCACCTCTACTCTGCAGGTGCCGCAGGTGGCGGCGCGGCAGGAGTACGGGACCTCCGACGCTGGGTTTGCGTCGGTGATGTCCATGATCGCTTCGCCCGGTTCGGCATCGACCTCGAAGCCTGCGGGCTCGAATCGTACTCGGATCGTAGTCATGGCTTGATGTGAATTGGGATCTTGGTGAAACCCCGCGTGAAAGCAGAGTTCCGTCGTTCGGCGTTGTCCCAATCGATCTCGAAGTTCTCGCCGATGCGCGAGCCCATCTCTTCGAAATAGGTGCGCACCATCAGGCGAGCGACGTGCGCGCCGATGCAAAAGTGCGGCCCCTGCGCGAAAGAGAGGTGCCGGTCGATCTCCCGATGGATGTCGAGTGCGTCTGCATTGTCGCCCCAGTGCCGCGGATCCCGGTTACCCGAGGCATAGAGGTTGTGGACCTTGCTGCCCGAGGGAATCGTCGTGCCATGAAGCTCGACATCTTCGGTCGTGGTGCGCGACAGACCCTGAACGACCGACTCGATGCGAAGGAACTCCTCGATCGCGTTCGGAATGAGCGACGGATCTTGAAGCAATTCGCGGTGCTGGTCGGGGTACTCGTGGAGGAACCGCATCGAGTTACCGATGAGGTTGGTCGTCGTGTCGTTGCCCCCTGCGATCATCACGAAGCAGAAGCCCAAGATGTCCCAGTCCGTTAGGGTCTCGCCCTCTACCTCGGCCTGCGTCAGCTTGGTGATCATGTCTCCGGTGGGGTTGGCGCGGCGGGCCTGGCACATGCCGCCGAAATAGGTGACCAAGCCCTGGACCGCCCCGATCGCCTTCTGGACATCGAGTGTGAAATCGGCAGAAGCCGAGGTGATCGCATCCGACCAGGGGTCGAACTTCTCCCGATCCTCCGGAGGCACGCCGAGAATGTCTGCGACGACCATCGTGGGCAGAGGCGACGCAATGGAGCTGACCAGGTCCACCGCTTCGCCGTCGGCGGCCTTCTGCTTCATCGCTTCGACGTGGTCGATCACGAACTGCCGAATCGTGGGTTCGAGCTCCTTGACCGTGTCCGGCGTGAACGCCTTGGTGATCAAGCGTCGAAGCCGCGTGTGGTCGGGCGGATCCATCATGATGAAGGTCGGAGGAATGCCGAGCTGGCTGATCTCGTCTTTGACCGGCGTGAGGCCCTGCGCCGACGAAAAAATCTGCGGCTTGCGGAGCGCGTGGAAGATGTCGTCGTAACGGGACAACACATAGAAATCCATCCGCTCGTTGTAATGGACGGGATGCTCGTCCCTCAGCGTCTCGTAGAAGGGATACGGATCGGCGATCACTTCCGGACTGAAGGGATCGTAGAGCGGATCGAATTCGATGTTCTCTTCTTGTGTAGCGGTTTCCATTCCTATTGCTCCTCTGCGCGGTCCTGCAGTCGAGCGAACCGACGGAGAACACCTTCTTTGTGCGAACGGCGGATGCGAGCCTGGCGGCCCCCCTTCAAGGCTCAGACATTTTGCCCGTTATTGACTCAGTGTCCATACAAAACTTATTTTTTGTATCATGCCGCGATGAGCGCCGGGAGCAGCATCTTTCTCAAGTATTTTCGAAGAGATGCCTCCGAGCGAGCCTCCGGCGGGAGGAGCGAGAAGGACAGAATCGTCCGGGTTACCCACTCGGCCGCATCCTCGGCTGACACCTCCGCTCGAAGGGTCCCGCGGATCCGATCGGAGCTGGACTCGCGTTCGATCCGGCGCACGAGCTCCTCCCGCATCGCGGCCGCACCCGAGGTGAGTTGTGCCGTCAGACCGAGGCCTTCCTCGCTGAAGAAGGGCGCCACGTCTTCGCGTTCCTGGATCAACTGCACGGAAACGGCGACGGCTTCGACGAGACGGTCTCCCAGCGAGCGAAGGTCACGCAGCCGCCGCTCCAGAACCGCGTCGAAGTCCCTCGCCACCCGAACCATGTACGCGTGAAGGAGTGCTTCCTTGTTCGGGAAGTAGCGATAGAGGGTAGCGCGCGCACACCCCGCGGCTTCCGCGATCTTGCCCATTCGTGCGCCACGAATTCCGTCGCGTGCGAACACCTCGCGTGCTGCCTCGAGGATCCGGTCGACCGCCAGCTCCTGACGCTCGTCATTGAGCCAATCGGGTGCCGTGCTCACTCTCGAACCCTGTGTTTCACTACTGGGGCAAATCGCACAAAATGTCTCAGCCGTCAAACACAGCAACGGACCCCGCCAAAAGAAAACCGGCGCTGGCGACTAGTCGCAGGTACCTGCCGGAACCTCTCTCGAGGCTCAGGCGGCGCCGTCCTTGAGGACTGCGGGAATGAGCAGCATATGAAAGAGCCTGCGCATGCTGTCTTCGTCGGTGGCGACTTGGCTTGGGGCGTTGAGATAGGTCCAGAGCACACGGAGCAGCCACTCGATGAGCATGTCGATGTCGACGTCGTCGCGCAGGAGGCCTTGCTGCTTGGCGTTCGCGAACATCGGGCGGAGCACGTTGACCCCGATCTGAATCATGCCGGAGGAACCGAGCATGATTTTGCTCGCGGCGCCGGCATCGAGGGAGGTGGTCAGGGACGCGAACACCGGGCGCTTTGGAATTTCCCGCAGCGTGAAGAGACAGCCTTCGACCAGCCAGTCGGAGATCGTGTTGAACTGCGCCAGGAACTTGATCGCCTCTGTCGCAAGGGTCGCCGCTTGCCGCGACGCGACTCCGAGAAGGAGCGCATCCCGGTTCTCGAAGTAACGATAGACGGTGGCGCGGGACATGCCTGCGGCACG
>CAXMRN010000241.1:0-4166 GCA_964195565.1 uncultured Polyangiaceae bacterium | reverse complement strand
AAGAGCAGGAGCGAGCGTTTTTCGGGCCCAACGTGCGAAACTGTCGATTCCTTGGTGCGCTTCACACTCGGCCGCTCTTTGGGGCAGCTTCTCTCGCTCCCTTGCCATGGATCGAAGCGGGGTCAGATCGAGCTCGGCTTCGAGGGCGCGCCCTGCAGCAAAGAGCTTCTGGTGGTCCCACGCCGGCGAGTGGATGCGAAAGGTATCGGGGTGGATCTTGTTGATCGCCACATGCACGTGTTCGTGGTCTTTGTCGTTGTGGCGCGCGGCAACGTATTGGTGCTCGGAGAACCCTAGAGTGTCCACGAGGTTTTCAACCACATGCCTGAGCTCCTTCATGGTGAGGCTTCGGTCTTCTGGATGAAGTGAGATGACGAGATGGTAAGTGCGGTCGCTGCCCGCGCGGGTGTTCTGCGCGTGCACGGCCTCTACAAGTCGGCATGCGAGTTCGAGGTCGTCGCTCGTGGTGACGCCAGGAAGATTGGCGGCCAGGAACCAGGTTGCCCGCGGCTCGGCACTTCGACCCCGAATGTAGCGCGCGAGCTGACGAAAGCCCCTGTCGGATGACGAAGCGCGCTGGTGCCGGACGATCACGGCTGCCCAGCCAAACACTCGACCGCACGACTCACTTGGCGGATCGCGTCGCGAAGCTCGACGTTCAATCCGTAGTAGCTGGAGCGGTCACCGACGCCTTCTCGAATAGCAAGCTTGAGTAGGCCGCCTATGCGGTTGAGATCCGCGTGAACCCTCGACACCGCGGTAAGGGCTTGAGCGTCGGTGGTGCTTTTCAGGCGAACGCACCGGAGGCAGCGTCGCAGCACCTCTGCGCGCGAGCAGCTCGTCTGGCGGGAGAGGCCATCGAGGCGGACCAGATCATTCTCATCGACGCGAAAGGAGATCATGTGGGATTTCGGCTTCTGTGTACGGCTAGACGTCACTTGCTCGAGCCCTTCCTCCCCACACCGTGGCGTTCCGGGGTGGCTCGATCTCCGGCTTCGTCGGCGGGAGGCGAACCTTCGAAGGCTCCCACCTGCATCGCCGGTGTTAGGACCAAACCCGCAAGCTCCATCGCGCGACGCACGGCAAACTCGGGCGGTGCATCGAGAAGCTGTTGGGCGAGGTGCACGAGCTCACACCGCAACGTGAAGGTGGCCAAGCCACGTAGCTCCGACATCGGAACATCGCCGGCGTCAGCGACTTGCAACACCAGCGCCCTAGCTGCCTTCCGAAGCTCGCCCATCTCGATCACCGGGGACTGTTCAGCCGGGACACCGTGTCCCGAAAGGGTCGCTTCGCGACGTTCTTCGACGTCTCCTGACCCTTCTTTCTCCAGCAAATTCAGTGATTGCGGAGCGGCTTGGTCGCCTAAGGATCTAGTGAGGTAAAACTCGTGGAGGTTCGAGTCCTCTCTTCCGCACCGGGTCCTTCGTAAACGTTTCGTACGTCTCTACGAGGACTCGTACCTATGGTTGTCACCGAGCTTCACGCGGCAGATCAATCGTCGGCATTCTAGCGGCCACGAACTCCGCAATTGCGCCACGTGCCGACGCGCCAGCGTCATCGTCTGGTGTGTCTTGGAACATCGTGATCACACGCGCGGACTTCTGTTGATCACTCAGGGTTCCGTCTTCGGATATGTGAAGGAGGCGCTGGCGGAGCTTGCGAAGGGCGAGAAGGGTTTGCTTGGCTCTCCAACGTTCGAATAGCTCCTGACGAAATTCCGCAGTTCCCTCGAGGAACCAGTTCTTCTCCACGCGGTATGGGTCTTCGCCGCGCCTTCGCATGATGAGGTCGGTGAGGTCGAATCTGACGGTGGCGCCCTGGCGATATCCATCATCGAATACGACTGAACCGTCCTTTTCGACGATTGCCTTGAATGCTTGGCCTCGGTAGCGATAGGTCCCATCTTGATGACGCTGGAGGCGTGGAGGTTCGCGACGAGACAGGTATTGCTTGTCGCCGACGCCTTCGAAGTAGTTCGGCGCCTCGGCCTCGGTCTTGCGCGGGCCCTCACCTTCGACTTCTGAAGCTTCGCTTTGCGAGGCTTGTTGGAAGAGAATGAACGCGCGCGCGGCGCTCGCGGGGTCGAGCTTTGGTCTCGGCGCAGCTTGTGAGGGCTCGGACGCAGATGCGCTCGGTTCGGCTCCGATAGAGCGGTCCGGTGAGGCGGTCGCGCGGGAGCGCCGTGATGCTTCTCGCGGCGCAACCGGTACTGGGTTGTTCGGCGCAGGAGGCTCTGCAGTCGCCGGATCGGCCGACACCGCCCGCGGCAGCGGCTCAATGACGCGGAAGGTGACGTCGATGGCGTTCAACCGTGAAATGGGAGCTGCCCTGGGCACGGCGCTCAGGGTCGACAGCACGACGAAGTGAACCACGACCGAAGCGACGAGGACCACGATCCATCGTCCAGTTTCGGGACGTGGGCAACGTCGCGGTTCTCTACGGCTAGCTACAACGTTTCCAGCGCGGATGGGGGTCTTTCGGGAGGCAGCGCTAGCACAGCAAGGGAAGCGTCCAACTCTTCGCACGCGGCGCTGCGATAAGCCTCTAGGGCGTGTGCAAAGCTTTCGGACCAGTCAGCATCGGCGGCGCGCATTGACCGAACTTGCACGGAAGGCCCAGGTGACGTGGGTAGCCCGCAGCCTTCGCGGAGTTCGTCGCAGCATGCATCGAGAGCCGCGCGAAGTGGACCCGTCGCGACTTCCAGTTCGGATCGCCAAGGCTCCCGTCCCAGCACTTGACCGGCAGCCAATTCCTCAAGATCACCGATCGTCTGTCGGACGACCCCACGGATTGCATCGAGGCGGAAGATCTTCCACGCGCTGCGCAAAATGCTAGCAATGCCCATCTTGCCCACGCCCAACTCTAGCATCCAATGTATGGCAGCGCCGGACGAAACCGTCGAGTCGCGGGGGATTGCATTCGGCAAGACAAGCCGCCGCCCCCATGCGACAGTCCGCTTACTCGGCGGCGCGCCATCTGCGACTTGCTTCCAAGCGTAGGAGGTGAGTCGTCTTCCTCGGTGACGCGCCCTCGAAGAGAGAGTGCATGAAGCAAGACGAGACCTCCGGAGCAGTCGGCCGCGTAGCGCTGCTCGGAAACCATCTCCCGCGGCGGTGCGGGATCGCCACGTTCACGACCGACCTGGCGGACGCGATCTCGACGACGTTCCCAGACATCGACTGCGGAGTCATCGCCATGAACGACGCCGGGAAGCGGCACGCTTACGGCGATCGCGTTCGCTTCGAGATCGCCGAGAGCGATCCCGCGTCATACCGCCGCGCGACCGACTTCTTGAACGTCGGCGGATTCGACGTCCTCTGCCTCCAGCACGAGTACGGCATCTTCGGAGGCAAGGCGGGCAGCCACATCCTCGCGCTCCTCGGCGATGTGCGCATGCCGATCGTGACGACGCTGCACACCGTCCTCGGCGAGCCCACGGTGGACCAACGCCGCGTAATGGACGAGGTCACTCGACTCTCCAGCCGATTGATCGTCATGAGCCAACGCGGCGGCGAGCTATTACGCGAAGTGCACGGGGTGCCGGCCGACAAGATCGACTTCATCCCTCACGGGATTCCCAGCTTGCCGAGCAGTCGAGCCAGCAAGAAGCGCCTAGGTGTCGAGGAAATGTCGCTGATCCTCACCTTCGGCCTCCTCTCTCCGGACAAAGGAATCGAATACGTGATCGATGCGCTGCCCGCGGTCGTCGCAAGCCATCCGACCGCGACCTATGTGGTCGTCGGCGCCACACACCCGCACGTGAAGGAGCGGCACGGGGAGGCCTACCGGCGTAGCCTCGAGCTTCGGGCTCACAAGCTCGGTGTGGAGGCGCGCGTCGTCTTTCACGATCGCTTCGTGAGCGCGTCCGAGCTCGCCGAGTTCTTGTCGGCGGCGGACATCTACATCACCCCGTACCTGAACCCGGAGCAGATCACCTCTGGGACACTGGCATACGCGTTAGGGAACGGAAAGGCCGTCGTTTCGACTCCTTATCGATACGCGCGCGAGCTCCTGGCAGACGGTCGCGGCCTCCTCGTCCCGTTCAGAGACTCGGCCGCGATAAGCGCGACGGTGAACAAGTTAATCGACGATCCTGCAGAGCTCCAGGCACAAGGCGCGCGCGCGGCGGAGTATGGGCGCAACATGGCCTGGCCGTCTGTCGC
>CAXMRN010000240.1:0-4113 GCA_964195565.1 uncultured Polyangiaceae bacterium | reverse complement strand
CTAGGGGGTCTCGCGGGCGCCGATGAGACCTGTCAGAGCCTCGCCGCGGCGGTAGGCGCGGGAGGCCTGACTTGGCATGCGTACCTGAGCACCTCGAGCGAAGACGCCCGAGACCGGATCGGGAGCGGGCCTTGGTACAACGTGCGACTTCAAGAGGTCGCGCCCGACGTCGAGACGCTCCACGAGGAAGGGATCGCGCGCTTGCCCTGGGGCGCGATGGATGATCCCGACGAGGAAGGGCTCATGATCGACGAGAACGGAGACCTCGTTCCTCTTACGGAGCATGACATCATTACCGGAAGTACGATGGAGGGCACCGTGTCTGAGGGCCGCACCTGTCTCGACTGGACTTCGAACGGCGAAGACGAGGTCGCGCAGATCGGTCATAGTGATCTGCGCCCTCCAGGCATCACGATCGGCGGACCCGACGCCCTCTCATGGAACTCTGCCCACGAGACCGTCAGCTGCACCGAACAAGGCTTGGCAGACAGACAGGGAGCGGGCCGCTTCTACTGCTTTGCGATCGATCCTTAACTCGCTGCGCCCAGGCTCGACCGGGCGCGACTAGGCTCGGCCGCCTCGGAAGGCGTATCCGATCAACAGGGCGGCTGCCACGAGTGTGCCGAGGACCCCATAGACGAAAAGCGTCGGGTCCGGAACGGCGCTCGAGGTAGCCACCTCGGCGAGAAGACTGTGGCTCACGGTGATCTTGTTGGCTGCTGAAAACATGGCGAAAGCTCCTTCTGCAGGGGCTACGCCAGAGGCATGAATTTGGATTAATCGGACCCCCGAGGTGCTGAAAACACGCTGTTTTCGGGCCTTCGGGGCCTTTGTTCTTTTGGACGGACGCCTGGTCCTTTACAACCTGCGAGACGAGGATTTGTGAGCATGGGAGTAGGCGACACCACCGATAGCCGGGAGTTCCTGCAACAACGGGTGGCGGCATTCGGCCGCACCGTCGCGATCATCCTGTTCCTCTCGTTGGCGGGTCGAGTGTTGTTGGGCGTCGCGTTTGGCTATTTCCTGAGCGAGGTCGCCCACCCGTCCTTTTGGGCCCACGCCGTCGCCTGGGTCCCGGTCGCCTGCGTCTGGTTGATCTGTCGCTCACGCCCCCTTCAGACGAAGCCAATCCAGCTCGTCGAAGGCGTCGGATTGGTTCTGACGAGCATATGTCTGGTCGTCATGGGGGCGAATCTTCCCGCCGCCGCTGGCGCCGCAACGACCACCGCGTATTCGATCTCGTTCGTGCTCATCGCGCGGGCGATCTTCGTGCCCAGCACGGCGAGGCACACGGTTTGGCTCGGGCTCGCCATGGGGATTCCCCTCGTCATTGCGGTCTACCAGAACTTCCTCACCGTAGATCTCGACGTCTGGAACAAGCATGGGTTCTTTCGCACGATCGAAGACCCGTCCACGCTCGCGCGAAGCCAGGCGATTCAGATCGGATTCGCGTGGTCGCTTACCACCCTGCTGGCCGCCTGGGCGACGCGGGTGATCTATGGCCTCCGCAGAGACGCGCGGGACGCGAAGAAGCTTGGTCAGTACATCGTCGAAGAGAAGATCGGGGAGGGTGGCATGGGCGCCGTCTACCGTGCGCAACACGGGCTGCTCAAGCGACCCACCGCCATCAAGCTCTTGAGCCCAGAGCGAAACACGCCCGATGACATCGATCGGTTTCGCCGTGAAGTGCAGATGACCGCCAAGCTCAAGCACCCCAACACCATCACGATCTACGACTACGGCTGCACCGATGACGGCACGTTCTATTACGCCATGGAGCTCCTCGACGGCGTCACCCTGCTCGAGATCGTGCAGGCCGGAGGCCGGCTCCCGGAGCCTCGGGTGGTCCATATCCTGCGGCAGTGCGCGATGGCTCTGCACGAAGCGCATTCGATCGGCCTCGTGCATCGGGACATCAAGCCCAACAACATCATGATGACGCAGCAGGGAGGCGCCCACGACGTCACGAAGGTGCTCGATTTCGGCCTGGTCAAGAGCGTCGACTCCAAGGCCGACACGACCAAGACCTGGTCGGAGGCCATCATTGGCACGCCGCGGTTCATGAGCCCGGAGCAGATTCTCGATCCGCCGACGGTGGACGCGCGGTCGGACCTCTACGCGTTGGGGGCCGTTGGCTACTACTTGCTGACAGGGCGCTTCGTGTTCGGTGGCACCAACGCCATCGAGATCTGCGCGCAGCACCTGAGCGCCATTCCAGAGCCCCCTTCCTCTGTGATGGAGCGTGCTGTAAACCCAGATCTCGAGCGGATCATCATGCAATGCCTCAAGAAGAGACGCGACGACCGGCCGGTATCGGGCGTTGAAATCGCTGACCAACTCCGGGAGTTGACTGTGGAGCGATGGTCGCAACGGGACGCCGCGCAATGGTGGGAGACCGAGGGCAACGGGATCATCTTGGGTCGCGATAGAGACCTCGCCGTAGGCAGTCTCGCGACCATTCAAGCAGAGCGGGTTTTCACGGACACTTGATGGCTGATGCACGACCGACCGACCCGAAGGAGCTCGTTGCGGCTATGGCAGGCGGCGATTCAGGTGCTCCGCTGAAGGAGTTCTACGCACTGTATTCGAGTACCGTCCTCGCGTTGCTCATGAAAATGTTGGGGTCCCGCGCCGAGGCCGAAGAGATCCTGCAGGACGTTTTCGTGGAGCTGTGGCGCCGCGCGGCGCAGTACGACAGCTCGCGAGCGGGCGTGGTCGCGTGGGTCGTCACGGTTGCACGAAGCCGAGCGCTAGATGCGTTGCGCGCCCGCAAGCGCCGGCACGGCAACGATCAGATGCAGTTTTTCAGCCAGAAACACGGGCCCAATACCACCGGGGGCCGACCCGATGTCCTCGTCTCGTCTACACGCTGGCATCAGGCCCTGAGGCAAGCGTTCAAGCGATTGAATGAGGAGCAACGGTCCGTGCTCGAGCTCTCGTACTTCATGGGCATGTCCCACGGCCAGATCGCAGAGACTCTCAATCTTCCGGTCGGAACAGTGAAGTCGCGAATCCTCGCGGGCATGCGTGAGTTGCGCACCATGCTCCCGATCATTCATCGGAGCATGGTCGCATGACTGACAAGAAGGAACGCGCTGAGCTTCTTGCCGCCCTCCACGCGGCGGGCGCGGCGTCCGACGAAGACGAAGCCGAGCTCGAGGCGTTGCTCGAGGCGGATCCAAGTCTCGAAGTGGTAGTCAGAGACTTCCAAGATTCGATCGCCGCGCTTGCGTCGAGCTTCGACCCGCTGCAAACGCCGCCCAAGACCTTCGCGCGCATTCAGAAGGAGATCGCCAAAGAAAATGGGGGACTCCTCGGTCGGCTGCGCAGCTGGTTCTTCAGACCGTGATCGGCGAGCTGGAAACACGAGAAAGCCGGCCCCCCGAAGGGAGCCGGCTCGATGGTTGGCGGTCGAAGTGGCTGGTCGCGGCAGAGGCTGTCCCGGCCTAGAAAGGAGCCACGACGATGGTGTACTCGATCAGCGTCTGCACATCCGGAACGCCCTGGACGTGGATACGAGCCAGCTGCACCTGGTCGTTGCGCACCGTGACTCGAAACTCGCCTTCGTTGCAGTCGATCGGACCGCCGTTGATGCGCGTCGCGTCGTTGCCGTCGACGTTGAGCAGCTCGACTCGAGCAAACACGTTCTCGTCTCCGAAGACATCGCAGTCGATCGAGATGCCCATGTTCTGGTTTGGGTTGCTGGCGTTCGGGAGCTCGAACTGAACGAAGTCCTCGTTGTCGCCGTCTTCGGCGGAGATCTGGTCGGTGTACACGATTTCGCGGGTGTTTGTGATGCTGAGGAACTCGTCGACCGCCGGGTTCGCCGCGCTGTCGTTGTCGAAGGGAGCGATCAGCTCCTCCTCGACCTCTTCATCGACGATCTCTTCGTCGACGATCTCCTCGTCGACCAGCTCTTCGTCCACAAACTCGTCCGCAAACTCGTCCACGTTCGGGTCCTCGAGGTTCGGGTCGCCACAAGCGATGGCAACTAGGGCAAGAAGGCTAAGGCAAGCAGCATTGAGTAGATATTTAGTCATGAAAGGCTCTCCTGGTTGGGGTTCGAGGGCGGCTCATATCCGCCCTTCACAAACCCCTACGCCGGGGACCCAG
>CAXMRN010000239.1:0-26534 GCA_964195565.1 uncultured Polyangiaceae bacterium | reverse complement strand
ACCTCGATCTCTTGGCCCGCTGCGACCGTGTCGTTTAGGTGATTGCTAACGAGTCCGTCTTCGATCCGTTTCACCGTCACGTGGACCGGGACATCCGGGAGGCACGCGCTCGCCATGGAGTACGCCCGTCGCAAACGTTCGCCGTCCACGGTTACGTCGACGCTCAGAAACTGCCCTGGTTGAAACTCGACCGCCGATCCGTCCGCTTCCGTGACGTAGATCGACACGGCATCTTTGGTTTCGCGAACCACCTTCACGATCTTCAGTGGTCGCGTCATGATCGGTGTCTTGCTCGGCAGCGACACCACGGCACCAGCCTCCGTCCGGGGGCGCTCGATCACTGGCGGCGGGGTCTTTCCGAGGATCAAGCGGTCACGAAGCATCCGAGCGTCGCGGCCGGCGGCGCGCAGTTTGTCGGCGATGCCGCGCGGCAGGAGGTCCAGAGGATCGACCTGGTCGAGTGGCGTCGGTGTCGTCATCTCGCTGAGGACCGGCTGTGGACTTTTCCCTGTCACTCGATCGACGATCATCGTCGCGTCGAGCCGGGCCTGCTCGATCCAGGGAGTGAGCGCGCGCGGAAAAGCGCGAGCCGCTAACGATGCAGCGGCGTCGAATCGGCCAGGGCGGCGATTTCCCTCCATGGACACCAGAATGCCGAGAGCGATCAAAAGTGTCAAGTGTGACTAGACACTTTACTTGGACTATGAGCTATCCTCACGGAATCTAATGATTTCAGGCCCTCTGATCGCGGCGGACGCTGTCGCCCCTCTGCTTGGCGAAGCCGTATTTCTCGATGCGCGTGCGGGCCCCGAGGCCGCTGCGGCCTACGGGCGGGGACATGTTCGAGGCGCGCTTCGCGTGGACCTCGAGACCCACTTGTCGGAGCCGGGGGACCCGACGAAAGGTGGTCGCCATCCGCTTCCCTCGCTCGACTCTTGGCTCGAACGCCTGGGGTGCTGGGGGATTTCACCCACGACCCCCGTGGTCGTGTACGACGCCGCCGGTGCCGGGATGGCCGCGGCTCGGGCTTGGTGGATGCTCCGCGCGATCGGTCACGATGCGCTCGCTGTGGTCGACGGTGGTTGGCAGGCGTTGTGCGAGTCCGCCGTTCCAGTCGACGACATCGTACCCACACCGCGCTCGGCAGATCCGTATCCGAGCCCCATCGAGCGTTGGCCGACCGTCGACGCCGCGCTCGTGGAGCGGGTGCGCATCGATCCAAGCTGGCGGGTCATCGATGCGCGCGCGCCCGCTCGTTACCAAGGTTTGTCAGAGCCGCTCGATCCGGTAGCGGGTCATATACCCGGAGCGCACAACGTCTACTGGCAATCGCAGCTCGACAGCGACCGTGCGTTCGATTCACTGGAAGCACTTCGCGCGCGCTACGAACAGATTCTCGGCGGCGTATCGACCGAGCAAGTGGTTTGCTACTGCGGCTCAGGCGTCACTGCCTGTCACCTCGTCTTGGCCATGGAAGCCTGCGGCCTGCCCGGCGCGCAGCTCTACGTGGGGTCCTGGAGTGAGTGGTGTCGTCAAGAACGTGAAGGTGCTATCTCAAGCCCGTGACAAACGCGGTTTGGGAGTTCCCCTTGATCCTGCCTCGCAACGCGTTCACCGCGCGCGAGGTCCCGAGGGCGGCCGACGTCTGGCGGCTTTGCCAGGACGCGGCGACGCTCGCGTCGATCAACTCCGGCTGGCCTGCGTCGCGCTTCCTTGACGAGGGCGTCGCCTTCATCGTCTACAAGATGACCGTCGTACACGATGCCGAAACGCCGTATGGCGCAGTGCTCGACACGAAGACCTGGGTTTCGCGGTTTCGCAGACGCACACTCACCGCGCGGGAGGTGCGTGTTCGAACAGGTGGGGAGCAGGTGGCCGCTGCGACCCAAGAGTGGGTTCATGTCGATGGAGCCACCCTAAAGCCGAAGCAAGGCTCTGCCGAGCTCGGGGCTGCGTTTCCCGCAGTCGACGTCGAGCCCTCGGTGACCCTGCCCAAGTTCGATGAGCTTCCTGGATCCGCCCATGAGTTCAGCTTCGATATGTGGCAGACCTGGTCCGACCCGCTCGCGCACGCCAACCACCCCGACTACATCGGTTGGTGCGATGAGGCGACGAGCCGGCGCATGGTCGCCGCCGGCCTCGACCCCGTGCTGCTGCGCCCCGTCGCCGAACAGGTCACCTTCCGTCTCTCGGTCTTGCCGGGCGAGCGGGTGACCGTGCGGACCAAACGGATCGGCACGATCGGGGCCGAGGCAGTCGTGCTGTTGCACCACTTGGAAACCGAACGGGGCACCGCCGCCGACGCGACGAGCGTCCGAGCTCTCGCCGGAGCGAGCGGCGAGGCACTCATTTCGGCCTGGGACTGATCATGTGCACGATCATCATTCGTCATCAGATGGACGATTGGTGCTCGACGATCGTCGCGTCAAACCGCGACGAGTTCTATGATCGTCCGGCGACGGGCCCAGCCGTGTTGCGCTCGGAACCTCTCATCGTCGGGGGCCAAGACAAGCAGGGAGGGGGGACCTGGTTCGGTCTGACCAGTGATGGTCTTTTCGTCGGGCTCACCAACCAGCGAAGCTTTGCGACGCGTGATGACTCCCTTCGTTCTCGAGGGGGTCTCGTGCTCGACGCATTGGAGAAGGGGTCGCTCGAGGGCGTCACGCGCTACTTGAGCCAACTCGACCCCGCCACTTACAACGAGTTCAACCTGATGTTCGGCGACGGCGAGAAGGTATGTGCCGCCTATGGCAGACGAACTGAACGTGAGGTCGAGCTCGAGATGCTCGGCCCCGGGGTTCACGTCCTTTGCAACGACCGCCTCGGCTCGTCGGAGTTTCCGAAGGCGCTCAAGGCGCGCGAACGGGTCATGGCGTTGCGTTCAGGTGCTTGGTCCCGGATTAAACCGCAGCTCGTCGAGCTCCTCGCGGACCGGTCGCTCCCCGATGCTTCCGAGGTCCCGCCGGTTCCCCCCGGGGCCCCGTTCGATCAAGGGGTTGCGCGTTACCTCCAGGCGATTTGTGTGAAGACCCCGGTCTACGGGACGGTTTCGTCGACGCTTGCGGCGGTCAGCCCAGGTCGCGTGGAGCAGTACTGCTTTGCCGAGGGCGCGCCGTCCCAAACGAGCTTCGAGGACATGATCCACCTCACCCAACGCGTTGGATGAATCGGACGAGCGCCGTGGCGCCAGCGTCTAGGTTCTGTTCGAGCGTCCTTCCACTCTTCTTTCGCGGCTTGAGCGAATGGTCTCCGTCCTCCATCCAAGCAAGCTCAATCGAGGGCGCGAGCGAATAGGACTGCACCTCTTCCTCGGTGCCGAACCTGTCCCGCGTCCCTTGCACGATTAGGGTTGGTGTCTCTAGCGTCTCGAGGTGAGCCGTGCGAAGCCGTTCCGGCTTTGCGGGCGGGTGAAACGGATACCCGAGACACACGACGCCCGCCGCTCCCACCTCGTCGGCGATCATCGATGCGATTCGCCCGCCCATCGACTTGCCGCCGATGACGACTTCGCTGGCTGGGCCCACGCGATCGAGAACCTCTTTGAAGCGAGCGACGAGCTTCGGGGAGCGATCGGGTCCGCGCCGCTTCCCGTCCTCGCGTCGCTTCGCCATGTACTCGAACTCGAAGCGAATGACTTCGATTCCCGACGCGGCGACCATGTCCGCCATCGTCTCCATGAACGCAGAGTCCATCGGCGCGCCGGCGCCGTGGGCGAGGAGGAGGCGCGGGCTAGAGGGGCTAGAGGTTCTGAGGAGGGTGGACACTGGCAAGGCAACTCTAGAGCCGAAGGGAGCTGGAGCGCTAGGTGGGGTGCCGCCACCAACGTGGGCGTCGAGAATCGATTGCCCCTAACAGGCTCCGCCGTGCTTGACGGACACACCAGCTGCCTTCGCTGAACACGCGTTGGCGTACGTCTTGCCATCGCAGCCGCAGACCGGCTTGTATTCGGCTGTGCACGCTTGTGGACGGGGTTGACACGTGCCCGGCTTGTCGGTCGCACCGCATTGGGCGGCTGAGGGGAAATGACAGAACAGGCCGGTTGCGCAGCGTGAGGAGCCTTCGACGCCACACTTCGCGCCGGCGGCTCCGGCGGCGGCTTGTGCAGCGTCTTGGCAGAGCCCGCGATGACGGATCGACACCCCATGCGAATGTGCCACGCAGTCGTTGCTAAAGTTGCGCGCGTCGCAGCCGCAGACCGGCGCCCACTCCTTCGTGCAGACGGTGGGCTGCGGGGCGCACTCCCCGGGGCCTGAGACCTCTCCGCAATACTGCGCTTCGCTGTATCGGCAGAAGAGCCCCGTCTGACACGATGCGGCCGCACCACCAGGGCCGCAGCTCCCCGCCGGCCCGGCGGGCGCGCCAGCGTTCGGGCATTCGCCGGCGTTCCGTGGCGACACCCCGTGCGAATGGGCGACGCAGATGTTGAGATAGGTGCGCCCGTCGCATCCACAGATCGGGCTGTAGTCTTTCGTACAGGCCGAAGGCATCGGAAAGCACGCACCCTGTCCGCCGGTCTCCCCACATTCGGCGCTCGGCCCATAGTGGCACACGAAACCTGGCTCACAGGTGGCGCCGGCGGTGCGGCTGCATTCCCCCCCGGGCCGATCGGGGTAGCGAGACTTCTCGCCTTCCTTCGCACAAGAAGCCAACAGCCCGAAACATAAGATCCACACCGGAAGTCGCGCCATGTCTTGGTAGGTATCCCCGAAGCGCGATCGTGGCAAGGTACTTCACGTCGTGGGAAGCGAGTCGACGATCGTGGGCACCCATTGTCCCGCGGTGCCGGAGAGAAAGGCGCCGCTCCCGGTGCGCTCGACGAGCGCGCTGAACGGATTGGGTTCGGGATTGATGACGAGCATGGGAATTCCGCGCTGCGCGGCGATCGAGCCGATGTGCATCGGCAGTGACGTCGCCCCGGTGGTCCCTACCACAACCACCAACGAGGCCTGCTGCGCACCATCGATCGCGCTTTGGAAGCGAAAGTTCGCTTCGTCATAGCTCTCGTCGAACCAGAGCACGTGCGGTCGGCCGAGCGCGCCGCAGGATGGACACTTCAGCTCCCCGAGCTCGTGCGCGGTCACCGATCGACCCTTGGCCCAGGCGACATCGATCCCCTCCGGCATCGGAATCGGCGCCGGGAGGCATTCTCTAGAACAGCGCATGAAATCGATGTTGCCGTGGATCTGGTAGGTGCGGTCGAGCGTGTTGCCAGCCCGCAGGTGCAAGCCATCGACGTTCTGGGTGACCAGGAGGAAGTTCTCTCCTCCTCGCTGCTCCGCCTTCGCAAGCGCTCGGTGCGCCGAGTTGGGCTCGGCCCCCCGACAGACGCCCCGGCGATAGAGATACCAGGCCCACACCTCTTCCGGCATCTCCTGAAACGCAGATCGAGTCGCCATCTCCTCCAGTTGATAGTTGCGAGAGCCGACCCGCCAGTAGCCTTCCTTGCCTCGGAAAGTGGGGATGCCGCTTTCGGCGGAGATGCCCGCGCCGGTGAGCCAGAGGATGAGGCCCGGGGTGTCGAGGAGCTGTCGCACGGAGTCGTCGAGCACGGGAGGAGTGGTAGTCGGATGACACGACCCCGTCCACCATTGCTGCCAGTGCCAGTGTCAGTGTCAGCGTCAGTGCCGAGCCCCGCACCGCTTAACGGCGAAAGGCCGGCTCTTGTGAGCCGGCCTCCCTCCTGTTGTGTCTGGGTTGGCCTAGTTGCCGATGTGGGCCGTAACGCCGAGGATCGCGGCGTAGTTGTGGCCCTTGTCAGGCACGAAGCCCACGGTGGCGCCGTTTGCATCGAGGATTGGAGCCGCCTGTCGTGAGAGGTAGACGTCGCGGGTTGCCCACTCGCCTCGCCCCTCGAGGCTGATCACCAGGTACTCGACCGGCTTGTAGCGAAGCGTGATCGTTCCCGTGGAAAGGCCACCGAAACCGCCGAGGGCCTCTCTGTACAGATCGTTCCCGCTCACGTTCTCCCCTCGCAGACCGATCGACCACTGGTCCGATGCGTCGAAGATGAACGCCAGGCTATGACCGAACTGGAAGTCCGACGCCGTTGCTCCGGCCGCGTTGGTGTTCTTCCCGTCGAGGTAGTAGTCGCCGTTGAGCACGAAGTGGAACCAGTCGAAGTCCATCGCCAGGACGACATCGAAGAAGCTCACCCAGTCTTTGTTGCCGTTGAGGCCGCTGGCGGCGTGGTTGCCGCCAAAGAAGAGACCAATGTCGCGGGTGCCCTCACGGAGACCTCGGCGACGAACGCTGTTGTGGCCGTCCGGGCTGAAGCCGAACTGCCAGGCGAGCGCCGGAGTTTCGTTGTCGTCGATCGGCGTTCCACCGTAGACCCCGCCGTTGGTAACCATCGCAGTGAAGCCGACGATCTTGCCGAGCTCGGCGCCCATGCGAAGACCCATGTGGTTGAAGGGCTGGCGAAGGAAGTAGAGCGCGCCGCGGGTGTAGTTGGCGTTGTTCCACTCGTCCGCAACCTCGGCGCCAAAGACGGTGTCGAAGAAGCCCACGTCGATACTGATCTTCTCGCTGGGCATCCAAGCCGCGTATGCTTGCTTGATCGGTGCGATGGGCGACAACAACCCTGCACCCTCGCCGAAGCGAAGGTCCAATCGAACGGCGAACTTCTCGCCGGTGTACATGACGTCGCCACCCGCGAAGTTCAGACCGAAGCCGTTGTAGTTCGTGTAGGGGTAGCCGGCGGTGGGTGTGTCCGTGCTCAGGATGTTGTTGTACGTCCCGGCGCGTACGCCGTTATTGGTGTAGCCACCGATCCGGTAAAACGCGCTGGCCATGAGCTGCCAGGACAGTCCGTCCTTCCAGCTTTCGCCGGTCGCGGGCTCCTCGAGGCCGATGTCGTCCGCCGCCATCTTCGGCGACTCCGGCATCTTCATCTCGGCTTCCTTGGGGGGAGGTTCGGCGGGCGCCTCTGCGGCTGAGTCCTCAGTCTCCTCGCGGCCGTACTCGGCATCCAAATCGTCCGCAGCCTCCTTGGGGGACTCGGGCCCCTGTGCGAACGCCATTGCGGGGAATGCCAAACTGCACATCACCGCCAGGGAAAGAAACTTACTCATCACTACCTCCGCTCCCGGCGTGTCCCCACGCCCAAACTTGTTATCAAAACCTGACATTGAAAAAGAAGGGTAGAGAAGAGGGGCAAGACAGACCGGGGAGCCGTCCCATCCCTCTCCTCGGACTCACTACTCCGCGGGCGCAATCCCAGCATGGAAGCCCTTGAGCTCCTCGTTGTAGGCTTCGACGCCACACTCGGCGATGTCGAGACCCTCGAGCTCGTGCGCTTCGGAGACGCGAACGCCACCGGGCACGAGGAACTTCAGTGCGCCCCAGACGAGCCCGCCGACGACGAACGCGAAGGCCACGCCCGAGAAGGCGCCCATGGCCTGAATGCCGAGTTGCGAGGCACCGCCACCGACGAGAAGGCCCATGGGCTCCTCGCCCGTCGCCGCGTTGCCGTAGCCGACGAGACCGACAGCGAGTGTGCCGAAGATACCGCACACACCGTGGACGGTGATGGCGCCGACCGGGTCGTCGATCTTCATCTTGTCGATGAGCAGAACGCTTTCGACGCAGAGCATGCTGGCGGCGATGCCGACGACGATCGACCAGCCACCCGTGATGTTGTAGCAACCGGCCGTGATGCCGACGAGGCCGGCGAGGGCGCCGTTGAGGGCCATCGAAAGGTCGAGGAGGCCGCTGCGGATCTTGATCCAGATTAGCGCCCCAATGAATCCAGCGGAAGCCGCAAGATTGGTCACGAGGATGATGCGGCCGACCTCGGCGTCGATGGCGAGCTCAGAGCCGCCATTGAAACCGAACCAACCGAGCCACAGGATGAGCACGCCGAGCGCGGCGAGCGGGAAGTTGTGGGCGGGCATCGGCCTGACCGAACCGTCGGCCATGTACTTACCAAGGCGTGGCCCGATGATGAGCGCGCCTGCGAGGGCCATACCGCCGCCAACGCCGTGGACGACCGTGCTGCCGGCGAAGTCGACGAAGCCCTTCTCAGAGAGCCAGCCGCCGCCCCAGACCCAGTGACCGACCACTGGATAGATGATCATGGTGGCGATCGCGGTGAACAAGAAGAAGGTCAGGAGCCGGCCGCGCTCGGCGATGGCGCCGGACACGATGGTGCAGGAAGTCGCTGCAAAGACCAGCTGGAAGAAGAGAAACACGTATGGCGGCAGGTCCGCGTCCGCTCCCCCATTGGCCGGGAAGAAGCTCGCGAGCCCCATGAAGGCGTTTCCTTCGCCAAACATCACGCCGTAGCCCACCAAGTAGAAGATGAGGGAGGAAATCGCGACGACGCCGAAGTTCTTCATCAACACCATCACGGCGTTCTTCCTGCGACAGAATCCGCTCTCCACGAGAGCGAAGCCTGCATGCATGAAGAAAACGAGTGCGGCGCTAACGAGAACCCACAAAGCGTTGGCATACGTTGTCAGTTCCGAAAGTTGTTCTTCCATGATCCTTTTACCTCTTAGTCATGGCCGCAGCGCACCCTCGGCAGCGGCATCGGGGGATCTATGGCTGGCTTGGATTTCCGGTTTGTTTCCCCGAGGCATCGGTTTGGGAAAAACCGATCCGAGCATCGGCCAGTTGCGCCGGCTGGGGGTGGGCCACATGCTCGGGACGTGGGTGGTTTCCCGCATTTGGCGTACGGAACGCCCCGTAAGCTGCCGAAGCCGGACAGCCTTCCGGGGCGGGTGGTGGTGTTGGACGTCGCGTTTGCGGCGAACGCCGGGGGGGCGAGCTACGAGAAGACCACGCTTCCCTTCATTAAGGGCCTTGGCTCGCGGTTGGCCATGTGGGTGGACCATCACGACCACGATCGCCACCGAGACTACGCGGACGACCCCCGCTTCGTCCTGAGGACCAAGGCCCAACACGGGGCCTGCCCGGAAATGGTCACGCCCGAACGCGTGGCAGCCGCCGGCCCCGTCGACACGATCTGCTGCCACTTGGACTTCGACGGCCTCTGCTCGGCTGCCAAATGGATTCGCGGCGGGGTCGAGCCCTACGACGGGTCCGACGACGACGCCCGGGCCATCGACACCAGGCTTGGCGAGCCGTCGGAGCGTGCGCGGGTCCTCGACCGGGCGCTCCGTGCCAACCCACGCGACGAAGCCCTTCGCGGGTTGATTGTCCGGTACCTGTCCGATGGTGCGCGCGACGGTGCGCTGTACCGCGAGTTTCAGGCAGCCGCAGAGGCGCTTCACGCGATGGAGCGGGAAGCCAAGCGGCTCTCCGCGAGGTACGAAGTTCGCGGGGGGCTCGCAATCTGCGACGCGAGACGGCGAGATGGGCCCTACGACAAGACCGAGTTGCTGCTGATCGGTCAACGCCTCGCCCCGATCTCGCTCGTACACGATGAGACCACCGTCACCGTCGCGGCGCGCTTCGACAGCGGCATCGATTTGGTCAGCGCCCTCGGACTCAACGGGGGGATGCCCACACGGGTGAGCGTCGCGGCCAAGCGTCTCGACGAAGTCATTGGGGTTTTGGCCCGTTTCGAAGTCGCGCCATAACCAGGTACAATGTAAGTCATGGAGCTAACGCTCTCCGACATCCAGCGACTCCCGAAGACGGACCTCCATGTCCACCTCGATGGTTCGTTGCGCTTGTCGACGATGCTCGAGCTCGCCGAAGAGCAGGGTATCGAGCTTCCGGCCGATACGCCGGCCGCGCTTGGCAAGGCGCTGCACTGCGGCGAGAACGCCGGTTCGCTGGTGGAATATCTAAAGGCGTTCGAGACGACGCTGCGGGTCTTGCAGACCGCGGAGGCACTGTACCGGGTCGCCTACGAACTCAGCGAGGACGCCGCCGCAGAGAACGTCCGCTACATGGAAGTGCGCTATTCACCCATGCTCCACACGCGTGGAGGGTTGCGGCTCACCACCGTCGTCGAAGCTGTGCTCACTGGGCTCTGGGATGCCCAGAAGGACCATGGGGTAGTAGCGAACGTCATCCTTTGCGGGATTCGGAACATTTCGCCCGAGTCATCGTTTGAGATGGCGCAGCTTGCGGTGGCCTACAAGAACCGAGGCGTAGTCGCGTTCGACCTGGCCGGCGCCGAGTACGACCATCCCGCAAAGCATCACCTGCGCGCGTTCAAGCTCGTCCGAGACAACAACATCGCGGTCACGATCCATGCGGGAGAAGCGTACGGGCCGGCTTCGATTCATCAGGCGATCCACGTGTGCGGCGCCCATCGCATCGGACACGGCTGCCGCCTACGCGAAGACGGCGATCTTCTTCACTACGTCAATGACCATCGCATCGCGCTCGAGTGCTGCCCGTCCTCGAATGTGCAGACAGGCGCCGTGCGAGAGCTTCGCACTCACCCGCTCAAGCTCTACCACGACCTCGGGTTGCGGGTGACGATCAACACCGACAATCGACTGATCACCGACACGACGGTTTCGCGTGAACTCTGGCTTTGTCACACCCAAATGGGCCTAGACAAAGACGACATTCACCGCATCATCATCAGCGGCTTCAAGGCTGCGTTCCTGCCTTTTCACCAGAAGCAGACGATGGTTCGGACGGTGTTTCGGGAGCTGTCCAACGAAGCACCGGCTTCCGAGCAGCACGAGTTTCGTCGAGTCGACGCAAACGCGTAGACCGCGGCGCTGCTTTCACGAAGTCGGGATCAGTCGTCGCCTCGTCGCTGATCGTCTTCATGACGTCCACGAATTCGTCGAGCGTTTGCAGGCTCTCGGTCTCGGTGGGCTCGATCAGCATCGCGCCCTTGACCACGAGAGGAAAGTACACCGTCGGAGGGTGAAAACCGTAGTCCATCAGTCGCTTGGCGACGTCCATGGTGGTGACCCCCGATTGCCTCAGGTGCCGATCGCTGATCACGACTTCATGCATGCAGACCGCATCATAGGGAACGTGCCAAACCTCGCCGAGACAGACTCGGAGGTAGTTCGCGTTGAGCACCGCAAGCTCCGTCGCCCGCTTGAGCCCGCCCGCTCCCATTTCCCGCAAGTAGGCGTAGGCGCGCACCATCATCCCAAAGTTGCCTTGGAAAGACCGGAGCCTGCCAACCGACGCCGGACGGCGGCCGTAGTCGAGGACGAAGGCGCCGTCTTGCTCTTCCACGACGGGCACAGGGGCGTAAGGGTCGAGAAGTGCCTTGTATCCGACGGGGCCGCACCCGGGTCCACCACCGCCATGAGGGGTTGTGAACGTCTTGTGCAGATTGAGCTGCATGACGTCGATCCCCAAGTCGCCCGGCCTTGCTTTGCCCATCAGCGCATTGAGGTTGGCGCCGTCTCCATAGACTAGGCCGCCCTTGCTGTGGACGAGCTCGGCAATTGCCGGCATGTGAGTTTCGAACAGACCGACCGTGTTGGGGTTGGTCGCCATGATTGCCGCGACGTCGTCGTCGACGAATGGCGCGAGCGCCTCGGGTGTCACGATGCCGTCATCCCCGACCGGGAAGGCGACCGCCTGCAAACCGTTCAGCGCGCAGGACGCAGGGTTGGTTCCGTGCGCGGTGTCGGGGATCAGCACCTTCTTCGGGTCGCGGCCGTGAGCCTGGTGGTATGCCCGGATCATCATCAACCCGGCGAGCTCGCCCTGGGCTCCGGCAGCGGGGTGAAGGGAAACGCGATCCATCCCGCACACCTCGGCCAGACCTCGCTCGAGCCGCCACATCAGCTCGAGGGCCCCTTGGACGAGCTCATCGGGCATGTAGGGATGAAGGTCCGTGAAGCCAGGCAACCTCGCCGCCCACTCGTTGACCTTGGGGTTGTACTTCATCGTGCAAGAGCCGAGGGGGTACATGCCCGTGTCGATCGCGAAGTTCTGCTGGCTCAACCGAACGTAGTGGCGAACCGCCTCCGGCTCCGACACCTCGGGGAGCATCGGCGGGACCTGTCGCGCCATTTCGCCATAGGCGGCGTTGGTGTCGACCTCGGGAAGGTCGTCCTGCGCAAGCGACGCACCATGACGATTGGGCGCGCCTTGGTCGAAGATCAGCGGTGGTTGAAACGAAAGTCCTGACGTAGCCGAGCCGGGCATGATGACCTCGCACGCCAAGCTAGTGGATTGCTGGGCCGCTGCAACCGATCAAACGGTACGCAGCAAGGCCTCGCTCAGTGCGTCGATCGCTGCTGTGTCGCTTTCGAGCCCACTGTAGTAGGGGAGTTCAGCGCACGGCGCATCGATGTGGCCACACACCCGCCGGACGGCCTTTGCCTGAACCGACTCGCGAAGGGCGCGGCGCTTGCCCGCCACCGCCAGCCCGCGAATCTCGCTGTCTTCGGGCAGCTCCGACGGCAGGTTTTCGAGGACGGGCCGTTCCTTCTCTGAGAAAAGCACGTCGAGCACCTGGTTGATGACCAGATGCAGGACCGGAATCTCGAGCTCGTTTGCCAGCGCGTTCGATAGCTCGATGGTCTCGCTTGCAGGCATGTACTCGGGGAGCGTCACCAGGACCGCACCGGCGCGTTCGGGGTCTCGGAACATCTTGGCCGCCCGCGCCGCGTCTCTTCGTAAGAGGCCGGGGGGCGCTACGTTCTCGATGACGAAGGGCACCCGAAGCATGTCCAGCGCGTGGCCGGTGGCGGGGGCGTCGACGATGACGAGATCGTAGTCCGGCTCTCCCTTGGGCGGGCACGCGTGGTAGAACGCCTTGCCCAGCATGGACCAGGCCTCGAGCCCCGGCGTGCCCTTCAGGAACGCCCGCACCAACCGGTTCTTGAAGAGCGCGTTGAAGACCGCCTTCACCTTCAAGATCATCAGCCCGTACTCTTCGAGCGCTGCGTCCGGCGTCATGTTCACCACGTCGAGGTTCTCGGCGACGGTGACGATCTCGTGTCCAATTGGCTCGGTGTCGAGAAGTTGGCTGACCCGCTCTTTGCAGTTCACCAGCGCAAGGAGGACCTTCTTGTCGCGGCGGCTGGCCGCAAGCGCAAGCCCGGTTGCCACGGTCGTCTTCCCGACGCCACCCTTGCCGACGACGAAAAGGAACTGCCGGTCGAGCAAATCCATCACCGCCGTCTTTAGCGGCGAGCCGGAACACCGGCAAACCGACGGCGTTTAAACGAGGAATTCGAGGATACCGGAGGCTGACGCATCCCGGGGCCCATGCTAGCGTCCCGGCGAGCACGATCATGAACGGTACACGTCAATCTGGTAGCTCGACCGTGTGGTCGTTGTTGCTGTTCGCAACGCTGGCGCTCTTCGCGGCAGCCCTCTACACGATTTTCGTCGTCGCCCCCGTCGAACAACAGATGGGCATCGTCCAGAAGATCTTCTACTTCCACGTTCCGAGCGCCTACGCGATGTACATCGGCTTCTTCGTGTCGGCGGTAGGTAGCGCGGTGTATCTACTGAAGCGAAGCCCGCGGTGGGATGCGATCGCGGTCGCGGGGGCTGAGGTCGGGACCCTGTTCTGCCTCATCGTGTTGCTCACCGGCCCACTGTGGGCACGCAAGGCGTGGGGCGTCTGGTGGACCTGGGACCCACGGCTCACCACAACCCTCCTGTCCGGCATGATCTTCGCCGCCTACCTCGCGCTTCGCTCCATGGGTGATGCGGGCGAGGTCGAGAAGCGATTTGCGGCCGGCTTGGCGCTGCTGGGCCTTGTGAACCTCCCCTTGATTCACTACAGCGTTCAGCGCTGGAGAGGTGTCCACCCAACTGTGATCACCGGCAAAGGCGGAGGCCTCGAATCGGAAATGTATTGGGCGCTGGGAATCAGCTTCTTGGCCTTCACTGGGTTGGCGGTGCTCCTGATCTGGGCGCGTGCCTCCCTAGAGTGGCAAAGAGAAGAGTCTGCACGACTACGACTCGAGTTGATGCACCGATGAAGGGAATGAAATGCGAGTTCTGATTGCCGCGCTCGTGCTTGGATGCACGATGCTCATCACGCCATTCGCTCTCGCGGACTCGCCGCCGGTCGAGGACGGCGCTTCCGAAACTCACCAGGACGCGGCGGAGGAGAGGGCGACGCAGTTTGTCGGCGTCGAAGGGCCCGACGCGGAGAGCATTCCGGGCGGCGCGCTGCTGTTGGCCGCATACGCGGTCGTGTGGGCGCTCTTGTTTCTGTTCCTGATGCGAATGCGGGGTCTGCAGCGCCAGACCGCCGAAGAGCTCGAAAGACTCAGTGCCCAGATTCGAGCCGCCGAGGACGGGTGATGCCCTCCATCGCCCACATCATTTACATTCCGGGTGTCTTGCTGATTGGCTTGGCCTTCGGTTTTCGACTGGGAGCGCGTGCCGTGAGGGCCGAGCTCGAGCGCCGCGAACAAGAGCGGCGACGTTGATCAAGAGGTAGCGACATGCTGAATTTCGAGTTGACCCCTGAGCAGAAGACCCTCGTCGAAGAGACCCGTCGTTTCACGCGCGAGAAGATCATCCCCATCGCCGGCGAGGCGGACAAGACCCACGAGTTCCCAATGGACGTCTATAAGGAGGCGTGGGAGATGGGCTTGGTTGGCCCGAACATCCCCGAGGAGTACGGCGGGGCCGGCATGGGCGAGGTCGACCATGTCCTGTTGACCGAAGAGCTCGCGTTCGGGTGCACGGGTATCCAAACGAGCATGACGGCCAACGTGCTCGCGGCGACGCCCTTTCTCATCGCGGGCAGCGACGAGCAGAAGAAAAAGTACCTCGGCATGCTTACCTCGGAGCCGGTGTTCGCCGCGTACGCGCTGACCGAACCGGCAGCCGGCAGTGATGCGGCAGGTATTCAGGCGCGGTGCCGCAAGGACGGCAACGACTGGATCGTCACTGGTTCCAAGTGCTTCATCACCAATGCGGCGTGGGCGAGCTGGTACATCGTGTTTGCAACGGTCGACCCCTCGCTTCGCCACGGCGGCATCATGGCGTTCGTCATCGATCGCGACTCCCAGGGCGTGAGCGTCGGCAAGACCGAGGACAAGCTAGGCCAGCGAGCGAGCAACACGGCAGTCGTGAACTTCGACGAGGTTCGCGTCCCCGGAGGCAACGTGCTCGCCGAGGAAGGCCACGGTTTCAAGCTGGCGATGCAGACCTTCGACCGCACCCGCCCGGACATCGGGGCGGGCGCTTGTGGCCTGATCCGCCGCGCACTCGAGGAGTCCATCGCGTACGCGCTCGAGCGCAAAACCTTTGGCGTTCCGATTGCCGAGCACCAGATGGTGCAGGCGATGATCGCGGAGATGGGCATCAAGTACGAGGCGACTCGACTCTTGGTGCACAAGTCTGCCTGGCAGATCGACCAGGGTGGTCGCAACTCGCTAGTAGCTTCGTACAGCAAGGCTTTCGGGGCCGATAGCGCCATGGAGGTGGCGACCGATGCGGTCCAGGTGTTCGGTGGCAACGGCTACATCACCGAGTACCCGGTCGAGAAACTGATGCGAGACGCGAAGATCCTTCAGATCTACGAGGGAACTTCTCAGATCCAACGGATGGTCATTGCCAAGAATCTCTTTGCGGGCGTCCGCTAGCTTCGTACTGGCGGCGGTTGTTGCCGGTTGGCTGAGCTCGGTCGCAAGCGCCGAGCTCGAGTCGGTGCCCCGTTTCGTTGGCACTGATGTCGAGCAAGACGAGATTCTCGAAGTCATTGCGTCGGCAGCTTCACGCAGTTTCAAACCCGTGGGGCACAGCTCGGTCGTCTTGAGGATGCGAACGGTCGCTCGCGTGACCGCCGCACTGCGGGTTCGTACCCACGCGCTTCAATACGGGTACCAGCACGAGATCGCGGCGTATCGCATCAGCCGGCTGCTCGGTCTCGACAACGTGCCCCCGGTCGTCTATCGCCGCGCCACCTGGAAGGAGATCCGGCAGCGTTTGCACGACGACATGCTCGACCAGCGCGCTTCGATACGGCGCGCGGTGTTGTGGGACGAGGACGGCTCGACCCCTGCCGCTGCCATCTATTGGGTCAAAGGGCTAAGGTCGGTGGGCCTCGAGAACCGAACGCGTTGGCAGGGCTGGCTTCGGGAGGCAGCCATTCCCGAAGGTAAAGCGGCGCTGGCTCGCGACCTCTCGACGATGGTCGTGTTCGACTTCCTCATCGGGAACTGGGACCGGTTCAGCGGTGGCAATCTTCCGACCGACAGCAGTGGGCAGCGCGCGTTGCTTCGCGACAACGATCGCTCGTTTTCAACCCCGCTGCATGAACGGCGCTACGCCGCGCTTCTCGAAGGGTTGACTCGCACCACGCGCTTCTCGAAAGACGTAGTTCGTCGCCTGGCTGCCCTCGACGCCGCGGCGCTCCAGACCGAGCTCGCTCGAGACCCCAGCCATGTCTCGGACCCGTTGTTGGACGACGCCCAGATCGCAGACCTCATGGACAGGCGAGCGACGGTTCTCTCGTACATCGCTGCGCTTATCGAGGCGCGCGGCGAGGAGGCCGTGCTCTTCTTCCCTTGAGTTATGCCCCGTGGTAGGGAGATGGCGTGGCGAAACCTGACGTGATCAACGCCGATGAGATGGGGACTGTTCTCGGTCTACTCGTTCATGACCTCCGCAATCCGGCCGCGACGATCACCGCCAACGCGGATTTTCTCCAAGAGGTCGGTCTCGTAGACAACGATTCGGTCGAAGCGCTGCAGGACGTGAAGCTGGCGGTCGGGGAGCTCCGACGCGGCCTCGACATGCTTGCCTGGATCAGCCGCTGGTTCACGGGCGACGTTCCGCTCGAAGCGGCGAACGGAGACGCGGGCGTGTTCTTAGAGCGTCTCGAGCGGGCCGATACGCCGGTCCCGGTGACGGTCAACATGGCCGAGGGCGATCAGCTATACGCCCAGGGCGCACAAGTCGCCGTCGAGGTCGTCGAACTGCTCCTCCACAACACCCTGGCCAACGTGGCTGATCCGCGCGCCACGGTACGCCTCTACCAGCAAGGCGGGCACGTCGTGATCGAGGTCGAAGATGCGGGGGAAGCCATCGCGCCGGAGCTTCGAGAGATGGCATTTACGCTCGAGGGTCAGCAGGCGTTGAAGGGTCGGTTGGATGGCCGCTACAGCCGGTTCGTGGGGCTCTTCGCGGCCGCGGTGGTGCTCGACGGAGTGGGCGGCACCATCGAAGCCGACGGTGAGCAGGGCGCGGCGATCTTCAGGGTTTATCTTCGTGGGGCCCGTCCGACCCGCCCTCCGTCGGCGTAGGCGTCGCTCGGAGCTCACCGAGACGCTCGCGAATTCGCGCCTCGAAGCCACGGTCGGTGGGGCGATAATACTGGCGGCCGACTAGCTGCTCAGGAAGATAGGTTTCGCCCTCGCTGTAGCCACCTTCATCGTGCGGGTTGCGACCGCCCTCTCCGTAGCCCCATGACTTCATGGCCTCGGTCGGGGCGTTGCGGTGTTTGAGCGGCACCGGGAGCGCGCCGAACTCGCGCACGTCGGCTCGAGCCATCGTCCACGCCTTGTAGCTCGCGTTGCTCTTCGGCGCACTTGCGAGGTACGTGCAGCATTGCGCGATCGGGAAGATGCCCTCCGGCATTCCGAGTCGCCGAAACGCCGCGTCCGCGCTGACCGCGACCTCGAGCGCTCGCGGGTCGGCATTGCCCACGTCTTCGCTCGCGAAAATCAACATCCGTCGAAGGACGAAGAGCGGGTCCTCGCCAGCCTCGAGCATGCGCATCAGCCAGTAGACGGCGGCGTCGGGGTCGCTGCCCCGCATCGACTTGATGAACGCGCTGATGACGTTGTAGTGCTCCTCGCCCGACTTGTCGTAGAGCAACGTCTGGGTCGCCAACGCTTCTTGTACGATCGCCACCGTGACGGCATCGACCCCCGCAGATTGCGCGAAGTCGCTAGCGAGCTCGAGTGCTGACAACGCCCGCCGAGCGTCGCCTCGTGCATTCTGAGAAATTGCGGCCAGCGCGTCATCGTCGACCGTATGAGGCACGTGTCCAACCCCGTGCTCGTCGTCAGCCAGCGCCCGTTCGAGCAGCTTGCGAAGATCGCCAGCCTCGAGTGGTTGGAGGTCGAATACCCGCGATCGGGACAGCAATGCGGAGTTGACTGCGAATGAAGGGTTTTCCGTCGTGGCGCCGACGAGCGTTACCGTGCCGTCCTCGACGTGCGGGAGTAGGGCGTCCTGCTGTGCCTTGTTGAATCGATGAATCTCGTCGACGAAAAGTATCGTCTTCTTGCCGTAGTAGTTCTTCTGTTCCTTGGCTGCGGCGATGAGTTTGCGAAGCTCTGGCACTCCGCCGAGCACTGCGCTGAACGGCACGAAGATCGAATTTGTCTCGTTGGCGATGACGTGGGCGAGCGTCGTCTTTCCGGTGCCGGGCGGTCCCCAGAGGATCATCGATGGGATACGGTCGGCGCGAATCGCGCGAGCCAAGATGTGCCCGTCTCCAAGTAGGTGCGCCTGCCCCACCACGTCTTCGATCCGGTTCGGCCGCATTCGATCGGCGAGCGGCGAACCGGTTTCTGCCTGTCGTTCAAAGAGGTCCACAGCGCGGTTATAGCTCAGCGGAGGATGCGGAGTCTCTTGGGACCTTCGCCTTCGGGGGCGGCCTCGCCTTCGCTTCGGTCGAAGTGCTCTTTGGCAATCTTTTCGGCGAGGGCGTCCGCCACCTTGGAAAAGACTTCGGCGGCAGGGGAAGCCGGGGCGGCCTGCACGATCGGGGTACCCTGATCCCCCCATTCGCGGACGAGGCCGTCGATCGGTACCTGGCCAAAGAGGGGGGCGTCGGCGAACTCCGCGATCTTCTGACCACCGCCGCTGCCGAACAGCTCGTGCTTGACGCCTGCGCTGTCGACGAAGTGGCTCATGTTTTCGACGACACCGAGGATCGGGACGTTGAGTTTCTGGCACATGGATACCGACTTGTAGACATCCTGAAGCGCGACCTCTTGAGGGGTCGTGACTATGATCGCGCCGGTGATGCGAAGCTTCTGCGCGAGGGTGAGCGCAACGTCGCCGGTGCCCGGAGGCGAGTCGATGATCAAGTAGTCGAGCGGGCCCCAATCGACGTCGCCCACGAACTGCTGCAGCGCGCCGTGGAGCATCGGGCCGCGCCATACCACCGCTTGCTTCGGATCTTCGAGGAGGAACCCGATGCTCATCAGCTTGATACCGAATCGCTGCAGCGGCTGAATGCGTTTTCCGTCTTTGGAGGTCGGGTGACCTTCGATACCCAACATCGTCGGAATCGACGGCCCATAGATGTCGGCGTCGAGGAGACCCACCCGCGTGCCGAGGCGGCGAAGCGCGAGCGCGAGGTTCGTCGCGACGGTGCTCTTCCCCACGCCACCCTTGCCGCTCATGACCAAGATCACATTGCGAACTTCGGGAATCGGGTCGGTGCTCGTCGCTTCCCGGGTGGGTACGTTCACCTCGAGCTCCAGCTCCACGAACTCGATGCCGAGCGGCGCGAGCGCTTCTTGCACCCGGGTCTGCAGTGTTTGGCGCACCTCTTCAGAGGGAGAGCTGACTCGGACCTTCGCCCATGCCCGACCGTCCTCGAGGCGTGTCTCGACGAGCGTCCCTAGGGCGCCAAGGGGTTTCTGAAAGATCGGATCTTCGACGTTGCGAAGGGCTTCAGTGACTGCGTCGAGGGTGGGGGACCCCATCGAAACCTCCAGGGCGGTAGAACCGGAGTGCTCTAGAGCGCCCCTTTCGGCTCGTCAAGGTGGACAAACTTCAGATCGCTCTCCCGGCCGGTTATGCTGCCGCCGTGGCGGTTTGGGAGCGACGGTGGGCACTTCCGCTTACGATCTTCGTACTGTGTGCGGGCGTCTACTGCGCGACCTCGGCGCAGCGCCTCCTCCGGCCCTCTGCGAACAACCACTACGTGCAGCTGGCCCATGCGTGGCTTCAGGGCCGTCTCGACATCGGGGGCGATCCCCCCGGTACCAACGATTGGGCTTGCTTCGACACGGTGACCAAAGGGCCTTGTCCCCCGGGTCGCTACGCGTTCTCGGAGTCCGACGGCGAACGGTACCGTTGGTACGTCTCGTTTCCTCCGCTTCCGGCCATCCTTCTATTGCCGTTCGTGGCGATCTTCGGATTGGGCACCTTGGACGCTTTGTTCTGGGCGATCTTTGCTGGGTTGGCGCCGACGCTGCTCTTCGTCGTTTTACGTTTCCTGAGTGAGTCCGGTCGAAGCCAGCGCTCCCGCAGAGACAACTTGCTCGTCACCACGCTCTTTGCGACCGGGTCCGTCTACTACTTCGTCGCCGTACAAGGGACAGTCTGGTTTGCGGCGCACGTCGCCGCAGCCGCGTTGGTCTGTCTCTACCTTCTTTGCGCTTTCGGCGCGCGTCGCCCCGCCGCTGCAGGTGTAGCCCTCGGTCTTGCGTTCCTGTGCCGCCCGGCGACCTTGCTCCTCGGGGTGTTCTTCGTGCTTCAATCGCTCACGGTGGCAAAGAATGAGCCCCACTCTGCGGATCGTTCTGCGCCTCGCCTGTTGCGTACGCTCACCGTGTTTGCGCTTCCGCTCGCTGCAATCCTGGCCGTGGCGATGTGGCACAACGCTGCGCGCTTCGGAGACCCGTTCGAGTTCGGGCACCGCTTTCTCCAGATCCGTTGGCGATCGCGAATCGAGACCTGGGGCCTGTTCAGCACGCATTACCTGCCCCGGAACCTGATGGTCTTCTTCTTCTCGCTGCCGTGGCTTCTCGAGATGAGCCCCTTCGTTCGCATCACTCGCCACGGGCTCGCGCTTTGGTTCACCAGTCCGAACTTGTTGTGGAGCCTATGGCCGAAGAAGCCCGACGCCACCATCGTGGCCCTGTGGGCCGCTGTCCTTCCCGTGGCGCTCTGTACCTTGCTCTACCAGAACACCGGTTGGGTGCAGTTCGGCTATCGCTTCTCCCTAGACTACCTTCCGCTTCTGTTTGTGCTCGTCGCGCTGAGCGGCCGGCGCTTCGGGCGGGCATTCTGGAGCTGCGCCGTGTTCGCGATCGTCCTCAACGCGTTTGGCGCGGTCACCTTCGACCGGTACCACCAGTTCTATGACGACGACCCCACGCAGAAGGTGATCTTTCAGCCCGACTGATCGCCTTCGTCGAGGACCCGCTCGGCAAGTGGGCTAGCTGGCCCTCGCGGAAGCCGAGCGCGCCCGAGGCCCGCGGCGCCGGCCTCCCGTCGTAGCGATCGCAGCTCTTCGAGAGCGGCTTCCTCATCGCCCCGTCCGGCCAACACGTGTGCGTGAACCAGGCGATGAGAGGCGCGGAGCGACGGGTTGTCGTCCGCGTCCTGCGCGCCGAGATGCGCCAGTGCTTTGTCGGGTTGACCCCGAACGGCCATGAGCAGGGCCTCCATCGCCACCAACCAGACCTCGATTGAACCCTCCGTGGGCCGCTCGATTCGATCGATAGCGGCTTGGGCGGCGGCCACGTCATCGAACTGTAGCTCGCACGTAGCGAGCGCTTGATTCCGAAGCACCGCCTGAGGCTCGGTCAGGGTGTCGTCGTCGAGGCTGCGCAATCGCTCTCGTGCCTCGTCCCACATTCCGGCCTGAGTCAGAGGCCCTGTCGCCATCAGAACCAGTGCGATGTACCGCTGTTCATCCTTGCGGCGCACTCGCCGCAGAAGCCGAGCGAGCGCCGCGGTGGCCGTGGGTTGCGCGTCCTCTTCTTGAAGGCGCTGGCAGAGAATCGAGAGGCCGCGCACCTCGCGGAGCCTCCGCGCCGAGCCAAGCAAGAGGAGCAACCCAACGCCACCTCCAATTAGACCGGCGCTCATGCCGATCTGATCAGGAGCAATGGACGTCGCACGGAGCGCAAACACTGCCACAACTCCGAACACCAGGACCGTCAGAGCCGATCCGAGAAACGAACGCAGCACCGTTGCGACCGACAGCAAGCTGAAGGGTGCACCCCAAACCCAGCCCCGAATCACGGGTGCCGCCAATCCGACGAGCAGCGCGGCGATGAGCGTCGGCGTCACAGGCTACGGGGCGCTTTCGGAGCGATAGGCGTAGTAGTGCTTCAGAACACGGCGCACGTAGCGCTGCGTCTCTTTGTACGGGGGGATGCCCTTGTATTTCTCGACCGCGCCTTCGCCCGCGTTGTAGGCAGCCACCGTCAAGACGAGGTCGCCTTTGAAACGATTGGCCAAGATTCGAAGGTAGCGCGCTCCGCCGTGGATGTTCTGCCGCGCATCGAACGGATCCGATACGCCCATCGATCGGGCGGTCCTCGGCATGAGTTGCATCAGGCCCATCGCGCCTGCCCGGCTCACCACCGTGGGGTTGAAGTCGCTCTCGACACGCATCACGGCGCGGATGAACGATTCGGGGAGCTGGTACAACCTTGCGGCTTCACCGATGAGGCCGTTGTAGCGGCTGTATCGAGCCGGGTCTCTCGAGCTGGCCCCGGTGGGCTTCTTGCCCGGGCCCTTCTTCTTGGCGGCCGCAGCAGTCTTCGACTTCTTGCTGCCGCGTACGACGAGTTGGCACCGGCGGCCCGGTTCCCGAACGTTCGTGTAGTGCTGCGTGCCATCCGCTCGCTTGCAGCGGTAGATGTCCGCGCGGACTGGCACCGCGGTGCCCACGATCAGGCCCGCCACGCCCACTACCGTCAACACCCGAGAAACCATCGTGCGGAAGTGTATCCCCGGGTGCCCGGTCACGCCAAAATGCGCCCCCCACGCTTGCGATCGTCACGCTTCTGCGCATGATGGGTCGTTCGATGGCGACGCCGAGTTTTTTCGAAGGTCCCGAGAAGAAGCTGGAGGTAGTGGTGACTCCGGGCTTTGCGCCGTTGCGCTCGCTCGGAGACGAGGCGTGGCGCCGTATCGTGGAGTCCGCCGGTGCGCAGGTGATTTCGGTTCTTCGGGCCGAGCATTCCGACGCATACATTCTGTCCGAGTCCAGCCTGTTCGTGTTCGACGACTGGTTCGTCCTGATCACCTGTGGTCAGACGACCTTGGTCGACGCCGTCCCTCAGATTCTGAAGTCGATTCCCGAAGAGTCGGTTGCGTTCCTCGTGTACGAGCGGAAGAGTGAGCAGTTCCCGGAGCATCAGTCCACCACGTTCCGCGATGACGCTCGGCGACTGCAGGCGATGCTTCCCGGCCGAGCACTTCGCTTCGGCGATGACCACGGTCGCCACATCCAAATGTTCCATACCTCCCGTCCGTACACCCCCGAGAAGAACGACCCGACTCTCGAAGTGTTGATGCACGCGATCGACGAGGACGTCGCCCAGCAGTTCTGCACGGCTCGCGCGGGCCAAGACGGCGCGCTTGCAACGTCGTCTGGGATCGCTGGCATTCTTCCGGGTTTCACCACCTCTGAACATGTCTTCAACCCCCCCGGGTATTCCCTCAATGCCGTGAAGGGAGAGGAATACTACGCCTTTCACGTCACTCCACAGGACACGGGGAGCTACGTGAGCTTCGAAACCAACTATGATTTTCGCGGTCACCTGGGCGGCTTGGTGGGGTCGATCGTCGAGCTTTTTCGACCGCGTGCAGTCGATGTCGTTGCCTTCTTGCCCGAGGCGGCGCCGGGCTTGTCGATCGCTGGCTACCAGCCCGTGGACCACGTGGTGCACACCCTCGGAGGCTACCAGGTGAGCTATTTCCAGTTCGTGGCCCCTCCTTCGGGCCCGCGCCCCGCCGCCGAACTCGCGCTGTAGAGTCAGGCGAAAACCCCGTGCCAGACCTCCCGTTCGCCTGTTAGACTACGCCGTCCATGCGAGCGGAATGCGACTACCTGGTGCTGGGTAGCGGTGTAGCCGGGTTGAGCTTCGCGCTCGAAGCGGCGCGCCGCGGTCACGTGATGATGGTCACGAAGCGGGGAAGTGCGGACTCCGCGACCAACTGGGCACAGGGTGGCATCGCCGCCGTGCTCGACCCGACTGATTCGTTCGAGGCCCACGTCAACGATACGATCGGCACTGGAGGCGGGCTTTCGAACCGTGAAGTCGTCGAAATGGTGGTTCGTGATGGCCCGGGACGCATCAAGGAGCTGATCGACCTCGGCGCCCAGTTCAGTCGAAGTGAGGAAGGGCTCTCACTGGACCTCACCAGGGAAGGTGGCCACAGCGCCCGACGCGTCGTTCATGCGGGCGACATCACCGGCGAAGAGGTTCAGCGCGTGCTTCTACAGGCAGCGGCTGCATCTCCCAACATCGAGATCATGGAAGACCACATGGCCATCGACCTCGTGGAGGCGTCGAAGTTTGGCGGCCCCCGCCAGATCGTGGGCGCATACGTCCTCGACGAGACGACGGGGCGCGTCAAGACCTACCTCGCGCGCGCGACGATTCTTGCGACGGGCGGCGCCGGCAAGGTGTACCTCTACACGTCGAACCCGGACGTGGCGACGGGCGACGGGATCGCGATGGCGTACCGTGCCGGTGCGGAGCTCGCGAACATGGAGTTCTTTCAGTTTCACCCGACGTGCCTGTTTCATCCCGAGGCAAAGAGCTTTCTGATCAGTGAGGCGTTGCGAGGGGAGGGCGGCATCCTTCGACTACGTAACGGCGATCCGTTCATGGAGGCCCATCACGAGATGAAGGACCTCGCGCCCCGCGACGTGGTCGCACGCGCGATTGACTATGAAATGAAGCTCAGGGGTGACGATTGCGTGTTCCTCGACATGACCCATGAGTCGGCCGACTTCATCATCGAGAGGTTTCCAAACATCCACGCTCGTTGTCTTCAGTTCGGTATCGACATCACCAAGGATCCGATCCCCGTCGTCCCCGCTGCGCACTACATGTGCGGCGGCGTGGTCGTCGACGACCACGGCCGCTCTACGATGTCCGGGCTTTGGGCGGTGGGGGAAGTCACCTGCACCGGACTCCACGGCGCTAATCGCCTCGCCTCCAACTCCCTTCTCGAAGGTTTGGTGTACGGCCATCGCAGCGCGATCGCCGCGCACGAGTCCCTGGCGGCAACGCCAGCCCTAGAGCTCGACGAAGTCCCAGACTGGGACGTGGGTGAGGCCGTCCCCAGCGATGAGGCGGTCGTCGTATCTCAGAACTGGGACGAGATACGCCGATTCATGTGGAACTATGTGGGGATCGTTCGCACCGATCGCCGCTTGCGACGGGCCGCACGCCGGATCGCCATGCTCCAAGAGGAAATTCGAGAGTACTACTGGGCGCACTTGGTCAATCGCGACATGTTGGAGCTGCGCAACATTGCGGATGTCGCAGAGCTGATCATCCGTTGCGCAGGGGCACGCAAAGAAAGTCGTGGGCTGCATTACAATTTGGACTACCCGCACGCCGGCGACGAGTGGCAGGGCGACACTCGAGTCTCGAAGGACGCAGCCCCGCACATCACCCACGAGTGAGCATCGTCGTTTTTGGACTGCTACCTTGTAGGGACGCGTTTCGTACGTGTTCTTACTTTCGGGGGAAAGATGCGGGTCCTTCTTGTCCTAGTAGTTGCGGTCGCGTGCTTTGGCAGTGCGGCGGAGGTCTGCGCGCAGAGTTCGAAGTCCCGCGACGCGAAGATCGCGGCCGCAAAGAAATCATTTTCTGAAGGGACGCGAGCCTACGCGAACGGTGAGTTCGAAAGCGCGCTTGCCAATTTTCGTAGGGCGTACGAGCTGACGGGCAGTCCGGATCTTCTCTACAACATCGCCACGGTGTCCGACCGAATGCGACGCGACGAGGAGGCCCTCGAGGCGTACGAAGGCTATCTGGAAGCACGACCGAAGTCACCGGACCGCGAGCACGTCGCGGGTCGAATCGATGTGCTGCGTGCCACGATTGAGGCGCGCAACCGGGCCGAGCTCGATGCCGAGATCGAGGCCAGAAGTGCCGCGATCGAGGCCGCTGCGCGGGTCAAGGCGGAGCGACCGCTCACGCAGCACGTGGGGCCGGGCCCCGGACCTTGGGTGACGATCGGCGTCGGGAGCGCCGCCATCGTGTCGGGGGCGGTGCTGGTTGGGCTTGGGCAGCGAGACCAGAAGGCGGTGCAAAACGCCGACCCCGGGACGAGCTACACCATGGTGCAAGAGATGGCGGAGCGCGGGCCGAAGCGAACCAAAGCCGGCGTGATCCTGATGGGGCTCGGAGGAGCCGGCGTGATCGGTGGGATCATCTGGCAGCTCACCGGCGGCCATGAGGAGGCGATGCCCGAAGTCAGTATCGGACCGACCGGTATTTCGGTGAAAGGACGATTCTGATGCGGCTTCGCTCGTTGTTGATACTCGGTCTGCTCGTCCTTGGTGGGTGCGACCTCGCCGTCCCCAATGGCCTGTTCGGCTGCGGCCAGCCCGGCGACTGCCCAACCGGATACTTCTGCTGGGGTAGCGACAGCCGTTGCTACGACTCCAAAGAGCCGGAGTGCGCGCCCAAGACGTGCGATCAGGTGATCAGCGACTTCGCGTCTCTCGGGATTCCGATCGAATGCGGCTCGTTACCCGACGGATGTGACGGGTCGATCGAGTGCGGCGGCTGCGCCGAAGGAACTGTCTGTGGCGCGAACGGGCAGAACTTCGTCTGCGGATGCGAAGAGAGCACATGCGCATCCTATAGTGGCGGCGTCGAGTGCGGCCCCGTGCCAACTCACTGCGGCGGCCAGGAGGAAGCGATCTTCTGCGGGGCTTGTTTGGGTGAGTTCGTCTGCGACGACAACGTTTGTGTGTGTCCTCCGGG
>CAXMRN010000238.1:0-28106 GCA_964195565.1 uncultured Polyangiaceae bacterium | reverse complement strand
TCGACCTGCAGATTTCAGGTCACACGCACGGGGGCCAAATCTTTCCCTTCGGGCTTCTCACCCGCCTCGCGCAACCGTTCGTGTCGGGTCTCCATGCACGAGGGGACTCGCAGATCTATGTCAGCTCGGGCACCGGATACTGGGGCCCGCCGATGCGGATCGCCGCGCCGGCCGAGATCACGCTGATCGAGCTCGACCACGACGCGCTCGCCTAGGGCGCCGGGCAGCGGATATCGATGTCCTCGGCGATGGCGGCCACCCACGGGTCGTCGCTGCTGTCCGGATGCGCCTCGAGACGCGCGGTGTGTGCGATGGCCGCGGAGCGCTCGGAGGCCTCGCCAGTGCGGAGCGAGAGCTCGAGTGCAGCGAGCGAAGTGCCACGCGTCTGCCCCCCATAGAGGGCTCGCCCCAGCGCCGCCCGCGCCTCGGCGACGTCACAGGCCGATAGCGCCGCCATCGCGCGATAGAGCTCGATCGCGGTGAAGCCCGGAAAGCTATCCGCGGCGACAGACAGCTGCTCATAAGAGGCACGAGCCAATGCCTGCTCGTCCGGGCCGCGGTGCATTCGGACGCCCGCTCGATCGCCATCCCGTGCGAGCGGCCGCAAGAGCGCGAGGCCTCGGTGCCAAGCGTGCACAGCGCCCGTGTTTAGCTGGGAGCCGAGGCGATCGACTTCTGCGCCAACCTCGAAATCCGGAAGGCGCCCATCGAGCAGGCGTCCGGTCCGGTACCCCGGGCCGACGATCTCGAACGGCTGCAACCCCCGGGCAACATCCCGTCGCACGAACAGCGAGTGCCCGTCCTCGACGAACGCGAGCACCCAGTCTTCGCGGCGGCTCAAGTGCTCGGTCGCAACGATATGATCGGAGCGAGTGTGGTCGATGACCACCGTGTTGATGTCGTACGCGCGGAGCTGTTCGGCGAAGAGCCCTCGGTTTGTGAAACTCTCGGCGACACGCTGGATCATCTTAGGCCCGTAGAAGGGTACGCGGCCGTCAATGAGGAGCTTGCCGCTTGGGACAGCGAACATCAGGAACCAACTGTCCTCAATGCTCGCGAGGATCCTCGGCTGCTCGACACCCTGCTCGACAACCTCCGCGGACGCCCAAGGATAGTTGCCCTTCGACTCGCCGACCCCGAACCCGAGGGCGGGCACGATCTGTGTCGTCCAGAGTGCACTCCCGAGAACGGCGACGCCGATGAGTCCGATCACACCGCGGCGCATCGCGGTGACGCCCTGCCACTGCGAGATCCCCGCCCCAATGAAGGGCGCGCAGAACAAGAGCTGGTGGGCGACGAACCGCATCGAGCGAAACGCCATGACGCTCAACAAGACGCAGAAGACGCCGTAGGCGAGACCGAAGCGGGACGCGCGCGTCACCGGTCGCATGGCGGCGAGAACGAAGACCGCGGTAACGATGGGCGCCACCAGCAAGCGCAACGGATCCTTTGGCGACCAGGCGGCCCACTCGACGACGATCTCGCGGTACTCCGGGCGCAGTAGGTGGGAAAGGGCGTCGGTCGCAATGGAGAATCCGAACGGCGTGCAGCCGGTCGCGACGACCTGCGCGAAGAGCAGACCGACCATCCAGCGAAACCCCGACGTTCCGATCGAAAAAGCCACGAAGATCGCGGTGATCGCAAGGCCAAACAGATGTGAGCCGTGCGCGTTGACCCAAACGACGTGCAGCGTGGCCAGGCCGGCGAGGGTCCAAGCCTTGCGCCTCGTCGCGACGCGGTCCGAGTAGAGGGCCCCGATCCCGACGAGGAGCACCGCGGGGAAGAGTAGACCGACGATCTGCGGTCTCGCCGTGAACCGAAAACGGGCCACCGGAAGCGCGAGCAGGAGTCCGGTCAGCGTCAGTGGGCCTGCGAGTTCGGAACCGCGGGCTAGTCGGTCAGCCAACCGGACGAGCAGATACCCAAGCGCACCGAGTGCGAAGCATTTGAGAAGAATCAGCGCGCTCGCCCCGAGATGGTCGTACACCAGCCAAGTCGCCCAGTCGTAGGCCCACTCGTAGTTGTTCCAAGGCTGCGGCTCAGGCCGCCAGAACGAGAACAGGTCGATCTCGGGCACTCGGCCGAGGGCGAGGATCTGGCGGCCCTGCGCAAGGTGACCGTAGGCGTCGGCGTTGAAAAGCGGAAACAAGCCCGCAAGGAAGAACGCCACGGCCGACGCCCACCCGCTCCATGACACGGTCCCTCTCGGCACCTCGGCAGTGTCGGCCGAAGCGCGACGGCCGGTCAAACAAGGCGCAGCGCTACAGGAGCGAGCGAAGCGCGGCTTCGAGAGTCGTGTGCTCCCAGCGAAAGCCTTGCGCATGAAGCGCCGCCGGGATGACGCGCGCTCCGCCGATCAACATTTCGTTGGCCATGTCCGAGCCAACGCCGAGCCGCAGCGCAAACTTGGGGACGGTGAACACCGTAGGGCGCTTGAGCACCCTGCCTAGGGTCGCTGTGAAGTCCGTGTTGGTCACCGGGGTGGGCGAAACACAATTGACGGCGCCCTCGAGATCGTCCCGTTCCAAGGCAAAGACGAGGGCTGACACCAAGTCCTGCAAGGTGATCCAGCTCATGTACTGGGTACCGTCACCGATGCGCCCGCCAACGCCCAGCAAGAAAGGCGTCTTCATCTTGGCGAGGGCGCCGCCACGAGGCGAAAGGACGACGCCGATGCGCGCACGCACCACGCGAATCCCGGCGTCCCGCGCGCTGGCCGTGGCGGCCTCCCACTCACCACACACCGATGCGAGAAATCCCGGGCCCTGGGCGGCGCTCTCATCGAGCGGCTCTTCTCCGCACGCGCCGTAGTACCCAACCGCCGAAGCCGAAACCAACACCCTCGGCTTGGGTGACAAGCCGGACAGCGTGCTCGCGAGAAGCGCGGTACCATGAACCCGGCTGTCGCGAATCCTTGCCTTCTTGGCTTCGGTCCAGCGACCGCTTGCGACGTTGTCGCCCGCCAGATGGATGGCGCCGGTGACACCTCGAAGACCCTCGGCGTCGATCGTTCCCGCGTCCGGATCCCACCGCACCTCGTCGTCCGCCCCTGGTGCGCGCCTCACGAGGCGGAGGACGTCGAAGCCATCGCGCCGAAGCATCGCCACGAGCTCGCTCCCCACGAGCCCCGATGCGCCGGTAACTGCGATTTTTCCGCGTTCCCCCATCGAAGATGAGCCTGGACCAGCCCTCGAGCGACGCAAGCCGGGTTTTCCACGTGGCGCCGAGGCCAACAATCGCTATGGTCAAGCACTTTGCGAATCCTTTTTATCGCCCCACAAGCATTCACGTCCACCCGAGACGCCCAGGACGTAGCAACCCTGGCCAAAGTCATGCGCCGTGCAGACCACGCGGTAGACATGGTCTCCCCGCTCTACGGTCACATCGACACCGCGAAGCTCGCGTTGGCGCGCCGCCTCACCAAGCTCGAGTTCGAGCTCGGAGGCAGGGCCTGGTCCTGTGAGCTGTACACGGGGCGCACCCCCGACGGCGTAGGGCTGACCTTCATCGGCAACGAGGAAGTCCTGTTGTCCGCCGACTCGCTGACCAACGATGGCGAGCCGCTCGAGGCATCGAGGGTCGGGGTCTTCGCCGCGGCCGTGACCGAACTGATCCGCCAGAACGCAGACGACTACGACATCGTTCACGCCCACGGATGGGCGGCCGCCGCTGTGGTAGCGCGCCTACGCTCGGTACTTCCCGACCTGCCCACCGTGCTAACCGTGTACGACGCGTCCAACCAGGGTCGTTTCGATACGGGAGACGCCGAGGCGATCGGGCTCGGCGACGAGGCCCGCGACGCGTCCGGGGTCAACGTCCTCAAGGCAGGGCTGCTGACGGCCGATCGGGTCACGACTCTATCTCCCAACTACGCGCACCGCCTGCTGAGCCCTGACAACGACGACGCCTTGGGCGAGGTGTTTCGAGAGATCGAGCCGAAACTCACGGGCGTGCGGCACGGGATCGACCCCGCGCTTTGGAACCCTGCCACCGACGGGCACCTCCCTGCGCGCTTCGATCCGTTCGATACGGACGGCAAGGACAAGTGCAAGGCAGAGCTGCAGCATGACCTGACCCTACCGGTGCGAAGTGACGCGCCGGTGTTCGGGGCCATTGGCCACGTGGACGACGAGGGCATGGCGATGCTTGCGAAGATCGGCCCGGACTTCCTCCGGAACGACGTCCAGCTCGTGGTGCAGCTCGCGGGCGACGGGGAGCTGGTGGCGATCTACGAGGAGCTGTGGGACCAGTGGCCTGACCGGATCCAGATCAAGACCGGCGACGACGAGCCTTTCCGACACGCGCTGATCGGAGCGAGCGATTTCATCGTGGCACCGGGGGGCGGAGCGCCGTCCGACAAGATCCAAATGCTAGCTCAGCGCTACGGCGCCCTTCCGATCGTCCATCGCGATGGAGGCCTGGCGGACGAAGTGGTGGACAGCGAGGCCTCACTGAAGACCGGCTCCGGAATCCTCTACGACGAGCCAAACACGAGGTCTCTGCTTTCGGCTCTGCAGCGCGCGGCTGCCGCGTTCGCCAACAACAAGCCCTTCCGCGAGATGCAAAGCAGGATCATGCGCATCGACCATTCGTGGGAGCGTACGACTCGCCTCTACGAGCGCGCGTACCGCGAAGCGATCTCCGCACACGCGGGCTAGCTCGGCAACTTGGCGTCGCTCGGACGGAGGTACTGGGGCTCCAGGGAGTCCAGATCCGAAGGGCCGGCGGTGCGGATCGCATACTGGACATCCGCGACGATTGCATCGGCGGGCGAGGCATCGAGGCTCATCACGGCTTCGTCGACTTTGAGACCGAGCGTACCTTCGATCACGGCGGCATTCGGCCTCACGCCCTCACCGCCGACGGCCATCGGGCGACCCGCAACCGCGTCCCGGATCTGACCGAATACAACCTCCGGCGAACCGAAGAGCGCAGGCGCCAACTCCTCGACCCCGTCCGGCTCAATGAGATACGCCGCTGCGAACACGTCACCGCGATATGCGTTCATGATGGGCACGCGCACCACGCCGGCCTCGGCGGGAATCGCTCTAGCCAGCACGCGCAGCGAACTGACGCCAACGATCGGGAGTGCAAGGCCGAGGGCGAGGCCCTTGGCTGTCCCGAGACCGACGCGAAGGCTGGTGAATCGGCCGGGTCCGATATCCACACCTATCAGCGACAGCTCTTCCCGAGAGGCGCCTGATTTGGCCATTGCGGACTCGATGTACCCGAACAGGTTCTCCCCGTGGCGGCCGGCCGAGCGCCACCGCACCGACGCGATCGAGCCATCGTCGCGCACGACCGCCACGGTGCCGTGTTCAGTTGCGGTGTCGATGCAGAGGATCGTCATGGGATCGCTTGACGCATGCCTACCCGCAGACTAGCGTCCGCGCCAGCAAAGTGCCCGCCCCGCGCCGCTTGACGGTAGTCCCGCACGAATGAGCAAACCACCAGACAAAGCCGCTTCGAAGCGAGCGCGAGCGACAAAGAAGGGTGACGGCTGGAAGTCGAATCTGCTCACCATCGGCGGCGCGCTGCTGTTGGCGTTGTTCATCCGGGTGACGCTGTTCGAGGCCTTCGCGATCGACGGGCCCTCGATGGAGCCGACGCTCCTCGACGGGGATCGAGTCGTCGTCGCGAAGTATCCATTCGGGTTGTTTCTCCCCTTCACGGACGAGGCGGTTTGGAACTGGGGTGGCCCCGATCCAGGCGATGTCATCATCCTCCACAGCCCGGCGGACAACGAGGACATCGTGAAGCGCGTCATCGGCGTGGGCGGCGACGAGATTCTCATCCGAGATGGCAAGATCTCACGCAACGGCGAGGTGTTGCATACGGTCGATTTGGGCCCCTGCTCCAACGACGAGCAGAAGAACCTCGACCCGACGTGCAGGATTTACGAGGAGACCCTGGACGGCACGCCCCACCGCATGAGCCACTCCAAGCACGACTTCCCGCTGGACCGCCTGCCCCTCGAGGTCCCTGACGGCCACGTCTACGTCCTTGGTGACCACCGCGACAGCTCAAACGACAGCCGCAACCCATTGATCGGCGCAGTCTCAAACTCGCGCATCAAGGGCAAGACGCTGTTCATCTACATGTCCTGGAAAAACACCCGCGCCTCCTTCTGGGAGCGCATCCGCTGGCCCCGAGTAGGCACCAGCGTCAACTAAAAAAGGGGACAGTCCCCTTTTCCGAAGGGTTAACTTTAACCCCTACAAAAAGGGGACCGTCCCCTTTTTTGGAGGGTTGATTTTGGCCGGTACAAGAAGAGGCGGGTGGCGTTTAGGGTGCCTGGGTGAGTGAATTGAAGCGCGCGATTTTGGATCGGATGGGGGACGAGGCTGGGGGCATCGATAAAGATGCTCCGGAGGCGGTCGCTCTTTTGTATCCGAGCCCTTATCGCGTGGGGATGTCGTCGCTCGGGTATCAGACGATCTATCGCGCGATCAACGCGACCGAGGGGCGAGCCGCGCACCGAGCGTTCTTGCCGGATGACGTGGAGGCATGGCGGCAGTCGCGCGTGCCCCTCGTCACGTACGAGAAACTGCGACCGGTGGCCGACTATCCGGTCATCGCGGTGTCCGTGGCATACGAGACCGAGCTCGCGGGGCTGATTCAATCTCTCGAACTCGCAGGGATCCCGCCACTCGCGGAGAATCGGACCGAGCGGCATCCATTCATCCTGGCCGGCGGACCACTCACGTTCAGCAACCCGCTACCACTCGCCCCCTTCGTGGACGCAGTGATCATGGGCGAGGCCGATCAATCGGTGCACACCGCCCTCGGTGTGATCTTCGGCTCGGATTCCAAGGACAGCGCTATCCGCACCCTGGCCAACCAACCCCACGTGTTCGTTCCAAGCGCGCACGGCGACATCTTGCCGCCCATCGACAAGGCGGACACGACCACCCTCCCCGCCTTCTCGCAGATCATCACGCCGCACACCGAGCTCCGCAACATGTTCTTGATCGAGCCTGAACGCGGTTGTCACCGCGGCTGCACGTACTGCGTGATGCGCCGTTCCACGAACGACGGCATGCGCATCGTCAAGAAGGAGCGAATCTTGTCGTTGATTCCAGACGATGCGAAGAAGGTCGGCCTAGTCGGCGCCGCCACGACGGACCACCCGCAGATCACGGAGGTGGTCAATGCCCTCGCCGACTCGGGGCGAGAGGTGGGCCTGTCGTCGCTTCGGGCGGATCGGTTGAACGACGACCTGGTCGCCGCTCTCCGTCGAGGAGGCCACCGAATCCTGACGACAGCGAGCGACGGTGCGAGCCAACGGATGCGCGACGTCATCCAACGCAAGACGAGCGAGGAACAGCTTCGGCAAGCCGCCAAGCTCGCGCGGCGCCACGGAATGAAGCGTCTGAAGCTCTACGTCATGGTGGGTGTTCCGAGTGAAACCGACGACGACATCGATGAGCTCGTCGAATTCGGCAAAGAGCTCTCGTCGCTGATCCCGCTTTCTCTCGGCGTCGCGCCTTTCGTCGCCAAGCGGAACACACCCCTCGACGGCACGCCCTTTGCCGGCATGCCGCTAGTCGAGTCCCGACTCCGACGACTCCGTCGTGGAGTGCAAGGCAGAGTCGATGTCCGTGCGACCAGCGCCCGCTGGGCGTGGGTGGAGTACGTACTGGCGCAGGGTGGCCGCGCCGAAGGGCGGGCCGTGCTCGACGCCGTCCACGCGGGTGGTCGTTTCGCCGACTGGAAGCGTGCGTTCAAGGCGCTCCCAGAGGAGCGACCTCGCCGCCTGCTCGTTCGTCCCGGTGACCGCCTCGGCCGCGGGGGTTAGCCGCCGAGGCTCGAAGCCGCCAGGACCGCCCAGTCCAGGTAGCGGCTCGGAGTGATCCCCATCTTCACCACGTAGTAGCCCGCCAACACGAGTGCGACGGTAACGTAGATGGACTGCATGGGGACCGCGATCGGTTGGTCCTCTTCGGGCTCGCGCATGAACAGGTACACGATGACTTTGAGGTAGTAGTAGGCGCCCACTGCGCTCGCCAGAACGCCGACGACGGCGACCCAGACCATAGGCCCGCCGGCCTTCACGGCTGCGCTGAAAACGTAGTACTTCCCGAAGAAGCCCGCGGTCGGCGGCATCCCGAGCAAGGACAGGACCCCAATGACGAACGGGAACGCGGCTATCGGATGGCGGCGCCCTGCGCCTGCGAGGTCGTCGTAGCTGACAGCCTCCTTGCCTTTGGACCCCATGAGGATGAGGGACCCGAACGCGAGCACGTTCGAGACCGTATACGCAGCGATGTAGTAGAGCACCGCGCTCACCGCGAATGACCCGACGGCATGCGCGGCCGCGAGCCCGACCAAGATGTAGCCCGCGTGTGCGATGGACGAGTAGGCCAGCATTCGCTTGACGCTGGTCTGGGCGAGCGCCGCCAAGTTGCCGTAGACCATCGTCACGACGGCGAGAAGCATGATGATGGCCGGCCAACCGGTGTAGAGACCCATGCTAGCTGGATCGCCAAACGCCCCCACCAAGACCCGTACGAGCACGGCCACCGCAGCTGCCTTCACGCTCACCGACATGAACGTGGTGACGGGGGTGATGGCGCCCTCGTAGGTATCGGGCACCCACATGTGGAAGGGCACCGCGCCCACCTTGAACGCAAGGCCCACGATGAGCATGACCATCGCGAGGACGGTCAGGGCCGCGTCGGCGTCGCCGGCGGCGACTACCTGCTGGATGCCCGCCAGGTCGGTATGCCCGGTGGCGCCGTAGAGCAGCGCGCTTCCGAAGAGCAGAATTGCCGCAGCAAACGAGCCAAGCAGGAAGTACTTCACTGCAGCCTCGACCGCTCGCGCGCTAGTGCGTCGATATCCCACGAGGGCATAGGCGCCAAGAGACATCGTCTCGAGGCCGAGGAAGATAGTCAGCAGGTCGACTGCGCGAGCAAGCACCATCGCTCCGAACGCGGTGAATACGATGATGACGTAGAACTCGCCGCGCTCGTAGCCATGCTCCCGAAGGTATCCGCCGGCCAAGAGCGTCGAGAGCCCCGCGCCGACGCAAATGACAACGTCGAAGAACAGACCTAGTTTGTCGACCGCGAGGTAGCGGGTGATGATTTCCGGCGCTGGCGCGACATCCGAGCTCACCAGAAGGGTTCCCGCCAGGGCTGCGGCGACGAAAAGCGAAACGGCCGTGACGGTCGCGAGCTCCGCACGCTCTTGGGTGAACGCGTCCACCAGCATGATGGCGAGGCCGGCCGCAACGAGGAAAAGCAGCGGCGACACTCCGATGAGCGCACTCATCGCTGCGCCTCCTCGCGTGTGGGATCGGCCAGTGCGAGGCCGCCGGCGGCCTCGACCCGTTGCTTGAGCTCGTCGAAGTCGACCAGGCGAGGCTCACCGGTCCGGCGCCCTTCGTAGTACCGAACCGTGAAGTCGTTCACGAACGCATCTACCGAGGGATTCATCTTGTCGAGAAAGAACTTCGGATAGAGGCCGATCCAAAAGACCATCACGATCAGTGGAAGCAATGACACGACTTCGCGGCGGTTGAGGTCGGTCAGTGACTCGTTTTCCGTGTGGACCACCTTGCCCCAGAAGATGCGAAGCACCGCGTGTAGCATGTACACAGCGGCCAAGATGACGCCGGTGGTGGCCAGGAGCGTCATGATGAACCAGGACGAGCCGAACCCAATCGGCGTGCGGGAGAGGAATGAGCCGGCCAGGATCATGAACTCACCGACGAAGCCGTTCGTGCCCGGCAGCCCGATCGAGCTCAGCGTGATGACCACGAAGAACACCGTGTACCAAGGCATGACCTTCGCGAGTCCGCCGAAGTCGTCGAGCATACGGGAGTGGCGGCGGTCGTAGATGACCCCGACCAAAAGAAAGAGTGCGCCGGTCGAGATGCCGTGGTTGATCATCTGGAGCATCGCGCCCGAGATGCCCGCACGGTTCATCGCGAAGAGGCCAAGCAAGATGAAGCCCATGTGGCTCACCGAGCTGTACGCAACGAGCCTCTTCAGATCCCGCTGCACCCAGGCCGCGTACGCGCCGTAGATGATCCCCAGCACGCCGAGGCCCGCGAGCACGGGACCGATCGTCTGGCTCGCTACGGGGAACAACGGCATCGCGAAACGGATGAACCCATAGACGCCGAGCTTGAGGAGAACCGCAGCCAGGATGACGGACCCACCCGTCGGCGCCTGGACGTGCGCGTCAGGCAACCAGGTGTGGAACGGGAACATCGGCACCTTGATGGCGAACGCCAACGCGAAGGCGCCGAACAGCAGGTGCTGCTGCGTGGCCGGCAACACGAGCGCCGAGAGTAGCTGCAGATCGAAGGTGTAGTGCCCTGCAAGCTCTTCGTAGCTGGCGACCACGTAGAGGATGGCGACCAGCATCAACATGCTGCCAACCATGGTGTACAGGAAGAACTTGAGCGCCGCGTAGACGCGGTCTTTGCCGCCCCAAATGCCAATGATGAGATACATGGGCACCAGCATCAGCTCCCAGAACACGTAGAACAGGAACAGGTCGAGTGCGACGAATGCGCCCAGCATCGCAAACTCGAGCAGCAAGAACGAGAGCGCGTACCCCTTGATTCCACTCTTGATGCTCCCCCAGGATGCATAGAGGGCAATGAGCGAGAGCAACGTGGTCAGAATCACGAGCCACAGCGATATCCCGTCAACGCCGACCTTATACGAAATCCCGAAGGACTCGATCCAGGCCACGTGCTCCACGAAGTTGTACCCCGCGTGGGAGTAGTCGGCGAAGATCAGACGAAGGCTGAGGATGAACTCGGCCAGCATCGCGCCAACCGAGAAACGCTTGATCGCGGTCTCCCAGCTCCGAGGCACCAAAAGGACGACCACAGCGCTGATCGCCGGGATCGCGAGCAGCCAGGTGAGGATGTGCGTGGTCATCGGACCACCTCGTCAGGCGGCTGTATCAAGGACGCGTGTGAAGGGGCCTCGAACCCAAATGGCAGCGCGATCTCTTGCGTGTCGCGGCGCGCGTTCCCGAAGGCGTTGCGGACCTCTACGGTTGCTTCGACGAGCGGGCGGGCATAGACGCGGGCCGGGCCCATGCGGCCATCTTTGCCCATCTTGAGCCGAATCTCTTTGCTCCCGGACAGCTTGGTCCTGGCGCTCGGTTTGCGGAACAGCAGGTCCTCGCCATCGACCCGCACCTCGAAACCGGTGTCTCTCGGCGTCAGGAATTCTGCGGGCACGATCGACTCGATCGGGAGCCGCCGCCAGTCCTCGGTGACCTCGATCCTGGTTTCGATACCCGAATGCACGTTGGTGAGGAACACGGCGACGCCTCTCATGTCGTCGTGGCTGTACTCGAAGGTCGTCGCCGGCGTGCGCTCCCATTGCGTCTCGAACTCGCCGTCGGAGTTCGCATCCCAGCGGTACTCATACCCGAGGCCTTCCGGCGTCGTGAGCCCGACCCGGGTGCCGTCGAACGTGGCTTCGATGCGCGAATGCGGCGTCCAGAACCAGGCCATCACCACCACGACGCCGATCATCATCACAGCGCCGTACATCTGCACGACGCCGTTCTGGAGGCGGGCAAGGAGGTGTCCGGACTCTCGGACATTGAAGCTCGGCAGCTTTGTCATGAGCGCGTCGACGAACGTCATGTCCGCGCGCCCCACGACGGTGGCGACCCTCTTGATGGGGTTGACGACGGTGGCCGCGTAGAACTCGTCCACACGCCACTTGTCGAAGACGAGCTGGTAGAGGCGGGCCGGGATCTTCTCGGCCAGCACGTCGGTGCTCTTGTTGCGGTAGAGCACCCAAGCAGCACTGATGCCAACCGCCATCGCCCCGAACGCAAGCCCCGAAGCAAGGTTGACGATGTGCATCTCCTCCGGAACCGCGTGACCGGCGACCGATGCCTCCATCCAGTGGCCCCACCAGCTGTAAAGATGAGTCCCGGTGATCGGCACCACATGCGGAAGCCCCAAGAACCCGACGACGAGCGCCCCAATGGCAAGGACGACGAGTGGAATCGACATACTGGGCGGCGACTCGTGCGGATGCGCATCGTACGGATGGTCGCCTGACTGGTCGGCGCTTCGGTACTCTCCGGTGAACGTGAGGAAGTAAAGCCGGAACATGTAGAAGGCGGTCATCACCGCGGCGAGCGTCAGTCCGATGAGAGTGAACCAACCGACGGACGTCATGAGGATGTCGTCGGGACGGTAGATTTGAGCTGCCGCGCCGAGAAGGATCTCGTCCTTCGAGAAGAAACCGCTCGTGAGCGGGAATCCGGAGATCGCTAGACAGCTCGCCAAGAAGGTCCAATTGGTGATCGGCAGCTGCTTCTTGAGACCCCCGAGCTTGAAGATGTCGGCGTCTCCATGAGCATGGACCGCGTGCATCACCGAGCCGGCCCCGAGGAACAAGCAAGCCTTGAAGAAGGCATGCGTGAAGACATGAAAGAAACCCGCTGCAAAAGCTCCCACTCCCACCGCCGCGAACATGAAGCCGAGCTGGCTGACGGTGGAGTACGCGAGAATCTTTTTCATGTCGCGCTGGACGACCGCGATTGACGCGGCGACGAGCGCGGTGAGCGTCCCGGTGACCGCGATGATCGACATCGCCACGTCGGAGGTGATGAACAGCGGGGAGAGCCGGCAACACAGGTAGACGCCGGCGGTGACCATGGTTGCGGCATGAATGAGGGCGGAAACCGGGGTCGGGCCCGCCATCGCGTCGGGAAGCCAAATGTAGAGCGGGATTTGCGCGCTCTTGCCGGTGCAGCCGAGGAACAAGAAGACGCAAGCCACGGTAGCGAGACTCGGTGCAACCCCGAGCAGCCAGACAGGAAAATCGGGACGAAACTGGCCGTTCATCGCAGCGCTGTTGATGTCGGCGAACTCAAACGAGCCGGCGACGCCCACTAAGATGAACATCCCGATCAGCACGCCGAAGTCGCCGATCCGATTGACGACAAACGCCTTTCGGCCGGCCGCTGCGTAGTCGCGGTTCTCGAACCAGAACCCGATCAGCAAGTAGGAGCAGAGGCCAACGCCCTCCCAGCCGACGAACATGACGGGCAGACTGCTCCCAAGAACGAGGATCAACATCGAAGCCATGAACAGATTCAGGAAGCTCATGAACCGCGGATAGCCCTCGTCCTCCCCCATGTAGCCGATACTGTAGAGGTGAATGAGGCCGCCCACGCCAGTGACGACGAGGGTCATGACGCCGCTCAACGAATCCATCACGAAGCGGACGTTCACCGGCACGACATCGCCGGCGGGGAGCTTCAAAGAGAACCACTCGTAGAACTGATACGCGAGCGTCGCGGCTTCCGCGTCGTGACGAAGGCCGTACAGTTCGACGAATGAGACCACAGCCAACACGAACGAAACGGCCACCGACCCCACCCCGACGAGGGTGACGAGCCCCTTCGCCATGTAGCGTCCGAGCAGACCGTTGATGATCGCCCCGCCCAGAGGGAAGAGGATGATCAGGAGGAGCAAAATCTGCTGAGAGGCTTCTAGGTGCATGGGTTCAATACTTCAGCAGGGTCGCGTCGTCGGTATCGAGCGTCTTCTTGATGCGGTAGTACGCGATGAGGATCGCGAGACCGACCGCCACCTCGGCTGCCGCCACCGCGATGACGAAGAAAGCAAAGACCTGCCCATCGTGGTTCGCGGGGTACGCGCGGTTGAAAGCAAGCAAGAGCACGTTGACCGAGTTGAGCATCAACTCGATAGACATGAGCTGGATCAGCATGTTGCGGCGGGCAAGAAACCCTACGGCCCCAATCCCAAACAAGACCGAGGCGAGCGCCAAATATGTGCCAATGCCCATCTGGCCTTACTCCGTGCGGCTCCGGGCAATGGTAATCGCACCAATGATGGCAACCAGGAGGGTGATCGAGATCACCTCGAACGGCACCAGTGCTTGCTTGTAGATGGCCCTCCCGAGGCCCTCAACCGTACCGAACTCCTCGGGAAGCGCCTCCCAGGGCGCGTCGAAATACGCGACGGAGGTCGCGACCGCGAGAACGACGGCAATCACCGACGCGATGCTCACCGTCCGCGAGGCGACACGACCTTGGATCGGGTCCACCTCGGAGGCCGGCCCGAGCAACATGATGACGAAAACGAACAAGACGACGATCGCACCCGCGTAGACCAAGAGTTGGAGCGCGGCCAACATCTGCGCATTGAGCGTGAGGAACATGCCGGCGAGCGAAATGATGTGAACGAGCAGACCGATCGCTGCACGCAGGGGGTTCTTCTGTGAAATCGTCATCAGGGCGCCCGCGATGGCAAAGATCGCCGTCACCACGAAAAGAGTTGCGCCGGGACCCGTCATGCGCCGCCCTCCACTACGCTGCGAACGCTGTCGTCGTGCCGGACTCCGTCGGGGAGCCCATTGAGCGCGGCATCCATGAACTCCTCGCGGTACTTCTGCACCATCCCGAGCATCGGCATCGCCGTGCCATCCGCGAAGGCGCAAATGGTGTTGCCCATCATGTTGTTCGAGATGTTGACCAGCAGATCAACGTCCTCGGGCTTGCCCTGCCCCTTGCACAGGTTGTCGAGCACATCGACCAGCCAGCCCGTCCCCTCTCGACAGGGCGTGCATTGTCCGCACGATTCGTGCTTGTAGAAGCGCATCAGGTTGCGGCAAGCCTCGACCATGTTGACCGTGTCGTCCATGACGATGGCGCAACACGTGCCGAGCATCGTGCCGAGGGCACGATAGGTGTCGACCCCCATCGGCACGTCGATTTCGCTCTGGCCATGCCACTTGTGCAGTGGATGATCTTCGTTGGGGGCGTCGACTTTACGTAGCGGGTCGAGCACCGGCGTGGATGAACCACCTGGAATCACCGCTTTGAGTGGTCGGCCGCCGAGCATGCCGCCGGCGTAGTCGTCGATGAGCTCACGCATCGTGATTCCGACGGGAGCCTCGAAGAGGCCCGGATTGTTCACGTGACCGCTGACCCCGTAAAGGCGGAGGCCGCCATCACCCGGGAGCCGGCCAAGCGCGGACCAGGCCTCGCCGCCCATTTCGATGATGTCGGGCACCGAGGCGATCGTCTCGACGTTATTGACGATGGTTGGCATGCCAAACGCGCCCTTGACCGCAGGAAACGGCGGCTTGAGTCGGGGCTCACCGCGCCGCCCTTCGAGCGAGTTGAGCAGGGCCGTCTCCTCGCCACAGATGTACGCGCCTGCGCCAGAGTGAACATACACGTCGATCGCGTGGTCGACGCCGAACGGGCGCTCCCCGAGATAACCCGCTTGCCTCGCCTCCGCGATCGCCTCTTCGAGTCGGTTCACCGAAAACGCGAGTTCGCCTCGGACGTAAATGTAAGCCACGTGCGCGTCGATCGCGAAACACGAGATGATCGCCCCCTCCACGAGCCGGTGGGGGTCCAAATCCATGATGCTGCGGTCCTTGAAGGTGCCCGGCTCGCTCTCATCGGCATTGATGACGAGGTAAATCTCCTCGCCCTCCTCCTTCTTGAGGAAGCCCCATTTCACGCCGGCGGGGAACCCTGCCCCGCCCCGACCACGAATGTTGGCCTTCTTAACCTCTTCCCGGAGCTCCGCGGGTGCTCGAGACGTCACCGCCTGCCTGGCGACTTTGTAGGCGCCGGCCCGTTCCGCATTGACGAGCTTCCAGCTCTCCTCGATGCCGTAGCGTGAGGTCAGCAGTGGCCCGGTCATGACTCCTCCCCCGTCTCGGAAGGGGGTGGCGGCTGTGATGCCAGCCGGACAGCTTCGTTACTAGGTGGCGGTGGTGCAGAGGTCACCGCGCCGCCATTGCTGCCACTCGGCGCGCCGAAGCTCGCGCACGTGGAAAATTCTGCCGCGGCGGCTGCTCCGCCCTTCGTCGCGTGCGCATCGAGGATGCGATCCAACTGCTCCACGTCGAGGTTCTCGTAGTAGTAGTCGTTGATCTGGACCATCGGCGCCTGCCCGCAGGCGGCCAGGCACTCCGCCTTGAGCAAGGTGAATTTGCCATCTGAGCTGGTGTGACCTGCCGAGCACCCGAGCTTCTTCTCAAGATGGTCCTGAATCGCCTTCCCGCCGCGAAGGTCACACGAGAGCGTCCGGCAAACCCAAACGACGTTCTCGCCGACAGGCTCGTCGAAGAACATCGTGTAGAAGGTCACGACGCCCTTGATGATCGCGGTCGAGAGCTCGAGGCGGTTCGAGACGTATTCGACGACTTCGGGGCTAATCCATCCGTTCTGTCGCTGACAAAGCCACAGAACCGGCAAGAGCGCCGCTCGACGCTCCGGATAGCGGGTCAAAATGTCGTCGACCTCTTGTTCGCGTTCCGGCGTAAGCGCAAAAGCCATGGCAGAGCGAGCGGACGCTAGGCCCGCAGGGCTCCCCTGTCAAGGTCGGCAGAACAGTGATAACCCCCGCCCCTGATGATGGAAGACCCCCCACGACAGCCGCCACGAAATATCGGGCTCTGGGTCGGCCTCGGGTGCCTCGGCGTCCTGGTTCTCTCCTGTTGCCTCCTGACCTTTTGGGTGCAGTCCTACGGCCTTCGGTACGTGATGGGTCAGGGGGACGGGACCAAGATCTGGTTCTCGCGCATGATTCTCGTCGGCGCTCTCGAGGGGACGCGAAAGACCTGCAACGACGGCGTCATCAGTGAAGACACCCTTCCCTGGTTCCACCCAGACTTGCCCGGCGGAACCCGGAACCTCGCCTGCTCGCTCGACGAGGCCACCCTGCAGGCACTCAGCTCGCCGGAGAACGTCTCGGCGATTCCACTCCACCAGACAGACCACCCGGAGCTCGGCAGGCGCTTCGGGATGGACCCCGCGATGTGCTTTGAGCATACCGCCGGTGACATGAGCGTCGTCGGCTGCTTCGATGCGGAGGGCGGGCCAGACGCGATTCCGTATCAGATCATTGATCTGACGTTGCGTCCCCAGTGACTTCGAGGGGCGTGCGTCGATAGGCCACGGTCAACCCAGCGCTTCCCGAATAGTCCCGCGGGCGAAGCTGCAACAAGACGCACGGCTCGGAGCCTTCATCCGTTACGCAATTCGTCAGCCCCGCGTAGGTTCGTTGCTGCCGAAGTCCGTACCACTTCAGCCCCACCGGCAGCTCGCGCTCACGCGGATGGCGCATGGTGGTCGTCGTGCCGTCCTTTTCGAGGAAGAGGATCTCTCCCTGAAGCACGTTTGGATTCTCCGAGAACGCGTAATCGAGCATCCGCCAAAAAAGCGCTTCGCCGTACTCGATCTGCTCGTCGGTGACCTCCACCCTCTCCGCGCGCATCCGCTCGAGGAGCGGCCTCAGATTGCCGGGAAGCGACTCCTCATCGCCCGTCATCGCCGCGACGAGCAGCCGCTGCCGCTGGACGTCGGAGCGCAGCTCGAGAAGGCTCAATGCCCGGAGCCGCAGGTCGCCAAAGTTCTCGATGTAGGGCTGCGCCGCCCGAACGGTCTCGGCTTTTCCGGTACAGCCTGCCAAGACTACTGGGAGCAGCAGTACAGGCACCCAGATACTGGGAGCGACCCATCCAAAACCGCGGCGCATGGCCGTTACAGTAGTCGACGAGGCAGACAACCCCAACTAAAGTTGGGCCGATGGCGCTCATCGAATTTCGAGGGGTCAAGAAGGCCTTCGGCCGGAAGGTCGTGTATCGAGACCTGAACCTCGCAGTCAACGAGCGCGAGGTGCTGACGATCATCGGCGGCTCCGGCCAAGGCAAGAGTGTCATGCTCAAGATGTTGATCGGGCTGCTCGAGATCGACGGCGGCAGCATTTGGTTCGACGGCCAGGAAATCTCGGGGATGACCGAGGGGGAGTACGCCCCGGTGCGCAGACGAGTCGCGATGCTGTTCCAGGCCGGCGCACTCTTCGATTCGCTCAACACCAAGGAGAACGTGGCGTACGGACTCCGCGAGCAACTCGACATGACCGAAACGCAGATCTCGGAGCGCGTCCGCGAGTCGCTCACCTACGTGGGGCTGCCAGGCACCGAAGAGACCGCCCCGGCCGATCTGTCGGCGGGCATGAAGAAGCGCATCTCGCTGGCGAGAGCGCTTGCGATTCGACCGGAGGTCCTGCTCTACGACGAGCCGACGACCGGGCTCGATCCAATCAACGTCACCCGCATCGCCGATCTGATTCAGTACCTCAACAGAACCCTCGACGTCACCTCTGTGGTGGTGACGCACGACATGGACACCGCCTTGGCGATCAGCGACCGTATCGCGATGATCCACGAGGGCTTCGTGATCTTCTCGGGAACGCCGGACGAGCTTCGGGCCTCGGACAACCCGCAAGTCCGCGACTTCATCGAGGGCAACGCTCCGGTCGACGAGGACACCGAAACTCTGCTAAAGAGTGCTGGGTAAGGGGCTGGGCAACAGATGAAGACGACCGCCGGTACTCGCCTTCGTGTTGGCATTTTTGTGTTGGTCTCACTGACGATTGGCACGAGCATCGCCTTCGCCATTGGCGCTCAGGAGAACGTCTTCGAATCGAAGACGACCTATTTCGCGATCTTCAAAGATGTCGGCGGCCTTCAGAAGGGCAACACGGTTCGTCTGGCCGGCGTGAACGTCGGCTCGGTCACCGAGGTCAACATCGGCGAGGCCGGTCACATCGAGGTCTATTTCCGCATCATCGACGACGCGACGCATTTGATTCGCGGGGAAATCGGCGCTCCTTTCGTCGGCGACGGACCAAAGCCGAGCTTCGCCGCGATCGGGAGCAAGGGCCTCCTCGGGGACCGCATCATCGAGATCGGCGTCGGCTCCGGTGAGTTCCCGGAATGGGACCCAGACGAAGCCATTCCCGCGTCGGTCGGTGGCGGTATCATGGCCTTGGCCGAACGCACCTTACTCGAAGCGGAGGGAACGGCTCACAACCTCCGACTCGCGACCGATCCCTTTGCCGACCAAGAGTTCTCCAACGACCTCAAAGAAACTGCACGGAATCTCGCGAAGGCCAGCGGCATGATAGCAAGCGGCGACGGCACTATCGGGCGGCTGATGCACGACGCCGAGCTTGGACGTGACGTGAAGGGCGCCGTCAAAGAGCTGCGCGCTGCTGGAAAGCAAGTCGCAGCCCTCGGCAAGAACCTCAACGCGATCACCGAGGACATCCAGACGAACGAGGGAACGGCTCACGCGTTGATCTACGGCACCGAAGGCACCGATGCGATCCGCAACATCCGCGACACGTTCGGCCAGCTCAATACCATCCTGACCGACGTCCGAGAGGGCGATGGCGCCGTCAATCAGCTGATCTACGGGGAGTTGGGTGATTCGTTCATGGATAACCTGCAGAATGCCAGCGACGACATCGCGTTCCTCACCAAAGAGACGCGCGAGGGCAAAGGCACCATCGGTGCGCTGCTGACGGACCCGTCGATATACGAAGACATCAAGCGCTTGGTGGGCGACCTCGAGCGCAATGACATCCTTCGGGCGCTCGTCCGCTACTCGATCCGGCGCGACGAACCTCGCGAGCCGGTCGAAGTGATCGCAGAGTAGCGCGATGCAGGCATATCTCGATCTCCTGCGGAAGGTCCTGGACGAAGGCGTCGCGCGCGAAGACCGAACCGGCACCGGCACCCGGAGTCTGTTTGGCTACCAGATGCGCGTAGACTTAGGCGAAGGCTTTCCGCTTCTCACCACCAAGAAGGTGCACCTCAAATCGATCATCCACGAGCTGTTGTGGTTCGTGCGCGGGCAGACTCACGTCAGTCATCTCCAAGAAGTCGGTGTCTCGATTTGGGATGAGTGGGCTACCGCCGAGCAGACGGCGCGGTTTGGCCGCAAGGAAGGCGACCTTGGTCCGGTGTACGGACATCAGTGGCGGAACTTCGGCGCAACCGAGCGCAGCGATGGGTCCTATGAGCACGACGGCGTCGATCAACTCACGCAGGTGCTCGACCAGATTCGCGACAACCCCGACAGCCGCAGGCTGATCATCTCCGGCTGGAACCCTTCCGAAGCCGAGCGGGTCGCCCTACCCCCTTGCCACACGCTTTTTCAGTTTTACGTTAGCGGTGGCCGCCTGAGCTGTCAGCTGTATCAACGCAGCGCCGACGTCTTCTTGGGAGTTCCCTTCAACATCGCAAGCTACGCACTGCTCACCATGATGATCGCCTCCGTTTCAGGCCTAGAGCCCGGCGACTTCGTTCACACCTTCGGAGACGTTCACCTCTACCGCAACCACGTCGACCAGGCCCGGCTGCAGCTCTCGCGTCAGCCGCGCCCGCCACCAACCATCTTCATCGACCCATCGGTCGACAATCTCTTCGAGTTCCGGCACGAACATTTTCAGCTCAAGGACTACCTCCCCCATCCGCGCATCAAAGCCCCGGTGGCGGTGTGACCGGTCTTGAGCGCGGTCGGGCCCCGCTCGCATTGATCGTGGCGGTCGCGCGCAACGGCGTGATCGGGAAGGATGGCGGGCTACCTTGGCACCTCTCGGAGGACCTCAAGCACTTCAAGAAGACCACCGACGGCCACGCGATCATCATGGGCCGCAAAACTCACGACTCGATCGGCCGCCCCCTTCCGAACCGCCGCAACATCGTGGTGACGAGCCAGGCCGGGACGCGCTTCTCGGGATGCGAGACGGCCCACAGCCTCGACGAGGCCATCACCCTCGCAAGAACGAGCGACGACTGCCCCTTCATCATTGGTGGAGCCAGCTTGTACAAAGAGGCCCTGCCACTAACAACCGAGCTGTATCTAACGACGATCGACGAGGATGTCGAAGGCGATACTCACTTCCCACAGCAGTTGTCGGACTTCGTCGAGGTCGAGAGTCGGCCAGGTGAAACCGACGGCGTCACTTTCAAGCTCCTCCGCCGCCGAACCGCTAAACCGCTAAACCGCCGGACCGTGCATCGCGGACCTCGGATCGCGGTCTGCGGATCGCGGTTCGCGGATCGCGGTTCGGCGGTTCGGCGGTTCGGAGATCAGGGAGAGTGGATCTGTTGTTTTAGGACGAGGTAGCCGCGCTGGGCCTGGGAATCGTCTGCAAACACAGCCGGCATCTTGCCCTTCGCGGCCGGCGCCTGCCGCGTGCTCGCCGGCGCGGTCCGGCCCGACGGCCCCTTAGGCTGCGCCGCCAAGTGCCGATCGAGCTCCTCCTCCCGCATCGGCTCGGGGTCGCCCTCAGCTCGGGGCTCCTCTGCGACGAGATCGGGGTGAATGCCTTCGGCCTGAATCGAGCGGCCTGACGGAGTGTAATAGCGGTAGGTCGTGAGCTTGAGCGCGCTGCCACCCGGCAACTCGAAAACGTTCTGCACGCTGCCCTTCCCAAAGGTCCGTACCCCGACCAACACCGCGCGGCCGTGGTCGCGCAGCGCACCCGCAACGATCTCGGAGGCGCTCGCCGTGTTCTCGTTGATCAGAACTACGATGGGCCATTTCGGGCGCGTGCCGGCCCGCCGCGCCGAGTACTCGCTGATCTTCTCGCCACCTCGCCCTCGCGTACTTACGATGACGCCGGAAGCAAGAAGCTCGTCGGTGACCCACACCGCCTCGTGGAGCAAACCACCGCCGTTGTCCCGGAGATCGAGCAACAAGCCGGTGGTGCCGCCTCGCTTGCGGCGCTTCACCACCGCGTCGTCCAGGGCATCGCTCAGCAATCGGGCCGTGCCGTCCTGAAACGCTTTGATGCGGACGTACACGAGACCGTCGCCCAGGAGCTCCGACTCGATCGGGTCAATATCGATGAATGCCCGGGTGAGCGTGCGCTCGAGAGCCTTTTCCTGCCCCTCTCGCCGCACCGTCACGTCGACAGTCGTCCCCGGCTCGCCTCGGATACGGCGAACGGCGTCGTACAGCCGAACGTCGCGAGCGTCCTCGCCTTCGATGCTCAGGAAGCGATCACCCGGCTGCAGCCCCGCCTTTGCCGCAGGGCCGCCCTCAAACACTGAAAGAATCGTCAACCACCCATCACGCGTCGAGACCTCGACGCCGACCCCCGCGAAGCGCCCTTCGGCGTCACTCTTGAGAATCTCGTACTCCTCGGGGTCCAAGAACACGCTGTGCGGATCGAGAGAATCCGCGAGCCCTTGGATGGCACCGTAAACGAGGCTCTTCTGATCGACCGGCTCGATGTAGCTCAGCTCGATGTATGCCAGCGCGCGCGCAAAAATGGTCAACGGCTCGAAGGGACTGCGCCGCGCCGGAGCCTCCGATGCCATGGCCGCGACGAGCACGACCGCCAACGTGCCAGCGAATAGCAAACGGAGTGTTTTGCGGGCGGATTTCTGACGGAACATGGGCTCTAGACCTTTGTCATTGACACTGCATCTATCCCTGGGTAGGACCACCACTTAGTTGAGCGAGGCGCATTCGCCAAAGGGTAGCGCGTCCAAATGGAGGTTTCCTTACGATGTCCACGACCGATAAGCGCAAGCAGAGCCTCTACTTCCCAGAGTCGATGCTACACGACATCAAGCACGAATCGGCAAGGTTGGATCGTTCCCTGTCTTGGATCGTCCAGCGTTGCGTGAAGATTGCCCTTCCAGAGATTCGCAAGCTGCCTTCCGTCAACGACATCCCGGATACCCCGGAAGACGCCACCAAGAAGTAAGCCACTCGAGCGTGCAGTACGACCGCGATGGCTTTGTCGACGCGGCGGATGGGACCCGCCTCTTTTACGAGGAACTCGATGGGGGCGCTCCGCCCGTCGTTCTCACCGATGGCATTGGCTGCGACGGCTTCGCGTGGCGCTATCTGGCCCCCCGGTTGGCCGAGCATCACCGCGTTCTCCACTGGCATTTCCGCGGCCACGGGAGAAGTGGGCCTCCGCGCGACCGCGACCAGCTGTCCATCGAAGATTTGGCCGAGGATCTTCGTCGCCTCTGCGACGAACGCGAAGTCCGACGCCCCGTCATCGCCGCGCACTCGATGGGGGTCCAGGTCGCACTCGAGTACTACCGGCAGAACCGCGACGACGTGTCGGCGCTGGTCCTGATGTGCGGGACGTTTGGCCGTATCACGACGACGTTCCACGGTACCGACATTCTCGACCAGGTCCTCCCGAGCCTCATTCGAGGGACGCGGATGTTTCCAGGTGTCGCGCGCGCGGTCTGGGGCCGCGTCCCCGCGGCGATGGCGTTTCGCGTGGCCTGCGCGGGTCGCGAACTCGACGGCGATCGCATTCAAGAGGAAGACTTTCGGCGCTACTGGGACCACGCCGCGCTGATGGACCCAGACGTGTTCCTACGGATGCTCGAGTCGGCCGGGCGGCACGACGCAACGGGTCTACTGCCGGACATCGACGTCCCCACGTTGGTGGTGGCTGCCGAGCACGACACGTTCACGCCGATGGCCCTGGCGGAGGAAATGGCCGCTGCGATCCCCAGCGCGGAGCTCGAAGTGATTGAAGAGGCGAGCCACGCGGCCCCGGTCGAGCAACCCGGTCGCATCGCGGAGCGAGTCGAGGACTTCCTCTCCGCACGGCTGGGGCTCACCCGGCCGCCGATCTAGTACTCGGCTCGGAAAAGCTGCTGGCCGATCAAGACGAACGTGCCCTGTGGGACGTACGACTCGTTCGAGACGCGGACAAATGTGCCGTTCGAGCTTCCTACGTCGGTGAGAAACACATGGCCGACCTCAGAGTTGACGCGGCAATGAAGCCCCGAGACGTAGCCATCTTCGGGGAACACGACGTCGCCGCGCTCGCGCCCAAGATGAATGCCGTGGGGCGGAATCGGATAGCTGTTGCCAGTGGTCTGCCGTCCAATCAGCAGAGCGATGCGGCCCAGGTAGCCCCTGTGAGGGCTGCCCATGTGCTGCGTGCCGTCGTCGGCCGGGTCCGGTGCCACCGGCGCCTCGAACCGTAGGATCTCCTGGCCGACCCGAAAGATGCTCCCGTCGAAGAGTTCGATCGGCACCTCGGGTTCGATCCGAATGTAGACCCCGTTGAGGCTCTCCGTGTCTTTGACGACGAGCTGATCTCCCTCGAAACGGAACTCTGCGTGCTCCGGGGAGAGATACGCGTCGTTGGCAAAAATGCCGCCCGTGCTCCTACCGATCAGCGAACCGCTGGCGGACAGCGGAAAGGATTCCCCTTCGGAGCCGTCGGGCTGAATCAGCACGAGGCGCGCGTGTGCATCGGCGGGCTGCGGGGCGTCCGCGACGGCCGGGGCCGAGACGCGCTCCGCCGGCGCGTCTCCCGAAGCCTCGGCGGAGGCCTCCGCGTGCAGGTCGTCGCCGCACACATGACAGAAGCGGAAATTCTCGGGCACCAACGAGCCACAGTGCGGGCACGGCACGGTCTCCTCGCCGAGCGGCGCGAGCTCGGGCGGCAATGGATCCTCTACAGCCACCGGCTTCGCCCGAGCGGGTTGTACCGGAGTCGGGTTCAACCCGAGCTGTGGCGCCGAAGCGAGCGCTTCGGCGCGGCCCGGCTGCGCTTGGGGAGCCTGTGGGGCGTTGGTTGTCCGGCCAGGAGTGCCACCCGGCAACGGAGTACCACCCGGAGGCGTGGGTGCGGAAAAGGACCGCGGCTTCGAGGACTCGCGCGGAAGGTCGGCGCCGCAGCCCAAGCAGAACTTGTAGTGGTCCTGGTTTTCCTTGCTACATCGGGAACAGACGATCACGCTGTCACCTCCACTCGGAGCAGGTTTCTACCGAGGAACAGGTAGTCTCCGTGGCTCAGCTCGCGTTCGCCCCGGATACGAATGTAAGTCCCGTTCTGGGAGTTCTCGTCGACCAACTCCAGGGACTCCCCGGACATTTCGACTCGAGCATGCCTGGGCGACAGGTGAACGTCGTCCGGGAAGTTGATGTCGCAATCCTCGCGCCCGATTTGGAGCGATTGCTCGAAGGCGCAACAGACGATGCCGTCCATGCCCCCCTCGAGGACCTGAGTGACGCGGAACGCACTCGGTCGCCGCGGGGAGGAATAGAAGTGCGTCTGGTCTGCTTCGGGCCCCGAGGTGTCCTTCGGGGTGGCGTCGATGCGGAAGAGTTGCTGGCCGCACATGAAGTGGTCGCCGATTTGAACCGGTGAGGCCCCTCGAATGCGGATGTAGACGCCGTTGAGGCTGCCCTCGTCCCGCACGACGAGCTTCTCGCCACGGTAGAGGAAGTTCGCGTGGGAGGGGCTGAGCCAGTTGTCGCTCGGAAAGGGGATCTGGTCGGCTTCTCGGCCCGCCACGTGTTCGGTGGCCTGAAGGAGGTAGCTGAGGCCCTCCCCCATGGCTTCGTCTCCGCGCACGACGATGAGACGCGCCTTGCCGGGCATCTGCAGCGCCCCGAAGAAGCGAGTCTCGAGCGTCTGCGCCTCGGTCGGCACGCCCGCGCCGCACGCCCCGCAGAACTTGTGTCCGGACGGAACCGCGCTTGCGCACTCCGTGCAGACGTAATTGCGAGCTTGCTCCATGCCCTCGTCCCCTCTTGATCCGGAGTTGTAGGCCATCGGATCACCTCGAGTCAATCCGTGCGCCGCTTTGCAAATCCCCGGGCGGCACGCCTTTGCTTGTCCGGGCGCTGCGACTACCCTCTGCCGGATGGAGCTCCTCGCAGGCGCGTTGTTGGAGCGGCCCCCAGGGCCGAAGTACACGTCCGAGCTGCGTTTTGCGGAGCTGGCCCCCCAGAGCCCACTTCCCAAGCCCGGGACACTCGCCAAGTGGCGACAGAAGCTACCCGAGGGCTTCGAGCTGGGCCTGCGTGCCCCGGATGCGTGCTGGCAATCCCCGGAGGGGCCGCTACGGCCGAGCCGTGACCTAGATGCGGGTTTGACGTGGCTTTCCGAAGCCGCGGACGCACTGGAGGCATCGATGATCGTGGTCGCGACGGGCGCCACGGTCACGACGGGCGCCCGTGACCGGGAGCGGCTGCGCGAGTACTTTGGCCGGCTCCCGCGGGCCGAAGGGCGACTCGTCGTGTGGAGGCCAGCGGGCCTCTGGGAACCTGAGACGGTGCACGCGATGGCTAAAGTGCTGTCCGTTGTCGGCGGCTTTGACCCTATCGAAGACCCGGCACCCGATGCAGACGTTCTGTACTCCTCACTACTCGCAGAGGGGTTCCGGCGATCGTTTTCGCACGCGCTGCTGCTCGACGTGCTCGATAAGCTGCAGAGCTCCGGCGCGTCGCGCGCATTCGTCACGGTCGAATCCGGGCAATCTTTTCGGGAAGCCCGGTTGCTTCAGGCGCTCTCCGAAGGGCGCGAGTGAGCCCGTGGAACGCGAAGATCGCCCGCGTTGACCAGCCCGAACCCGGGCTTCTGAGTCTCTCGTTCCGAGCGGAGGGCCGCAACGAGGTTTTGCTCCTCGTCACGCTTCCGGGCGCGCTCCGCCTCGGCGTGGTGAACGAACGGCCGCGCGGAGTGAACGCCAGTCCAGCTGTCTCCCAGCTGAGGAGGCACATCGAAGGGGCACGGATCAGTGCCGTCCAGAAGAGCCAGCGAGCCATTCAGCTGTCGCTCGCTCGGGCTGATCAGGCGCGGCTCTTGATCGCCGCACCCAGCAAGCCCTACGGGGCATGGTGGCTTTGCGAGGCGGACGGCTCGGTCGTGGTTCGAGCCCCCGGCGCACCGGCAGCCGTACCGGAGGAAGAGGAGCACCTCCAGTCGCAGAGCTTGGATGCACTGCGCTCGGAGGGTGCGTCGGTGCTCGATGCCCATCGAACGACGCGTGGGCGCCAACTCGAGCAGCTTCTGAGAAGGCACATCAAACGACTCTCGAAAAAGCGTGACGCGATCTCGGCGGACCTCGAACGCGCCACCACCGCCGAAGAGCTACGCCAGAAGGGGAGCCTCATTCTCGCCAACATCAACGAAATTCGTCCGAATTCAGCCCATTTCGAAGCGATGAGCTGGGGCGACGACCCTCGGCCAGTTCGGATCGAGCTCGATCCACGAAAGAGCCCGGCCGAATTTGCGCAGGAGCTGTTCAAGAAAGCCAAACGCCTCGAGCGGGGCTTGGATGTCGCACCCGAACGTCTCCATGCAGTCGAGACGCAGATCGCCGAACTCGTTCAAGCGGGAGACACCGCCGGTGATGTATCTCCCAACGAGCTGGCGGCCAAACTCGAGGCGCTCGGGGTGTCGATCACCGCACCCAAAGAAGAAGCACGCCAACGACGGCAAGCGGGCGCGCGCCTCCCCTATCGAGAGTTCACGACCATCGATGCATCCACGGTGCTGGTCGGCCGCGGCGCAGCCGACAACGACCGCCTCACACTTCGCGTCGCGCGCCCTCACGATCTGTGGCTGCACGCTCGCGGCGTGACGGGAGCCCACGTCGTCGTCCCCCTCGGCAAGGGGAAGTCATGTCCGCCGGAAACATTGGTCGACGCAGCGACGCTGGCCGCGCACTTCAGCGACCTTCGCGGAGAGACAATCGTGGACGTCCTCTACACGCCGCGACGGTTCGTCCACAAACGCAAAAGCAGCCCCGTTGGCTCGGTCACGCTTGGCAGCGAAAAAGTGATCGCGGTGCGTCTCGAAGCGGCGCGACTCGAACGGTTGCTGAGGAGTGAAAAGAAGGCGCCCTGAATTGCTAACGCCCCAACCAAACAGCCGGGGCGTTAGCGACGAACACCCCCCGATAAGAAAGAGGGATCGCCACGACAAACTGCGCGAAGGCCAAACTGCGCGAAGGCCCTAAAAGGCAGGGCCTTAGGCCAGGGGCCACCAACAGGTGACCCCCGGGTCGACCCGAAGGTCGACCGCCTAGAAGCTTACTTCTTCTTGCGAACCGTGCGCTTCTTGGTTGCGCGCTTCTTAGTTGCGCGCTTCTTAGTTGCGCGCTTCTTGGTTGCGCGCTTCTTGGTTGCGCGCTTCTTGGTTGCGCGCTTCTTGGTTGCGCGCTTCTTCGCTGGCTTGCGCTTCTTGGTTGCGCGCTTCTTCGCTGGCTTGCGCTTCTTCGCGACTTTCCTCTTCACTGCTTTGCGCTTCTTCGCGACTTTCCTCTTCACTGCTTTGCGCTTTTTAGCGACGCGCTTCTTCACAGATGCGCGCCTCTTCTTCACAGTTTTGCGCTTTTTAGCGACGCGCTTCTTCGCTGGCTTGCGCTTCTTCGCAGCCTTCTTGGTCGCGCGCTTTTTTGCTGGCCGCTTCTTCGCGGCCTTTTTTGTTCGTTTCTTTGCAGTTGCCATTTCGACCTCCTCCAAGGTGGGTCAGTATTGCAGGT
>CAXMRN010000237.1:0-7706 GCA_964195565.1 uncultured Polyangiaceae bacterium | reverse complement strand
CGTCTTCGTCGCTTGGATCGCGTTTCGCGGCCGCGACTTCGGGCCGATGCTGCGCGCGGAGCGACGCGCGTTCGACGAAGGGCAGCTTTCGCGGCCTGGTTCCCAACCCGCGTCGGACTTCCACGAGGACTCGGTCCCCGATGACGTCCCCGGCCGGCCCATGAACGCGCTGATTCCGGTGATCGTCCTGGTCGTCGTGGCGGCGCTCGGGATCTACTTCGACGGGCGGGTCAAGGTGTTGGCCTCCGGCATGGACTTGTCCCTTCGCGCAATCGTGGGCGAAGCAAGCTCGAGCGCGGCGATCCTGTGGGCAACCGGAGCAGGCTGCCTGGCGGCGTTGGGGCTTTCGGTTGGCACTGGCGCCTTGTCGTTTGGCAAGTCGATCGAAGCGTGGATGTCCGGGATGCGATCCATGCTGTTCGCCGCGGTCATTCTCATCTTGGCCTGGTCTCTCGGTGCGGTATGTCGCGACCTCAACACGGCGTTGTTTTTGATCGGGGCTGTGGGCGACTGGATCGCGCCAGCTTGGATTCCGGCCACCGTCTTCGTCATGGCCGCATTGGTCAGCTTCGCGACTGGCACGTCATGGGGCACCATGGCGATCCTCTTTCCGTTGGTGGTCCCGCTCGCGCATCAGATCGCGCCTGGCAACGAGACAATCCTCTTGGGAACGGTGTCGTCGATTCTAGCCGGTTCCGTCTGGGGTGATCACTGCTCGCCGATCTCGGACACGACCGTCCTCAGCTCGATGGCGACCAGCTGCGACCACATGGACCACGTGCGTACCCAACTCCCGTACGCGCTTCTCGTTGGCGGCGTCAGCTTGCTCTGCGCTGAGCTTCCGGTGGCAGCGGGATGGTACGGTCCGTGGACCGGGCTGCTCATCGGGGCGGTCGCGATGATCGCGGCGTTCGAGCTACTGAGTAGGCCGGTGGGACGGTAACGCTTCAGCGCTGAGCTCGCCCGCCACGAGCTGGTCCCGGAGGCGTCGCTTCAGCGTCTTGCCGCTGGCTCCCTCGGGGAGGGCGTCGACGAACGCAAAACGCCGAGGCACCTTGTATGGGGCGAGCCGCTCCCGCGCCCACATGTCGAGATCTTCAGCGGTGACACCAGTGCTTCGAACGACGACGGCGACGATCTCTTCCCCGTAGTACTCATCGGGCTGCCCCACGACGGCCACGTCGCGAACGGCCGGGTGATGTGCGAGCACGTTCTCGACTTCGGAGGGATAGATGCTCGCGCCACCGCGAAGGATCAGGTCCTTGGTTCGATCGGCGATCGTCAGGCGGTCTTCGTCGTCGAGGAAGCCGATGTCGCCCGTGTGTAGCCAATCGCCCCGCATCACGTGGGCTGTGGCGAGCTTCTCATCGAGATAGCCGGCCATCACGTTCTGCCCGCGGATCAGCACTTCGCCGTGCGTGCCTGTCGGTAGCTCTTCCCCGAAATCATCTGCGATCATCAGGTCGACGCCCGCCACCGGTTTGCCGGACGAACCCGGCACCGCCTCGTCCGGGGGTGCGTTGATCGTCGTGAAGGTGGCTTCGGTGAGCCCGTATCCTTGACGCACCGGAGCGCCCAGGCGCTCCTCAGCGCGCAGCCGGACGTCTTCGGCGAGCGGCGCGCCGGCACTCATGCACCATCGAAGAGAGGGCGGGGTCGGTTGGGTGTGTTCGTTCGCCCAGGCGACGAACATCGTCGGCACTCCTGGCAGCCACGTGATCTCGTGAGCCGTGCAGAGTTCGAGCGTGCGTGACGGAGAGAACTTCGGCACGAAGACGGTGCGTGCGCCGGCGAGGAAAGGCACCAGCAGGGTCATGCGAATCCCGTACGAGTGCGTGAGGGGAAGGGTGCCGAGGATGCGGTCCTCTTCGGTGAGCCGCAGAGTTTGCTCCACGAGCGCCTGGGTATGCATCACGAGAGACCCGTGCGTGATGCAGACCCCCTTTGCAGCGCCTGTCGTTCCCGAGGTGTAGAGGAGCATCGCCATCGAGTCGGGTGAAGCGGGGCAGGGCGGCGCCTCGCCTGCGGCGTTCGCCATCGCGTCCTCGACGAGCAGGACTTCGCATGCCGTGCCCGCCCGCGTCTTGCTCTGGTGAGCGACTGCGGCGCGGTCGGCATCGGTGAGAAGCGCCTTGCAATTCGAGTGTTGTAGCCAGAACGCGATCTCGTGCGCGGTCGACATCACCGGGATCGGGAGGGTGGTGCAGCCGGCGTACACAGTGCCAAACCACGCGGCGACGAATTCCAACCCGTTCGCGGTGCAGACGGCGACCCGATCGCCGGGGCCGAGGCCCCGTTCGAGCAGGTACGCGGCCACCGCAGAAGCCTGACGATCCAGCTCCCCGTAGCTGAGCGCGAGTCCGTCACGCCCGGAGTCGACAATCCCGGTGCGTGCCGGGTCTTGCTGCGCCCAGCGATGAAGCATAGTGCCGACGTTGGCGTTCATCGCGGGGAACCTAGCACGGGAAGCACGGCTGGACGGTCGGCCCGTGCGCGTTACCCTGCGTCGCATGCCCAAAGCAAAAGCGATTCGCATTCGTGAGCCCGGAGGCCCCGACGTGCTCGAGGTTGGCGAGATCGAGGTGGCGCAGCCCGGGCCGTCGGAGGTCTTGATCGAGGTCGCAGCTGCGGGCCTGAATCGCGCCGACTGCCTTCAGCGCCGTGGCTTTTACCCCGCCCCGCCGGGCGTGCCTGCGGATGTCCCTGGCCTCGAGTTCGCGGGAGTGGTCGAGTCGGTCGGCGATTCGGTAAGCGCATGGAAGCCGGGCGATAGGGTCATGGGAATCGTTGGCGGTGGGTCGATGGCGACGCGGCTCCTCACCGAAGGGGCCGAGCTGATGGCAGTTCCCGAGGAGATGTCGCTCGAAGAGGCGGCAGCGATCCCCGAGGTATTCCTGACTGCCTACGACGCCATCGTTCTGCAGGGTGGCTTGGAGCGCGGTGGCTCCGTGCTGTTCCACGCGGTCGCGAGCGGCGTCGGCACCGCCGGCATTCAATTGGCATCGGTGATTGGCGCGACCTCGATCGGCACATCCCGCACCGCCGACAAGCTCCCGCGATGCACCGACATCGGATTGAACCACGCCGTGCTGGTGGAGGACGGCAACTTCGCCGAAGGGGTGCTCACCGCGGCCCCCAAAGGCGTCGACGTCATCCTCGACACTATCGGCGCCGCGTACCTCGCTCAGAACATCAAAGTGATCGGCAAGAAGGGCCGCATCATCGTCATCGGTCTAATGGGCGGCGTAAAAGGCGAACTCTCCCTCGGCACGCTACTAGCCAAACGAGCCTCCATCCACGGCTCGGTCCTCCGCAGCCGCTCCCCAGAAGAAAAGGCCGCCCTGACCAAGTCCTTCAGCGGCGAAATGCTGCAACGCTTCACGACGGGCGACCTCAGACCGATCATCGACGACGTTCTACCGATGACCGACGTACAAACAGCCCACCAACGAATGGACGCGAACGAGACGTTCGGAAAACTCGTGTTGCACTGGTAACGTCTCGGGGCACGGAAAAACACGATACGCGGCTTCAATGGACGGGGCGGCTAGAGCCGGGGCGCGGGGGAACACGACGCGCGGATATGACGAGCGGGGCGCCTTGCAAAAGTGGCCGGAAGGGCTTGGGGCCAGGGGCCACGCAAGGCGCCCCTCGGCGCGCGCGCCAAACTGGGGTGGTTGCTGTCTTGCAGTTTGGCACTTGCGACGTCGCCATATCCGCGCATCGCGTTCCCCCGCACCCCTACATACGCCAACGGTAACTGCGAGGGTTCGGGCTGCACCCTCCATATGGAACCATCCACGGCGACGTGCGGAATCGTATGTAGACATCTTCCGAGTGCGGCTCGCGACGGTCGCACTGATGTCGACGTATGGCGTTTCGCTGTGCCCCGGGGGCCCCGGTGGCTGGTCAATCGGCGTAGGGAATTGCTTCGCACGCTTCGTGAGCCCCTTGCCACCGCATGAGCGTTGTTTCCGGTTTGCCGTTGTCGTCGTAGCTGATCACGGCGTAGGTCAGGCCGCTGTCTTGGCCGAGGTATTGGAGGTCTAGGTTGATCATCTTCACCCAGGTGCCGGTGTTCACCAGGATTCGGTCGTTGGGGAGCTGGAGGAATCGTGGGCCGTGGCTGTGGCCTACGATGAGGGTGTGGGCGCCTCGGATCTTGTTGAGCGCGCGAATGGCACGTTCGTCGTAGCCACCGCTCGTGATTTCGAGCACCTCTTCGCGAACCAGTCGAGGGAAGTTCATGATGCGCTCGCGCCAGGCTTGGATCGTGAAGACGCGATGTCGGAGGAAGTAGACCGTCGAGCGCCACAGGAACTTGAATACGAACCCAGGGTCGAGGAGGGCGGAGGACCAGAGAAATCGACCGAGCGGTTGGATGCGATCGATGTGACTACGAATCTCTTTGAGCGGGTTCATCACCTCGAGAATCCATAGGCTGCCCCACGGGAGGGCCAGCACTTCCGTTCCGTCGCGCCGCGTTCGCGTCATCTGTGAGTAGTCGACGCGGTGAATGCGTTCGAACTGATGGCCGTGCCTGATCTGGATGCCTTCGGGAAGGTAGTAGGTGTCGGACGAGGTCACGAAGTGCACGCGCTCTGCAGCGTCGCCCGGCGCCACGTACCGGAGAAACAGTTCCTGCACACCGGAGAACCAAAGCTCGAGGTCGTGGTTGCCGGGAAGATAGGTTACGCGGTTTGTCGGCTTCTGCAGAAACTCGCGGAGCGCGAGCACGAACTTCGGATGCCCCTCCAAGCACTGCTGCAGCTTGGCGACCGCGATCTCCTCGGTCACCTCGGTTGGCCATTCGTCGGCGATCTTCACCTTCAAGAGGTCGAAGATGTCCCCGTTCAAGATCAGCTCGATGCTGCCGTCTGCGCCGACGAGCTCGTTGTAGTAGGCGAGGAGCTCGACGAGGCGATCATCGTGAATGAAATCCTCGAGTGGGTTCAGTTGTCCGCGCCGGGTTCCCGTCCCGAGATGCAGATCGCTGAGCACGAGCCGAAGCAGAGTCACCGTTGCTACCTCTAATTGAGGTTACGCAAAGCGGCGCGATGGGCCAGCTTCCTACAAGCCGCTCGACTTGAGGCTCTGGTTTTGCTCTTCGGTCAGCGGAAGGTGGAGCCCGCACTCCCGTGTTTTGCCGAGGATGCGGCCGTCCCGTGGATCCATGTCGGCAGTCGTCGGAATCGTAGAATGATGGTCACCAATCGAGCGGTAACCTTGTTCGACCATTGGATGGTACGGGAGGTCGTAGCGCTCCATGTAGGACGTCATCTCTTCCGCGGTCCAGTTGAGGACGGGGTGGATCTTGACGCGGCCGTCTTGCCGATCGATGCGGCGCAGCCCTGCGCGATGCTCGGTCTGTTCCGAGCGCAGTCCCGCCATCCAGCCCTCTGCGTCGAGCTCGTGAATCGCTCTTTGCATCGGCTCGACCTTATTGATTTGGAGGTAGCGGTTCACCCCCTCTTCGCCCTGCTCCCAGAGCTTGCCGTACAGCGCTTCTTGGCGAGCCGGAGACATTGGCGCTGCATAAAAGCGCACGTCGAGCTCCAAGCGTTTGATCAGGTCTTCAGCGAATTGATAGGTCTCGGGGAAGAGGTAGCCCGTATCGACGCAGATGATTGGCGTGCGCGGCGCGACCCTGTGCACGAGGTGGAGCATCACGGCGGACGTCGCGCCGAAGCTCGTCGATGCGATCAGCTTGTCGCCGAACCTCTGCGAGGCCCATTCGATGAGCTCTTCAGGGGTCGAGGCTCCGAGGGCTCGATTCTGTTGATCGAGGTCGGAATCGACTGAGGCGACGCGGACGGCTTCCATGGTGATTCAGAGTAACTTGACAAGTCTGGTGCGGGTTTGCAACGCGTCCAGCCCAGGGAGGTCATCCTAAACCCTGAAGCCCATAAATTACAGCCTATTTCGCTTCCGCCAACACCGATAATTCTTGACTTAAAAACTCGGGAATCAACGCAGAGAAACGAATTCCTCCGCGGAGGTGGGGTGAATACCGATGGTCGCGTCGAAGTGCGCCTTTGTCGCGCCCGCTTTTATCGCGATCGCCATCCCCTGGATAATCTCCGCGGCTCCATGTCCGGCCATGTGGCAGCCAACGACTCGGTCGTTCGATGCGTCGACGACGAGCTTCACGATCGTGTGTTCGCTGCGGTCGCTCAGGGTCAACTTCAAGGGGGTGAAGACCGATTTGTAGACCCGGACGTCTTGGCAACGGTGCCATGCCTGCGCTTCGGTGAGACCCACTGTTGCGAGCTCCGGCTGGCAGAATACGGCGGTCGGAATGTTCATGTAATCCACACGATGGTCTCCCTGGCCGTAGAAGTGGTGGGCGAAGTGCATGCCCTCGGCGAGCGCGACGGGGGTGAGCTGAATGTGATCGGTGACGTCGCCGACGGCGTGAACCGAGGGGACCGAGCTCGTGAAGTTGTCGTCCACGATGACGCCTCCCCGGCCGCCAAGCTCGACGCCGATGTCTTCGAGCCCCAGCCCTTCGACGTTGGGCTCGCGCCCTATCGCGAACACCGGAAAATCGGTTTCGAGGACTTCGCCATCGCTCAACCGGGCTTCGAAACCAGAATCGGTCTTGCGAAGCTCTTCGACGCGCGTTTCGAGTCGGATGCGCATCCCCTTGGCTTCCAGCTCATCGTGAAGGTGGCAACGGAGGTCGCGGTCGAAGCCGCGCAAGATCTCGTCTCCACGGTGAACGAGGGTGACATCGACGCCCAGCGCTCCAAGAACCGAACCTAGCTCGAGCGCGATGTAGCCCGCCCCAACCATCAGCATTCGATTGGGCAACTCGTCGAGCGAGAAGACCGCGTTGGAGGTGAAGGCGTGCTCGGCCCCAGGAATCTCTGGCTCGATCGCTTTTCCGCCGGTGGCGATGAGGATCCTCTCTGCGGAATGCCGAATCCCCTCGATCTCGATCGCATGGGGGTCGACGAGCCGCGCATGCCCTTTGAACAGGTCTACCTCCGCGCCCTCGAGGAGTTGGGCGTAGATTTCGTTGAGGCGGGCGATTTCGCGGTCCTTGTTGGCGCGCAACGTCGCCCAATCGAACGAGGGCTCGGTCGACCATCCGTAGCCACGAGCATCGTCGAGGTCGTATGAAAAGTGAGATCCGTAGGCGAACAGTTTCTTGGGAACGCAGCCGACGTTGACGCAGGTGCCTCCCATCCGATCCACTTCGGCAACCGCCACCCGTGCGCCAAGGTCGCTCGCCACCCGTGCCGCTCGCACGCCACCGGAGCCCGCGCCAACGACGAAGAGGTCGTAGTCGTATTCAGCCATTCTCGTTCACCTCGAAATCTCGGGCACAGGTATGGCACGAACCGCGAGGTTGTTACCAGCTTGCGAATTCGCGGAGTGACGCAACAGCGGAAAGCTCCGTACAACCACCTTGCAGCAAGGTCATCGCGCCTTCCATAGTCACTCCGACGTAGAGTTCCCGTGCGTCATCGGGAACCAGAGGCACCAGCCTCTCGCTCACTTCCGCCTTCGCCAGAAGTGAGTTCAACGCGCGGACCAAAGCTCGTACGGCGACGGTTTCGTGCTCAGCATCCTCGTCGTCTTCGTCGGTGACTGCGCTGAAGTGTTCGCCCGCGCGCAGGACCAGCGGCCCCTCGTCCGTGCCGATCCGTTGGAGCTTCATCGACGCGATCTCCGGATTGAGGTTGGCAAGAGAGGAAACC
>CAXMRN010000236.1:0-6108 GCA_964195565.1 uncultured Polyangiaceae bacterium | reverse complement strand
TCGATGCTCGGGGTGAGCATCGTGAAGGATTTCTTCCGGGAGGGGATCGCCTTCGAGACGGCGATGAGCCAGGTCACTTCGTACGCGGTCAGTGACATGTTCTATCTGCCGCCCGGGACGGTGCCGCCGATGGTCATGCCCTTCGACCCGACTGCGTCGGTGCCGCTGTGCCTCGTCAGCGTGTCGTCTCCGACCATGACCGAAAAGGAGCTGTACGACGTTGCGTACTTCGAGCTCCGCAACCGGCTGCAGTCGATCCCCGGCGTCATCGCGCCTGCGGTCTACGGCGGCAAGCTTCGACGCATCCTCGCGTACGTCGACCGCAACAAGCTCGAGGCTCGCGGCTTGAGTCCCATGGATGTCGTGCGCGCGCTCAACAAGCAATCGGTGTTCGTGCCTGCGGGCAACATGAAAGCCGGCGAAACCGACTATCAGATCTTCGCCAACGCGATGCCGGCCAAAGTCGCCGAGCTCAACGACATGCCGATCGCGACCCACAACGGAAGCGTCGTTTTCATGCGCGACGTCGCCAGCGTGCAGGACTCGTCGCAGATTCAATCGAACATCGTGCGGATCAACGGGCGACGGCAGGTCTACATCCCGATCTATCGTCAGCCGGGCGCGAACACCATCGAGATCGTCGACGCCATCCGGGGGCAGCTTCGGCAGATCCGCGAGCGGTTACGAGAGATGGACGAGCGCGCTCAGGATCTGGCGCTCGAAGTTGTGCTCGACCAATCGGTGTACGTTCGCGACGCAATCGACGGCCTGCAGTTTGCTGCCCTGTTGGGCGCGATCCTCGCGGGCCTGGTCGTCTTTCTCTTCCTCCGAACGTTCCGCGCCACGGCGATTATCGTCGTTGCGATCCCGTTGGCGATCTTGGCGGCGACGATTGGACTGTTCGCGCGTGGGCAGACGCTCAACACGCTCACGCTCGGGGGGATCGCGCTCGCGATTGGGATCCTGGTCGATCAGTCGATCGTGGTCGTCGAGAACATCATTCGGCACCGGTCCCTCGGGAAGTCGAAGGCGCGCGCTGCGCTCGACGGCACCAAGGAGGTGGCTCCTTCGATCATCGTTTCGACGCTGACTTTTGCCGCTGTCTTTCTCCCGACGATTTTCCTTTCGGGGATGGCGAAGTATCTTTTCGCGCCCCTCGCCTGGGCGGCCACTTTTGTCATCGTGGCGTCCCTCGTGGTCGCGCTGACCGTTGTCCCATCGTTCTGCGCGCGGTTCCTCGAAACCGGTGAAGGGGGGCCGCGGCAAGAGAGCCGTTGGCAACAGCGCTATGCGAGCGCGATCTCCTCTGCGATCCGGGGTAGGTGGGCGGTGCTGACCGCCACGGCCGTCGCAGCAGTGGCTGCGGCGTTGCTGTTGACCCAGACCGGGACCGAGCTCTTTCCGCGTGTCGACGCCGCGCAGCTTCAGATCTATGTGCGAATGCCCTCGGGAACGCGAATCGAGCAGACCGAACGTGTCCTCGCCGCCGTCGAGGGCGCCGTCATCGACGAGCTTGGCGAGCCGGACCCCGAGTTTCCGACGGTCGAGAACGATCCGGAGTCGAGCCTACGCATGCTGATCAGCAACATCGGCGTCCTGATGGACTGGCCCGCAGCGTACACCCCCAACACCGGGCCGATGGACGCCTTCATGCTGCTTCAGCTGAAGGAAGGGCGCCGCGACATCTTCGAAGTCGTCGAGACCCTGCGCGAAACCTTGAGGAGAGATTTTCCCCAAGCCGAGTTCGCGTTCGACACGGGCGGCATGCTCACCGCTGCGCTCAACTTCGGTGAGCCCGCACCGATTCACTTCCAAGTCAAAGGCAGCGACCTCCGCGTGCTTGAAACGATCGGCGGCGAGATCGCTCGGCAGTTGGAGAGGGTCGAGGGAGCGGAGGATGTGCGGGTCGCGCAGCGCAACGACTACCCCACGCTCGAAATCGACATCGACCGCACGAAGGCAGCGCTCGCCGGGCTCACGACCGAAGACGTGATGCACAACCTGGTCACCGCCACCAACTCCAGCATCAACTTCAAGCCATCGTTCTGGATCGACCCGCGCAACGGGAACCACTACTTCATCGGCGCGCAGTACCGAGAATCGGAGCACGTGTCTGCCGACACATTGCTCGACATCCCTCTAACCCCCTCGGGCGGCGGAGATTCCGTGCCTCTTCGAACCGTTGCGACCGTGGAGCGTGGAATCGGACCGTCGTTCGTCAGTCACCGCAATATCACACGCGTCGTCGACGTGTACGCGGACGTCGCTCCCGGCGCCAACCTCGGTCAGGTCGTAGGCGCGATGGAGGATGCTTTGTTCGAGTCCACCGAGCTTCCGCTCGAGCCGTTCCTCGATGAACGAGGCAACGTGTCTTTCCAGATCGGCGGCGACTACGCCGGCCGCGGGTACACGATGAGTGCGAGCGGCGAAGTTCAAACGATGCGCAGCTCGTTCGCGCAGTTCGCCCGCGGGTTCCTGCTGGCGCTGGTGCTCATCTACCTCTTGCTGGTCGCGCAGCTTCGCTCGTTCATCGACCCCCTGATGATTCTGTTGACCGTGCCGCTCGGGTTCATCGGGGTCGCGATTGTGCTCTTTGCGACGGGTACGTCGCTCAACATTCAGAGCCTCATGGGTATCATCATGATGGCCGGCATCGTGGTCGAATACGGGATCATTCTCGTTCACTTCGCCAACGAGCGCGTCGAGCAAGGGCAGCCCATTGTCGACGCTGTGAAGGAGGCGGCTCGCGTGCGGTTGCGGCCGATCCTGATGACCTCGCTGACGACGGCGCTGGCGCTGCTGCCGATGGCGCTCGGCATCGCCGGCGCAGAGGGCAACGTGCCCCTCGCGCGGACCATTATTGGAGGCGTACTCGGAGCCATGGTGCTGACGCTCTTCGTACTTCCTTGTCTCTACGTTTGGATGAAGCGGCCGCCGAAGCCTCGGGAAGAGGACGATCTGGATGCCGTTGTTGGAGAACCTGCTCATGTTTAAGTACTTATTGAAGTATTGGCTCTTACTCGCGACCGTCACCGGCTGCGCGCTCGGATGTGCCAGGGAAACCTCGCGGGCGACCCCAGCCGAAGGAGGCCGACCGCTGCGGGTGGTGGTCGCCACGCCGGCCCCCGTCGAAGGAGAGCAAACCGTCGAGTTGCCGGGGACGCTAGAGCCCTGGGAGGACGCGTTGCTCTACGCCCGAGTCACCGGATACCTCCAATCGGTCGCCGTCGATATTGGAAGCGAAGTCAAAGCCGGGGACGTGCTCGCGACAATCGTCGTTCCCGAGATGGACGCTCAGCTTCAAAGCGCACGAGCGCAGCTCGACCAGGAGCTGGCCGAAGTCGAACTCGCGTCGATGGTCGAGAAGCGTCTTCAAGACCTCCGAAAGGCCAACAAGGAAGCGATCCCTCAACAGGAGGTCGACAATGCAGCCGCCAAGAAGCGGGTGGAAGTCGCGCAGGCCGACCTTGCGCGCGCTGAGGTCAAGCGCCTGAAGACGCTCAGCAGCTTTGCGAAGTTGCGTGCGCCGTTCGATGGGCACGTCACCCAGCGTATCCTTCACCCTGGGGCGCTCGTTCGGGAGGGCACTACGCCGGGTGCGCGGCCCATCGTCGAAGTTGCGCGCACGCAACCGCTTCGTTTGGTTCTACAGATTCCGGAGCCGCTCGTGCCGAGCGTTTCTGTGGGCTCCGAGCTCGAGGTCCAGCTCGACGCGTTCCCGGGACGGGAGTTCGAGGGGGCGATTGCACGCATCTCGAGCGCGCTCGATGACCAAACGCGCGCCATGCGTGCGGAAGTCGATTTCGACAACGCAGAGGGGACGTTCCACCCTGGAATGTACGGGGAAGTGTATCTGCGCGTGCGCGTGCCTGAGGGCTTGCTCTCGATTCCTTCGCGCGCTGTGCGGGGGCAGGGCGAGGAGCGCTACGTGCTGGAGGCGCGTGACGGCGTCCTTCACAAACAAGCAATCGTCGTAGCGTCCGATGACGGAAGGCGCGCGGTCGTTGCGACAGGTCTCAGCACCGACGCGCTCGTCATGGTGGCTGGCTCGCCACTCGCGCGTGAAGGCAGCCCTTGCGATCCCATCGAGGAAGGAGCGAAGTGACATGTTGCACCGAACGCTACTCGTCGTGCAGGTGTTGGTCTTGTGCGCCCTCGCGGGGTGCGTCCGAGGCTACGACCCGCACGTAACCGAACGACCGATGCCGAGTGAGCTTCACGCCGACGCCCATGCGGAGGCAGCGGTCGATCCTGTCGACGTGACGGTCCCCGGAGCCGCCGAGACGAACGATACGCGCTCCGTGGGGCTCGCCGAAGTCGTGACAGTCGCGATGGGTGAGCCCACATCTGTGCTCGAAGCCGCGGCTCGCCTCGAAGCGGCCTCAGGCCAAGTGGCCACCAGCGACGGGCGATTGCTTCCTGGGGTGAGCGCTGACTTCCGTGTGCGGTACTTGGACGGTCGCGAAGTCGGATCGTTCGGCATACTCCAGGCAGACGTGAACTTCGCGCGGTATGAGCCCACGGCCGCGTTCTTCTACCGGAACAACCCGGGAGCAGCAGGCACCGGTTCCAAAGCCGAGCGCCGTTTCGCCGACGCCGCCGGCTACGACCTCAAAGAAGCACAACGCCAAGCGATGCTCCAGGCCGCGCTCTCCTACCAAGACATTGCGCTCACCAGAGCGTCCATGGCGATTGCCACCCAGCTCGTGCAGGACGCGCAGCGCTTCTATGACATCGCCAACGCGCGCGCCGTGGCCGAGGTCGCGTCCGGCGCCGACGTCGCTCGCGCCGAAGCTGCCCTCGCACAAGCCCAGCGCGCCGAGATCCAAGCGCGCGCGTTCTGGAAGGCGGCAAGCATCCGGCTCGCTCGTCTCCTACGCTGGGACCTTAGGGAGCTACTCACGACCGGCGATGAGCAGGTCGGGATCGAGCCGTTCGTCGACGACGCGTCCGAGGCGAAGCTGACCGGCGAGGCCGACCACGCACGCCCAGATGTGCTTGCGGGGAAGAAGAGGGCCGAGGGCGGGACGATTCGCACCAAGCAGATGTGGTGGGATCTCCTGGGCCCCGAAGTCGACGCCAGCATCGGCGGGCGCCTTCTCGGCACGCAGATGGCGCACCTCGGTCCGACGCTGATCGGGTACGCGTTCATCGGTGTCTCCTTTGATTTCGAAAAAGGCGGACGCGTCCGCACCGCGAAGGCCAACGCCAAAGCGCTCCAGTTCCGCGCCGAAGCCATCTCCGAGCAAGCCAATGCCGACATCGAAACCGCGGTGGTCAATGTCCAAGCAGCCCGCGAAGCGATTCCCCCCGCGCGTGCCGAAGTCGACGCCGCCGAGCGAAGCTACGCCATCGAGCTGGCGCGGTTTGACGCAGGCACGGGTTCCGGCTTCGAGGTCATCCAATCCCAGAACATGAAAGCCCGAGCAAAACTCTCATTCATCGAGCAGATCCTCAGGTTCAACGCCGCGCAGATCGAGCTCGCCGCCGCCATTGGTCACCTCACGCCAGAGCTCTTCGCTCCTTGATCAAACACCAGCGCGCACGCGTGTCGGCCGCGCCCGAGACGTGCTATCCCTGCCCTCGATGGCAGCCTATCTGTACCCCATTAGCCTCGCCGCAGTCTCGGGCCTGTTGGTCGTCCTCGAGCGGTTCTTCCCGTGGCGGCCTGAGCAGAAGCAGCTGCGACCGAAGTTGTGGTCGGACCTGATCTTCCTCGTGTTCAACGGCCACTTCCTGGGCGTGCTGCTTGCGGGTCTGGCCAGCACCTGGGTCCTTCCGCACGTCGACCGCTGGCTCGGCGCCGAGGGGCTCACCGACGCCGTCTACCGCAACGCCGCCGCCGATTGGCCGTTGTGGGTTCAGGTCATCGTCGCCCTGCTGGTCATCGACTTCCTTCAGTGGTGCGTACACAACCTGCTGCACCGAATCCCCCTCTTTTGGGAGTTTCACAAGGCGCACCACAGTGTCCAAGACGACGAGATGGACTGGATCGTCTCCTTCCGCTTCTCGTGGCTCGAGGTGATCGTCTACAGGTCGCTCCTCTACCTGCCGATGGTCTTCTTCGGCTTCGGGTACGAGGCGCTCATGTTCCACGCCATCTTCGGC
>CAXMRN010000235.1:0-6706 GCA_964195565.1 uncultured Polyangiaceae bacterium | reverse complement strand
TCGAGTACGGCGAAGTCGAACAGGCGGTTGCAGGCTACGTGTTCGGAGACAGCACCTGCGGGCAACGCGCGGTCTACGACGTCGGTCTCACAGGGATTCCCGTCTATAACGTCAACAACAACTGTTCGACCGGGTCGAGCGCGTTGATGTTGGCCAAGCAGATGGTCGAAGGTGGAATCGTCGAGTGTGCGCTCGCCGTTGGCTTCGAGCAGATGAAGAAGGGCGCGCTCGGAAGTGCATGGGATGATCGTCCAAACCCGCTGAACCTTCACGTCGGCGTGATGAACGACGCACAGGGCTTCACGGCGGCACCCGCAGCGGCCCAGATGTTCGGTGGCGCCGGGCGCGAGTACCGGTGGCGCTACGGAACCAAGCGGGAGACCTTCGCGAAGGTCAACGAGAAGGCGCGCAAGCATGCAGCCAACAATCCCTACGCGCTTTTCCGGGATCTGCTCAGCGTGGAGGAGATACTGGCGTCCCCTGAGGTGTTCGATCCGCTCACTCGGTACCAGTGCTGCCCTCCGACTTGCGGAGCGGCCGCGGCCATCGTGTGCTCAGACGATTTTGCCAAGAAGAAGGGTATCTCCAACCCCGTCTACATTGCCGGCCAGACGATGCGTACCGACTACGAGTCGAGCTTTGGCGATTCGATGATCAAGATGGTCGGCTTCGACATGGCGAAGAACGCGGCGCATGCGGTCTACGAAGAGTCCGGTGTCGGGCCCGAGGACGTCGATGTCGTCGAGCTCCACGACTGCTTCACCACCAACGAAGTGTTTACGTACGAGGCGCTCGGGCTCTGCCCAGAGGGCGAAGCGGAAAAGTTCATCGAAGAGGGTGACAACACCTACGGCGGGAAGTTCGTCACCAACCCGAGTGGAGGTCTTCTTTCGAAGGGACACCCGCTCGGGGCGACCGGCCTTGCGCAGTGCACGGAGCTCGTGTGGCACTTGCGCGGCCAAGCAGAGGACCGTCAGGTCGATGGCGCGCGCGTTGCACTGCAGCACAACCTCGGCCTGGGTGGCGCGGCGGTCGTCACCATGTACCGCCGCGACTGAGGAGCATGAGAGCGTGAAGAAGGCCGCAGCCGACGCCGCCCCGAAGCGAGAGCGCGTGCCCCAGGCGGAGCGTCGTCGGGTCACCCGTGGGAAGCTGCTCGACGCCACGATCGAGAGCCTGATCGACGTCGGCTACCCGAGGACGACCACGGTCGAGGTGGGCGAGCGGGCCGGTCTATCGAGGGGCGCTCAGCTCCATCACTTTCCGAGCAGAGCCGAGCTGTTGGTGGCTGCTATCGAACATCTGACCGACGAGCGTTCGAAGGAGTTCGAAACCGAACTCAACGCGCGACTCGACAAGGGCGACGAGCCGATCGACGCGATGGTCGACACGCTCTGGGCCATGTTCTCTGGGCCGCTCTATTGGGCCGTCGTCGAGCTCATGGTCGCCTCCCGGACCGACCCGGAGCTCCTCGAGCGCTTCGAGGCCTACGAGCGAAGCATCGGCGGGCGCATCTATGGGGCGTTCAGACAACTTACCGGTCGCGGCGATCGCCAGTCGAAGGTCGCGGTCGAGATGACGCTTTACTTCATGCGCGGCCTCGCGATGGAGCGCATCTTTCGCGAGAACGACGCTCACTATGACGCTTTGATCGAGCGTTGGAAGAAGAGCCTCCGCGCTACGTTGAGCGGCAACGCGCAGTGAGTGCGCTGTTCGCTATTGCCCCGGGACGCCGTCGATGTCGGGCTTAAACCGGAAGATATGGTACGGCGCGTTCGCCTCAATATGTGCCTTCGTCTGCAGCATCTGGTCGGGGATGGCGCTGTCGGCGACGTAGAGCCAGCCGTCGGGCCCGTAGCTCAGAGCGTCCGCCCAGCGAATACGATTGTCTCGTACCAGCGTGGTCAACTCGCCGTCGGGTTTCATACGAATCACCGCGTTGTGCTCCACATCGGTGATCAAGAGATTCCCCGCGTTGTCGGTGCTGAGTCCATCGTTGAGCGGTTTCGGGCCGACTGCCTCGACCCGCGCAGCAAGCGCGCCCTGGCTGAGTGAGTCGTCGAGGAGGTCCGCCACCTTGATCCGGTACATCGTGTCGTGCGTCATCGCCCCGTAGTAGACCCACTCATCGTTGCGATCGATCGCGATCCCGTCGACGCCTGGCTTGAGGACGACGACCCCGAAGAACACCATGTCTTTGGTAGGGTTGCGGATGAGCCAGTCCTGGGCGGACACCGACGGGTCGCTGTCGAGGACCCGCCGCGCCCTGTTCGCTTCGACGTCGTATACGACCAGGCCCGGGTTCTTCCGCCAGAAACTCACGTCCGCGATGAACACGTGCTTACCGGTCGAGTCGACCTGCAAGTCCTGGAGGAAGGAGCCGAGCTGCGCGACCGAAGAGTCGAACACGTGGTCGTGCACGAGCGCCCCGGTGGTCAGATCGAACGCAAACAATCGCACCACTCCCGTCGCGTGATTCCCGTGGTCGATTAGCCACAATCGGTTCTGTCGGTCGACGACGACGCCGAGAGGTGTCTCGAAGAGGGACTGCGCCTCGTCACTCGGGAAGGGCTTGGGCGCGCCATCGACCCACTCGAGGAGCTTTGCACCCGCCGGCCGGCTCTCCGGATGAATGGTGTAGAACACGCGCCCGTCTGCGGAAACCGCATGATTGCCGATCGGCTCGGGGCTCGTCACCACGACCCGGAGAGCATCCTCGGCGAACATCGGTGTCCCGCTCAGGTCGGGATAGGGTTCTCCGCCGCCGTAGCGAAAGTGCAATACGGCCATCAGGATGGCGACCAGCGCGAGGAGTCCTAGTAGCGAGCGACCGACAAAGCGTTTCATTGGACCTCCTTCAGAACTTGTACCCGTAGCCGACGCTTACCACGTGTACGCTCAGATTGTTCGAGCGGATGTATCGGTTGTAGTAGGCGTCCATGTCGTGTTGGTGGGTTCTTCCCGGCGGCGTGAGGTGAAACAGCACCTTGACACCAAATTCATGAGCCCAGAACTGCGCCAAGTCCGAGTCGGCGGTGCGTGGCGCGGTCAAGTCGAGGGGTAGGCCCAGATTGTTCGTCCAGAAATAGACCGCGTTTTGATGATGCACTCGGTAGTGCGCGTTGATGTACGCACGTTCGGTGACGTACTGATAGATCTCGCCGAGCATCGTGTGAGCACGAATGTCGTAGTCGTCCGCAAAGAAGCGATAGCTTAGCCGCAGTGTCGAGCTTGTCCTTGGTAGGTAGTGCGCCAGCAAGCCGGACACCGTTTGCTTGAGACGGGTCCCCGGGAACTTCTCTTGGACGCGTCCCAGGCACACCGTGACAGCAGGGTCGCACAAGAACGGGACCGAGTTCCAAGGCGTGAGCAACTCCCCCTTTTGCCACGCGATTCCGTAGCCAGCCTTGACCCACGTTGTCGAGTTCAGGATCTGCGAGACCTCGGCGTTCCCACCGAACGAGCCACGGAAGTCCCATTCGTTGCCCTCGGGGACGACGCCCCCAGGGCGGGGTCCGTACGGATTGAACCAATCGAAGGAACCGTCGATCCGCACGGTGACGGTAGCGTTGTCCTGAGCGAGATCTCGCGTGTAGCCGATGCCGCCGAAAATCGACGCGTACCATTCCTCTCCGTGGCCGCCGTACACGACACTGACCTTGTCGTCTTCCGTCGTGTCGATGCGGGTGTTGACCTGAATCGTTCCGGCCTCGTTGTGGTAGGAGGCTGAAGTCGTGGCATCGATCGCGTCCGTTGAAGCCGAGGTAATCACGTCGATCGGAATCGTCACCGTGTGTTCGACTTTCGGGTTCTGCTGAACCTTCAGGTAGAACATCGGCTCATAGACCCGCAGCTCCTCGGACCCAGCGGGGCCCGGGCCCGCCTGCGACTGATACCCGAACCCCTCCTGGCTGAAGTAGTTGAAGCGAATTCGGGCTTCTTCGATTTTCCAGGGCTCGCGGGCCGGCTCCTCGGCGCCGCTGTGCGCGTCTCCGCAGAACAGCGCGAGGCACAGTGGTAACAGAGCCCACAGGGCCAGGCGTTGGGGTGTTCCGCTAGTTCGTGCAGCCACAGCCGCCCCCTGCGGGTGACCAGATGCCGCCGCTCGTGGCTTCGCGCGCGCGGTGCAACTGGTTGGCCGCGCGCGCTTCGAGGGGATCGACGACCGGCTGCATCGTCTCTTGGCTCAGATAGCCGCGCTCATGAGGCGCGACTCGAACGCAGCCCGTGCAGACGAGCACGGCCACCCAGATGAGAACGAGGGATCGCATACGGTATCTACACGCCAACGCCGAGAACGTTTCCCCTAGGCCTCCCAGACCACCGGCTTCTTGGCGGCGTACCACTCTTCGGTCTTGGGACCGTAGGTGTCCTCGAGCGTGGTTCGCTTCATCTTCATGGTTGGCGTGAGGAACCCGTTCTCAATCAGCCACGGATCCTTGACGACCGTCAGGAACTGAAGGCGCTCGAACCCCTCGACTTCCTGGTTGACCTCGTCCAACAGCGTCTCGAGGTCGCTCTCGATCTTCTCGCGCACGGCAGCGTCGCTCAGCTTGGGGCGCAGCTCCTCCGCGAGAAGGACCAGCGCGAACGGCTGAGGCATTCCGGAGCCGGTGACGCAGCACATCTCGATATGAGAGTTGTTGTTGATGAGGTTCTCGATGGGCACGGGGGCCACGTACTTGCCTTTGCTTGTCTTGAACAGTTCCTTGACGCGCCCCGTGATCTTGAGCCGACCATCTTTGTCGCGCTCGCCACGGTCGCCCGTTCGGAAGTAGCCGTCCTCGGTGTAACACTCTGCCGTGAGCTCCGGCTGCTTGTAGTAGCACATCATGTTGCCAGGCGACTTGATGAGGATCTCCCCCTCGCCGCTGATCTTCACCTCGACGCCGGGCATCGGACTCCCGACGTAGCCTACGCGCCCACCACCAGGATGGCTCGCGTGGGAGTAGGCGAAGTCCTCGCTCATGCCGTAGCCCTCGAGGAGTTCGAGGCCCAGGTCCCTGTACCATTGGATGAGGTCGGGGGGGATCGGCGCCGAGCCGCTGGCGGCGAGCCGCACATGTTGAAGCCCAAGGCCGGTCAACACCTTCTTCTTGATCACTCGATTGAGGAGCGGGACGCGAAGGAGCCGCTTGAGCTTCTCTGGAGGAAGCTTGTGGAACACGCCGAGCTGAAACTTCAGCCAGAGCCGCGGCACCGAAACGAAGACAGTCGGCTGCGCACGATTCAGGTCGGCCACGAAAGTATCGAGCGACTCGGCAAAGAAGACCTGCATGCCGGAGCGGATGGCCCCCACCTCGACGATGAACCGCTCAAAGACATGGGCGAGCGGCAGATAAGAAAGCATCCGGTCCTTGGTCGTCGTGCCGAAGACCTGCTCCGCTCCGGTTGCCGACGCGGCGATCGCGCCAAAGTTGTGCATCACCCCCTTGGGCCGACCCGTGCTTCCCGACGTGTACACGATGATCGCGGGCTCTTCGGCCGTGCGCGCCGGATTCCCCTGCAGGGGCTCCGTCCGCACTGTGATCGAGTCCCAAGACTCAGAGTCGTTCGGTGGCGCGAGCGGCAGCGAGATACAAGGCATCCCGGCCGGAATCCCTTTTTGAATTTCGTCCCATCCGTCGAGCTTGCCTACAAACAGAAGCTTCGACTCGCTGTGGTCCAGGATGTAGGCGATCGTGTCGGCATTGAGAGTCGGATAGAGGGCAACGCACACGTGTCCGGCCATCCAAATCGCGAGATCCGTCAGAATGAAATGCGCGCAGTTCTTCGAAATGAGACCGATGTGGGTACCCGGCTCGAGGTCGAGCGACTTCAGGTGCGCCGCCATTCGCCGCGCCTGGTCCATCGCTTCGGCCCAGGTGTACGTTTCGACCTCGCCGTTTCCGATCGGCTGTGTCATCCAAAGCTGGTTGGGCGCGGTCTGCTCCCAGCGGTATGCGTCGTCTAGTGCGAGTTGAAGCTCGGCCATGGGTCACTCCTCGAGTTTGACGGGGACAGGAGCATACACCGTTCGAGGGCGATTGTGGGGCCTTTGATCGACGAATGACTTCCCCTCTGACCGCGCAGGGGCGGCCTCGGTGGCGCGGGTGACGCTTCCTAGACTACGCTCTGCGCCATGTTGAATTTTTCGGGTCGGGAAGCCGTGGTCACTGGGGGCACCGGTGCCCTCGGCAGCGCGGTCGTCGGTCGTCTCTTGGAAGCCGGGGCCACCGTGCACATCCCCGTGTACGCCGCTCGGGAGCTAGAGCACTTCCCCCACCGGGACAACGCTTCCGTTCGGCTTCACGAGGGTCTAGACCTGACCCAGGAAGACGACGCCACGAGGCTCTTTGGCGCGACCAGCTCGTTGTATGCGAGCATTCACATCGCCGGCGGGTTTGCCATGGGCCCCATCGCTTCGACTGGCCTCGACGTTTGGGATCACCTGATGCGGATGAACGCAACGACGTGCTTCCTTTCGTGCCGCGAAGCGGTCAAGGCCATCGGGGAGCGCGAGGGACGCATCGTCAACGTCGCGGCGCGGCCCGCGCTAGTGCCGACGCCGCAGATGGCTGCATACGCCGCCTCCAAGGCGGCGGTTGCCGCGCTGACGCTCTCATTGGCTGAAGAGCTCGCCGAATCTTCGATCTGGGTGAACGCCGTCGTCCCGAGCATCATCGACACGGACGCCAATCGGGCTGCCATGCCCGACGCCGATCAC
>CAXMRN010000234.1:0-31321 GCA_964195565.1 uncultured Polyangiaceae bacterium | reverse complement strand
ATGGCAGCCTCGACCGCCTCGCGCGCATGGATGTCACCGACGCGGATGAGTCGAGCGATCTCCACCGCATCGGATGTCCCGAGGACATCGTCCCAAGAGATGCTTGCTCGCACGCTGAGCCCATATCACATAGCCTGCGGTCATGGCATCCGGATCCACCAAGGCCATCGTAGCGGCAATGTTCGCCAACTTTGGAATCGCGGTCGCGAAGTTCGTCGGCTACGCCTTCACGTCCTCATCGTCGATGTTGGCGGAGGCGATTCATTCGGTAGCGGACACGTCGAATCAGGCACTCTTGCTCTTCGGAAGTCGACGAGCCGAGCGGGAAGCCACACCGGAGCACCCGTTCGGGTTCGGTCGAGAGCGGTATTTCTGGTCCTTCATCGTCGCGCTCGTGCTGTTCACGCTCGGTGGACTGTTCGCCATCTACGAAGGCGTTCACAAGCTCGGAGAGGGGAGTCATGCCGTCTCCAACGCCGGTTGGGCGATCGGCATTCTGATGCTTGGCATCCTGTTGGAAGGGTATTCGTTCCTGACCGCGGTGAAGGCGTCGCGTCCCCTCAAGGGGCGTGCGTCGTGGTGGGGCTTCATTCGTCACTCGCGGACACCGGAACTCCCCGTGGTGCTACTCGAAGACCTCGGAGCGCTTACTGGACTGGTTCTGGCAATGATCGGAATCTCTACCGCGGCCATCACCGGAGACTCCCGCTGGGATGCGTACGGCACCATCGCGATCGGCGCGCTTCTCGTCGTGATCGCGACCGTTCTCGTGTTCGAGATGAAGAGCCTACTGATCGGGGAGTCGGCGCTAGCCACCATGCGAAGCACCATCATCGAGGCCATCGCTGGAACGCCGGATGTGAGGGCCGTCATCCACATGCGCACACAGCACATCGGCCCGGACGAGCTCCTCGTGGCAGCCAAGGTTCAACTGAGTCCCGGACTCGAGACAGCGGGGGTCGCGGCCGTGATCAACCGAGCCGAGGAGCGGGTGCGCGATGCCGTTGCGGTTCGGTGCATGATCTACCTCGAACCCGACGTGTTCGACGCCGATCACCCCGACCTCAAACTAGATCAACTCGAGGGCAAGAACGCTACCAGTCGATAATCGCCGCGCCCCAGGTGAAGCCCGAGCCGAATGCGACGGTGGCGATCTTCATGCCGCGCTCGAGGCGGCCCTGCCCTTGTGCTTCCGCGAGCATGATTGGGATGGTGGCCGCCGTGGTGTTTCCGTAACGCTCGATGTTGTGGAAGAGCTTCTCCTCGGGCACTCCGAGCTTCTTGGCCACGAATTGGTTGATCCTCAAGTTGGCCTGGTGAAAGAAGAACAGATCGACGTCATCGAGGGTGAGGCTCTGCTTCTGGAACTCTTTCATTAGAGCGCCGATCATTCGCTCGACAGCGTTCTTGAAAACGAGCCGCCCTTCCATGTGGGCCCACATGTGGTCGGGCGCGACCTGCCCGACCCCCTCGTCGTTGAGCGGAATGAAGGGGCGTTTGCTGATGTCGAAGACCTTCTGTGAGAGCGCATCCGCGTGACGCCCATCGGCTCCGAGATGCCAACTGCGAACGCCTCGGTCTTCCTCAGTTGCGCTCACGATCACGGCGCCGGCACCATCGCCGAACAACGAGGACACATCGCGCCCGCTCGTCGAGAGATCCAGCGCCGCCGAATGAACCTCTGCCCCGACCAACACGACGTGGTCCACCGAGCCCGACTGCACCATCGACGTCGCTGTGGCGAGCCCGTACAGGAAGCCAGAGCATTGGTTGCGCACATCCATGCAACCGATGAAGTGACCGACGCCCTCGTCGGTGAGCCCGAGCTTGGCTTGGAGGTAGACCCCCGAACCTGGAAAGCAGTGGTCGGGAGAAAGCGTCGCGAAGATGATCATACCGATGTCGGTCTTCGAGATCCCGGCCCGTTCGAGTGCCATCTCCACCGCGGGAACGGCCAAGTCCGAGGTGCCAACCCCCTCGGGGGCGAAGCGCCGAGCCTCGATGCCGGTTCGCTTGACGATCCATTCATCGGTGGTCGCGATGCCGTAACGCGTGGCCAAATCCGCGTTGGTAACGACATCGTCGGGGACGTAGAAGCCGGTTCCGGATATGTACGCGTTCACCAAAGGTCCTCCAGGTCGTCCCCTCGCGACGAGTATGACACCAAAGTCCGGGCGCCAAGTGAGAATTCTCGGTGGTCGACGAGGCAAAGGAGGTCTGACACGATCTGGGCCGACACGGGAGAAGCAGAATCATGAAGAGCTTCGAGAACAAGGTTGCGGCGATTACGGGCGCGGGCTCCGGCATCGGTCGCGGGTTAGCGTTGGACCTTGGGAAGAGGGGGTGTCACCTCGCCCTCTCGGACGTGAACGAAGAGGGGCTGCGGGAGACCGCCGCACAGTTGGAGGCCTCCGGCGTTCGCGTGACGTCGTCGAGAGTCGATGTCGCGGATCGCGACGCAGTGTATGCGTGGGCCGATGAGACAGCGAACCGCCACGGCGGCGTCAACCTCATCTTCAACAACGCCGGCGTCGCGCTTGCAAGCACCGTGGAAAGCATGAGCTACGAAGACTTCGAGTGGTTGATGAACATCAACTTCTGGGGCGTGGTGTACGGCACCAAGGCCTTCCTTCCCCATCTCAAAGCGTCGGGCGAGGGGCACGTGATCAACATCTCGAGCGTGTACGGTCTCGCGGGCATCCCAAGCCAAAGCGCCTACAACTCCGCCAAATTCGCCGTTCGCGGCTTCACTGAATCGCTGCGGCAAGAGCTCGACATGATGGGGTGCGGCGTCAGCGCGACGAGCGTTCACCCAGGCGGCATCAAGACGGGGATTGCTCGCTCGTCGCGCATCGACAGCAGCATCCGCGACCTCGGCGTCAACGACGTGGGCGCCAGAGAGAAGTTCGAGAAGACCTTCATAACAAGTGCCGACAAGGCTGCCCGCGTCATCCTCGATGGAGTCCGACGGAATCAACGACGGGTCCTCATCGGCCCAGATGCTCGGGTCTTCGACTGGATAGTCCGGCTTTTGCCCTCCGGCTACCAGCGAATCAGCGTAGGGTACTCCAAGTTCAGCGCGAAGTAGGCCGGGCGGTTCCCTGTGAAGCTCAAGTACATCCCGAACATGATCTGCGTCGCGCGCATCATCTTGGTGGCGCCGATCGTGTGGAGCCTGTTGGAGGAACGCTACGCGTTGGCCTTAGGCTTGATCTTGATCGCGGGCCTCTCCGATGCCCTGGACGGCTACCTTGCGCGACGATTCGACTGGCGCACGCGACTGGGAGGCCTGCTCGATCCGGCCGCAGACAAGTTTCTGATGTTCTCCGCGTTCGTCACCCTCGCCTGGATCGGGTTGGTCCCTGCCTGGTTCTCCGCGGTCGTCGTCGGGCGGGATGTCATCATCATCGGTGGCACAATCGTCTACCAGCTGACCGTCGCCCCCATTCACGGCGAACCCACCGGCACCAGCAAGCTCAACACCGTGCTCCAGATCCTCTTCGTCCTGATGACGATCACCAACGCCTGGCTAGCCCAGCCGCCTAAGTTCGCACTCCATCTCTTAGGCGCGGCCATCCTAGCCACGATCGCAATCAGCACCGCCCAATACGTACGAACGGGCTTCACTCGCGCACGCGAAGCGAAACATCCGGACTGAAGCTGGGGCTGAGGCTATTCCGGAGGCGCGGGCAACTCGGTGCCTGCGGTCTTTCCCTCCATCCGATGTGACACGAACGCATCCAGGGTCTGGTGTTGGAGGTACGGGTTTGCTCTGAGTTCCGCATCGAGTGTCGAGACGGTCACGGGGCCATAGTTGTGGCCGGGGTACATGCGGGTGTCTTTGGGAAGGGACTCGGTGAGGGTCTTCAGGGTCTGATACATGACTTGGGGGTCGCCGCCGACGAAATCGCAGCGGCCGCAGCCTTGAATGAAGAGGGTGTCGCCCGTCACGATGGCGTCGCGGATGCGGTAGGTCGTCGAACCAGGGGTGTGGCCTGGCGTGTGGACCATCGTGACTTCTAGGTGGTCACCGACGCGCACGACGTCACCAGGGCTTTGTCGTTGCAGATTCTCGCAGCGGAAACCCGAAAAATCGATCTCTTCACCGAGCATGTGCACGGGCACGTCGCGCTTCTCGAGCACCTCGTCGACCCGGTTCACATGATCGAAGTGGCTGTGCGTGCACAGGATGCTGCTGATCTCGACGTCGAGGCGCTCAGCTTCTTCGAGGATGAAATCCGCATCCCAAGCGGGGTCGACGACCGCGCACTTACGGCTTGCCTTGTCGCCTACGAAGTAGATGAAATTGTCCCACGGGCCGAGCTCGAACTGGTGGACGAAGATCTCCGAGTTCACACCCACCTCAGAGCTCCACCACGCTGCGGATCGACTTGCCCTCGTGCATCAGATCGAAGGCGGTGTTGATCTCCTCGAGCGGCATCTTGTGCGTAATCAAATCGTCGATGTTGATCTTGCCCTCCATGTACCAGTCGACGATCCGCGGGACATCGGTGCGCCCCTTCGCGCCTCCAAACGCGGTACCGCGCCAGACACGCCCCGTGACCAACTGGAAGGGCCGCGTCGCGATTTCCTCGCCGGCCCCGGCCACGCCGATGATCACACTCTCGCCCCACCCTTTGTGACAACACTCGAGCGCCTGGCGCATCACGTCGACGTTGCCGATGCACTCGAACGTGTAGTCCGCTCCGCCGCCGGTCAGGTCGACGAGGTACGCTACCAAGTCGCCTTCGACTTCCTTCGGGTTGACGAAATGCGTCATGCCGAACTTCTCAGCGAGCTCGCGCCGCCCGGGATTGAGATCGACGCCGATGATCTTGTCGGCACCCACCATTCGCGCCCCTTGCACGACGTTGAGCCCGATCCCGCCGAGCCCGAAAACGACGACGTTGGCGCCTGCCTCGACCTTCGCGGTGTTGATCACTGCACCGATCCCGGTAGTCACCCCGCAACCGATGTAGCAAACCTTGTCGAACGGCGCGTCCTCGCGGATCTTCGCTACCGCGATCTCCGGGACCACCGTGTACTGCGCGAACGTCGACGTACCCATGTAGTGAAAGAGCGTCTCGCTCCCGAGCGAGAAGCGACTGCTCTGGTCCGGCATCAACCCTCGCCCCTGGGTCGAGCGAACGGCCTGGCAGAGATTCGTCTTCCCGGACGTGCAGTACTCGCAGTTGCGACACTCCGGGACGTAGAGCGGAATCACGTGGTCGCCCGGACGCAACGATGTCACGCCCGGACCGACCTCCGCCACGACGCCCGCACCTTCATGGCCGAGTATCGACGGAAAAATCCCTTCAGGATCCGCCCCCGACAAGGTGTATGCGTCGGTGTGACAGATGCCCGTCGCCTTCACCTCGATGAGCACCTCGCCGGCACGGGGCCCCTCGAGCTGTACTGTCTCGATGGACAGCGGTTTACCGGCTTCGTGTGCAACTGCAGCGCGAACTTCCATGGATTCCCTCCGAATCAACCTAGGTACGCTTCTCGTAACGCGATTTCAATGGGAAACCCGGCGAGAACCGGTTGGCGCGTCTTTGTGAGGAGCGCTACCTTGTGGACGTGCGTCGGCTCATTCCAGGCATCGCGGTTCTGCTTGCGTACGCGGTGACGCCCGGCGCCGGCGAGATGACCGAAAACCTAGCGCACTTCGTGCTCGTCGGTCACGCCGCGCACACACCGCATGCCGCCGAAGAAGCACCGAGCAAAGACGCACACGGCTGCTCTGGCCCATTTCAAACCTGCCCGTGCCACGGGACGACTGCGTTCGTCGCCGACAGCGCCTCGGTCGAGGTGAGCGCGATCGAACTCGAAGTCGAAGCGCCACAATGGTTCATCGCCAACCTCCAAGCGGAGGGCATCATGACCGGTGTCTTCCGTCCTCCAATCGCCTAACTCTGTCGTTCTAGGGACCGGTGCGCCCACTACGGGCTCGCACGAGCGAGGGACCGCTGAACTCGACGTTCAGCCGAGTCCAAGCGCTGACCGACCTTCAACACTGAGATTGCCCCGAGGGGCGGGGCAAAGGAGAGACAGATGAACTTTGCAGCTTGGCTGCGCGCGAGTGTAGGAATTCTCGCGCTTCAATTGGCGGCAACCGGCGCGTTGGCCGATGAAGGCCAGAGATCAACACCGGTATCGTTGTCCGCGATGCTAGAGCACGCCGACGAGCACGCGCCGCGCATGATCGTGGGCCGCGCGGAGCTGCGGCGTGGCCAGGCAGCCGTCGACGGCGCGGCGGTCGTACTACCCAGCAACCTGAGAGCGGGCGTGGCGGCAGGCCCGAGATTCGCCGAGGGATCTCGCGGCGTGGACTTCCAGCTCTGGCTCCGACAACCCATCGAAATCGCGGGCGAGCGAAAGCAACGCCGAGAGACCGCCGCCAAGTTCAAGGAACTGACGGACAAGGAGCTCCAGGAAACTCGTTGGCTGGTGCACCGCGAAGTGCACGCGGCATTCCACGCCGCACTCGTCGCGCGAGAGCGCTGGGGCGTCGTGAACAAGCTCCTGGTCTCGACCGAGGAGCTCGTCTCAGTCGCAGAGCGGCGTCTTCGAGCTGGGGACATCTCGCCGCTCGCGGTCCGGTTGGCCGAGGGCGAGCTCGCGCAGGCGCGACAGACCGCCCTGACCGCGGAGCGCGGATACCGCACAGCCCAGCTCGACCTCGCTGAGGTCGCAGGTTGGCCTCCAGACCCACTACCAGAACCGGTGGGCGAGCTCGATGAACCGAAGCGCGCACCCCCAGTCCAAGATCTAGTGCGTCTGGCCCTTCAGGAGCACCCCGGCATCGCCGCGCGTGCAAGCGCGGTCGAGGAAGCGGAAGCGCGCGTCAGACTAGAGGACCGGGAGGCTTGGCCGAAACCCGCGCTCGGGGTGATGTACACGCGTGAGTCCCAACCAATCATTGGCAACCACGAGCACGTCGTGCTCGGGACGCTCGGCCTGCCGATCCCTCTCTCCCAACGAAACCAACAAGGACGGGCGGTCGCGCGGGCCGAACTCGCCGTCCGGCAAGCCGAACAGGAGGCGTTCCGACAAGCACTGCAGGCACGTCTCGCCCGCGCGTCCACCGCCGTCGATTCCGACGCGAACCGCATCGCCGCGTATGGAACCGAGATCCTTCCCGCATTCGAGAGCAACCTCGCACTCCTCCGCCGCGCCTTCGAGCTCGGCGAAGTCGACCTCCTGCAAGTGCTGGTGGCGCGCGAACGGCTCCTCAGGATTCAACAAGACGCGTTGACCGCACACCAAGACTACTACCGAGACGTTGCTGCACTCGAAGCAGAGGTCGGCATGGAGATATGGCCCGATGAACACGAGCATCACGATGAATAGAACCGAGCTCCTTGCATTCCTCGTCGCGCTGTCGCTGCTCGGCGGCTGTGAGGACCGGTCGACCCATGACGACCATGGTCACGAAGCGGCCGATGGCGACCACGGCGGCCACGACGACCACGACGAAAACGAGGGCGGTGGGGTGGTCCGCATCTCGCAGGCGGGTCTCGAGCGCAGCGGTATTCAAACCGAGCCGGTCCGAATGGAGCAGCTCATCGGAGGCGTCGACGCGCCCGCCGAAGTACAGCTCAACCCGAACCGCACCGCGCACGTGACCACCATGGTCGCGGGGCAGCTCGACGAGGTTCGAGTCGCGCTGGGCGACGCGGTAGAGGAGAACCAAGTGCTCGCGACCATGCGAAGCGTCGCCCTCGGCGAAGCGCGATCGTTGGTGGCCAACGCGCGTGCGGATGTCGAAGTCGCGCGCGCCAACTTCCTGAGGCAGGAGGAGCTCAAGCGCGAAGGGATCGGCTCGCAACGTGCCTACCTCGAGGCCCAAGGCGCGCTGCGCGGCGCGGAATCGGATGTGGCCGCGGCGAACGAGCGTTTGCACGTATACGGAGGCCGAAAAGGATCGGGCAGCTCCACGACGATTCGGAGCCCCTTGGGCGGAGTCGTCATCGAGAAGCACGGAACCGCCGGCGAGGTCGTCTCCGATGGCGCCTCGCTCTTCACCGTTTCGGATCTGTCTCGGGTGTGGATCGTCGGCCGTATCTACGAGCAAGACGTGGCGTCGGCCCGCGTCGGAGCACCTGTGGTCGTTTCCCTGCAGGCGTATCCCAGCAAGACGTGGACGGGCGAGGTGAGCTACGTGAGCCACACGCTCGATTCACACACCCGCACATTGGATGTCCGGGTCGAGCTCGACAACCCGGACGGAACGCTCCGGCCGGGTCTCTTCGGTCGGATCTCGTTGAGCCGGGATCACGATAGCGCGGAAAAAGTGGCAGTCGTTCCGGAGAACGCGATCCAGCGAATCGATGGTCAAACGATGGTGTTCGTCGCTACCGACGAGGTCGGCGTATTCGTGCCGACCTTCGTGACCCTTGGCGCTCGGGCTCGCGGCAAAGCCGAGGTGCGCGACGGCGTGGTCGAAGGCGACGTAGTCGTCGTGTCCGGCGCGTTCACCCTGAAATCGGAACTGCTCGCGGGGCAGCTCTCCGAAGGCGACCACCAGCACTGAGGGGCGAGCATGATCGAACGTCTAATCGATTTTTCCATTCGAAACCGAGCGCTGGTGATCCTGGGTGTCCTGCTCGTCGGCGCGATCGGCCTCCGAGCCGCTCAGGGGTTGCCCATCGACGCCGTCCCCGATGTGACCAACGTGCAGGTGCAGGTCCTGACCACTGCTCCGGCGCTCGGACCCCTCGAAGTGGAGAAATTCATCACCTTCCCCGTTGAGACCGTGATGAGCGGTCTTCCTCGCCTCGCGGAAGTCCGAAGCCTCTCGAAGTTCGGATTGTCATCCGTCACCATCGTCTTCGAAGAAGGAACCGACATCTACTTCGCGCGGCAGCTGGTCGCGGAGCGGCTCGCCGAAGCGCGCCAAGCGGTCCCCGAGGGCTACGGGACCCCCACGATGGGCCCCATCTCCACCGGCTTGGGGGAGATCTACCAGTTCACCGTCCAGGGAGACCCCATGTGCTCGCCGGGCGAACCAGACGTAGAGGACTGCTACACCCCGATGGAGCTACGGACGGTCCTCGACTGGTACATCGCGTACCAGCTCCGCTCGGTCCCCGGAGTAGTTGAAGTCAACACCTTCGGCGGAGAGCTCAAGACATACGAGGTTCAGCTCGACCCTGCTCGCCTCACGGCGCTCGACATTCCGCTAGGCGATGTGTTCGAGGCCATCGAGCGCAACAACGCCAACGCCGGCGGCGCCTACATCCGGCGTTCGGGCGAGCAGCTCCTCATCCGCGGAGAGGGGTTGGTCACCAGCCTCGACGACATTCGCCGCATCGTGGTTTCCAACCGCCACGAAGGGACTCCGATTACAATCGACCAAATTGCGGAGGTCGTGAACGCTCCGATGGTTCGCCAAGGCGCAGCAACCTACGAAGGTCGAGGCGAAACGGTCATCGGCATCGCAATGATGCTCATGGGCGCCAACGCGCGCGAGGTTTCCCGCGACGTGGGCGCGAAGCTAGAAGAACTTCGGCCAACGCTCCCTGATGGGGTGACTGTGGAGGCGTTCTACGACCGCACCGATCTAGTCGACCGAACCATTCGCACCGTCGCGACCAACCTCATCGAAGGAGGCGTCCTCGTGGTGGTCGTGCTCCTCCTTCTTCTTGGGAATGTCCGTGGCGGCCTGGTGGTGGCATCGGTGATCCCATTGTCCATGTTGGGCGCCTTCATTGCGATGCGCGCCGCAGGTCTCTCCGGGAATCTCATGAGCCTGGGTGCGATCGATTTCGGGCTCATCGTGGATGGCTCGGTCGTCATCGTGGAGAATGTGGTCCGGGTCCTCAGCGACCGGCGACCGAACAGTGACGAGCTCAAATCCACGGTCCGTGAGGCCGCGGTCGAAGTCGGACGCCCAGTCGCCTTCGCCGTAGCGATCATCATTCTCGTCTACGTCCCCGTGCTCTCCCTGCGCGGCGTCGAGGGCAAAATGTTTCAGCCGATGGCCCTCACGGTCGTGTTTGCGCTGGCCGTGTCTCTCGTCCTCGCGCTGACGTGGGTGCCTGCACTTTGCACGTTTGTCTTCCGCAAAGGGGTGGTCGAACACGAAACAGTCGTGCTGCGCCGTATTCGAGCCTGGTATGCGCCGATGCTCGAGCGTTCGCTCGCCCAACCCAAGAAGACGCTCGCGCTAGCCGGGGGGATCTTCGTTCTTTCGCTCGGAGCCGTGCCGTTCATGGGCGCCGAGTTCGTTCCGACCCTCGAGGAAGGCGCGATCGCGATGCACGCGATCCGATTGCCATCTGTTTCGCTCGAGGAGTCGGTGAAAGCCACCACCCGACTCGAGCGCGTGCTCCTCGACCGCTTTCCGGACGAAATCGACACTCTCGTATCGAAGACCGGACGCCCAGAGGTCGCTACGGACCCGATGGGGGTCGAGCTGTCCGATGTGATCATCATGCTCAACCCGATCTCGGAGTGGAGCGCGGCGAGCACGAAGGAAGAGTTGATCGCGGCAATCCAAGAGGCGCTCCACGAAGAGGTGCCCGGCCAGCGGTTCTCGTTCTCTCAACCGATCGAGATGCGCATGAACGAGCTCATCAGCGGCGTCCGCTCGGACGTGGCGGTCAGCATCTACGGGGAGGACTTGCAGGCCTTGAAGACGGCCGGCGACGATCTCGTCAAGATCCTCCAGACGGTCCCCGGAGCGGCTGACGTCAAGGCCGAACAGTCAGCGGGTCTTCCGGTGCTTAGGATCCAGATCAACCGCAATGCCATCGCTCGCTACGGCATCGATGCAAGCGACGTCTTAGACGCGGTCACGACGATGGGAGGGCGTCGCGTGGGAGAGGTGTTCGAGGGACAGCGTCGATTCGCGTTGCAGGTCCGGTTTCGTGAGGACGCACGCTCCAGCGTCGAGGCGATTCGACGTATCCCCATCGCCGCTCCGGGGGGCGCTCTGATTCCTCTTGGACAGCTCGCCGACCTGAGCGTGGAAGAAGGCCCCGCCCAGATCAGCCGCGACCGCATTCAACGACGACTCACCGTCGAAGCCAACGTACGGGGGCGCGACCTCAGCGGTTTCGTGTCGGAGGCGCAGACTCGGATCGAAGAAGCCCGCGTATTGCCGGCGGGGTACTTCCTCGAATGGGGCGGCCAGTTCAAGAACCTCCAGGAAGCGACGGAACGCCTCATCATCGCCGTACCGGTCGCCCTGCTTCTCATCTTCTTCCTGCTCCACATGACGTACGGGTCGGTGACGCCTGCGCTGATCGTCTATCTCAATGTGCCGTTCGCTGCGACGGGCGGAATCGTTGCGCTCCTGTTGCGGGGTATGCCGTTCTCCATCTCTGCGGGCGTCGGGTTCATCGCCCTCTTCGGCATCGCCGTCCTCAACGGCGTGGTCCTGATCTCTTACATCCTGCAGCTCCGAAACGAAGGCGCCGCACTCGACGACGCGGTGAAACGTGGAGCCCTCACGCGGTTGAGGCCGGTCCTGATGACGGCGGCCGTCGCGGCCTTTGGTTTCGTTCCGATGGCGCTCGCCACCAGCGCAGGCGCCGAAGTCCAGCGGCCGCTAGCGACGGTCGTCATCGGCGGCCTGGTGACCTCCACCCTGCTCACACTTCTGGTCTTGCCCGCAGTCTACGCTTGGTTGGGCAACAAGGAGGCCTAGCAGCGTTCGGCGGCGTCGAATCGGCCCTTCATCTTGCCCATCCACAGGCTCATGAGCGACGGCTTCGGAAGGCCCAACGACCTGAGCTCATCCGCGATGGGGTGCGCGCCAAGCTCGATCGTGGCGCCGCGCATGCGAATGCCCAGGTCCTCCGCGCTGGACGCAAATGGCGTCTTGTGGAGTGCGCCGTCGATATAGCTGTAGGTGCAAAGCGTCTGCTCGGGGAACTCGCGGTCGCCTCCCGTCGGCAAGCTGAGCTTCAGCACGTTCTGCCCGTCTTTGTTCCAGATGCAGCGCGCCCGATCGCCGCTGGTGTCAAAATCGATCTCGTCCACGGTCTTTGGGAACCCCCAGATCGTCTGCCCCGCCTCACATGTAAACGACTGATTCACCGGAAGATGAACGATGTGCGTCGGCAGAAGCCCTCGCATCATGTCGACCGCCGCGCCGAAGTACGGAACCCCTTTTCGATCGCCGCGCTTGCGCACGAAGAACGCGATCGACACCTCGTTGTAGTCGCCGAGATCGTTGTCGCGGTAGTCGATGCACGCGATGCTGAGCAAGCCGCGCCCCGGCATGACCTGCGCAATCTCGAGCTCGGGACTCGGCAGGAGCGCTTGAGCCGCCTGCGCGCTCACCAGCCACGTCGCGGTGGCGGAGCACGCATCCCGAACGATGCAGGGCATGGTGACGGTGTGCCCCTGGATCGAATAGCTGCTCGGACGGGGCTCATGCGGCTCGGCTTCCATCGGTCGGGAGTATATGGAAGGCTCCTGGCCCTCGCCACGCAAAGCAGTACCAATGACGACAGACGAACGACGCCTCTCTTTTCTAGATCGCTACCTGACCCTGTGGATCTTCGTCGCGATGGGCGCTGGCGTCGCACTCGGCTACTTGATCCCGGGTTTCGCAGGCGCTCTCGAGGCCATGAGCATTGGGACCACCTCGATCCCAATCGCGGTCGGTTTGATCCTGATGATGTACCCGCCTCTCGCCAAGGTTCGCTACGAGGAGATGGGACGAGTCTTCAAGAACAAAAAGGTCCTCGCACTCTCGCTCATCCAGAACTGGGTCATCGGACCAGTGCTCATGTTCGTGCTCGCCGTGACGTTCCTCCCCGACAAGCCCGAATACATGGTGGGGCTGATCCTGATCGGGCTCGCACGCTGCATTGCCATGGTGCTCGTATGGAATGACCTGGCCCGGGGTGACCGCGAGTACGCGGCTGGATTGGTTGCGTTCAACTCGATTTTTCAGATTCTGTTCTTCTCCGTGTACGCTTGGTTCTTCATCACCTGGCTGCCGGGGACGCTTGGCCTCGAAGGCGCGGTGGTCGACATCACGATCGCGGAGATCGCCAAGAGCGTGGCGATCTACCTCGGCATCCCGTTTGCAGCCGGCTTCCTCACCCGCACGACCTTGATCAAGCGCAAAGGCCGCCAGTGGTACGACGAGTCCTTCGCGCCCCGTATCGGCCCCATCACGCTGGTCGCTCTGCTCTTCACAATCGTCGTCATGTTCTCGCTCAAGGGTGACATGATCGTGCAGCTCCCGTTCGACGTGGTTCGAATCGCGGTGCCGCTCCTCATCTATTTCGTCGTCATGTTCTTCGTCTCCTTCTGGCTCTCGAAGCTCGCCGGAGCCAACTACGAGGAGGCCACGACGCTGTCGTTCACTGCGGCCTCGAACAACTTCGAGCTGGCGATCGCGGTGGCGGTCGCCACGTTCGGCATCCATCACGGAGCTGCGTTCGCTGCGGTGATCGGCCCGCTGGTCGAGGTCCCGGTCTTGATCGGCCTCGTCCACGTGGCGCTCTACTTCCGAGGGAAGTACTTCGCCGAGCGTCCCGTGCTAGAAGCCTAGGGTTATGACCGACAGCCCCAGGAGAGTTGCCGTCGTCACCGGCGCGAGCCGTGGCGTCGGAAAAGGAATCGCGATCGCACTGGGTGCGACAGGCGCGACGGTCTACGTCACGGGCCGAAGCAGCAAAGGCGGGAAGGACCACCCCCTCGGCGGGACGGTGCAGAGCACGGCCGAGGCGGTGACCGAAGCGGGCGGAGAGGGGATCGCCGTTACGTGCGATCACTCGGACGACGAGCAGGTTCGGGCCTTGTTCGAACGCGTCGACAAAGAACAAGGGCGCCTCGATGTCCTGGTCAACAACGCCACGACCGTGCCGAGAGAGCTCGCGAAGCCCGGGCCATTCTGGGACAAATCCCTCGACCTGCTGCGAATTCTCAACGTCGGGCAGCGATCACACTACGTGGCCAGCTACTTCGCCGCCCCGTTGCTGACGCGGACCGGAGGCGCCCTGGTGGTGTTCACATCGAGCTACGGCGGCCGCTGCTACATGCACGGCCCAGCCTACGGCGCAGGGAAGGCAGGGGTCGACAAGATGGCGATGGACATGGCGGTCGACCTTCGCGATCACGACGTAGCCGCGATGAGCCTTTGGCTCGGCTTCGTCCGAACCGAGCGCAACGAGCCTCTTTTTCAACACCCCGACGCAATGAAGGGTCCCTACGGCAAGTTCCTCGCCAACGCCGAGAGCCCGGAGCTCATCGGACGTGTCATCGAGGCACTGCACCGCGACCCGAACCGAATGGAGCGCTCCGGCCGAGTTCTCATCGTCGCGGAGCTCGCCGAGGAGTTCGGCATTCGTGAGCGAGACGGACGGCAGCCCAAGTCGAATCGCGGTGTCCTTGCCGAGCCACCGGAGCCGAGCCCGGTGGTCGTCCGCTAGCCGCTCCGCAACCCTATCCGGCGACCGAAGCGATCGCTTTTTGAGGGTGTCGACCCGTGTTGCGGCCGGAGGTGGATCCCGGATATGGTCGGCGGTCCCAACCCCAGGAGGCCCCATGTATCTCGTGACCGGAGCCAGCGGCTTCATCGGCAAACACCTGCTCGACGCGCTCGTTCAACGTGGGCAAACGATCTACTGCCTGATCCGCCCATCCTCGACAGATCGTTTCAAACACCTGATCGACGAGCGCTGGCCCTCTGCCCGCTCGCACATTGTCGTCTTGCCAGGGGACGTCGGTTCTCCGCATTGCGGTTTGTCTCCTGAGAAGGTCAAGGAGCTCGGCGATTCAGTGAAACACATGTTCCACCTCGCCGCCCTATACGACATGACGGCCGGGATAGAAGAAAGCCAGAAGGCCAACGTCGACGGCACGCGCAACGCATGCCGTCTCGCTGAGGCTCTCGACGCGACGCTGCACTATGCGAGCTCGACCGCCGTTGCCGGGGACTACAAAGGGTTCTTCCGCGAGGACATGTTCGACGAGGGGCAGAAACACAAGAGCGCCTACTTCCGCACGAAATTCCTCGCTGAAAAATTGGTGCGCGAAGAGTGCCAGACCTCCTATCGCATCTACCGTCCCGGCGCCGTCGTGGGTTCGTCGGTCAATGGCGAAGCCGACAAGATCGATGGGATCTACTATGCGTTCAAGTTGATCCAGCGCATGCGCCGGGCGCTTCCCAGCTGGACGCCGCTGATCGGGTTCGAGGGGTCCGAGCTTCACGTCGTGCCGGTTGACTACGTGGCACGCGCGATGGATGCCATCGCTCACAATGACGAGGTCACGAGCAACACCTTCCACCTCACCGACCCCAAGCCACACAGTTTTGGCGATGCCCTGAACCTCCTCTGCGAGGCTGCGCACGCTCCGCGGTTCGACGCACGGATCGACCCGCGCGTGTTCAAGTTAGTGCCGCCGGGCTTGGCCGCCCTCTTGGGTGCGTTGCCAGCGGTCAAGACCGCGAGGCGCGAAGTCCTGGCAGACATCGGCATCCCGGAGTCCGTGCTGCCCTACGTCAACTGGCGATCGTCATTCGATACCCGCGAGACTGAAGCAGCGCTCGCCAGAACGGACATCCAATGCCCGTCACTCGATCAATACGCGTGGAAAATCTGGGATTACTGGGAACGGCACATGGACCCCGACCTGTTCAAGGACCGCACGTTGCACGGCCGAATCGGAGGAAAGGTGGCGATGGTCACCGGAGCGTCCAGCGGGATCGGAGAGGCGTTGGCCATCCGCCTTGCCGAAGCGGGCGCCAAGGTTCTGCTAGTCGCGCGGTCGCGAGAGAAGCTCGAAGCGGTTCAGCAAGCGATCGAGCACCGTGGCGGCGAGTCACTGATCCATACCTGCGACCTGTCGAGCCCTGAAGACGCCGATCGCCTCGTGCGTGAAGTTCTCGCCGAGTACGGATGCGTGGACCTGCTGGTGAACAATGCGGGGCGCTCGATCCGCCGAGGCGTCTCGCATTCCTACGATCGCTACCACGACTTCGAGCGCACGATGTCGCTCAACTACTTTGGCTCGCTCAAGCTGATTCTGGGACTGCTGCCCGCCATGCGGGAACGCAAGGGTGGACAGATCGTCAACATCTCGAGCATCGGGGTGCAGACCAACGCACCAAGATTCAGCGCCTACGTGGCGAGCAAAGCAGCACTCGACGCGTTCAGCCGCTCGATCGCCAGCGAGGTCGTGGGAGATGGGGTGTGCATCACGACGATCTATATGCCGCTGGTGCGGACACCGATGATCGCGCCAACCAAGATCTACGAAGCGGTTCCGACCCGGTCGCCCGAAGAGGCCGTCGACATGATCGTCGACGGGATCGTCAACCGAAAGAAGCGGGTCGCAACCCGCCTCGGTGTCTTCGGCGAGGTCAGCTACGCGCTAGCGCCGAAACTCATCGACCGTGTCCTCAACACCGGCTTCCGGCTATTCCCGGATTCACCGAAAAAGGGCGAGGAGAGGGACCAGAAGCCGCCCACCCCCGAAGCCGTCGCATTCGCCCACATCATGCGCGGGATCCACTGGTAGGAGGCTTCAACCTGGGGTATCCGCCCACGGAGACGACCAATGACATACTTCGCTGCACTCACGGGCCTGCTCGTCGGAAGCGGGTACGGTTACGTCTCCCAACGCGGCGCCTTCTGCATGAACTCCGGGTTTCGCATGGTGGTCACCGACGGAGACACGACCAAGGTCAGGTCCTACGTCCTGGCGATCGCGCTGCAGATGGTCGCCGTGCCGATGATCTTCGCGCTCGGCCTCTCGAGTCCGACCTATCCAGCCATGTTCCCGATCGGCGCGGTGATCGGCGGGCTGCTGTTCGGAGCATCCATGCGATGGGCGGGCGGTTGCGCTGCTGGTCTCTGGTACAAGGTGGGGGCCGGCAGCCTCGGCGCTTTGGCCGCGATACTAGGGATGGGAGTCGGAGCCGCAGCGTTCGAGCTCGGTCCCTTCGCGAGTCTACGAACCGCCGTTCAGTCGGCCGGGCCCTCGGTGAGCAATGTTCCCTTCGAGATGTCGTGGGTATGGGGACCGCTCGCGGGGCTCGTGCTCGCCGCGATCCTGTGGCGAACCGCGCCCGGTCAGACTGGCGCGTGGTCGTGGCGCCGTACCGGCGTCGCCATCGGGATCGTCGGAATCGTGGCGTGGCCGCTGTCGAGTCTTGCCGCGCGGGACTTCGGGATGGCCGTCGTGCCCGGCACGGTGAGCCTGATCGCAGAGCCCTTGCGGAGCTTGATGACTTGGGAGGTGCTGTTCGTGCTTGGGATCCCACTCGGGGCCTTCGTCGCCGCTCGACGAAGCGGGTCGTTCAAAGCATCCAAGGTTTCTGCCGCGAACGCGGGCAAGAATTTCATCGGGGGCCTCGGTCTTGGGGTTGGCGCATCGCTGGCGGCGGGCTGCACGGTCGGGCACGGCCTGACCGGTGTGCCGCTGCTGGCCCCCGGCAGCATCCTGGCCATCGTGTCGATCTTCGCAGGCAGCGCGATCACCTCGCTCTGGGCGAAGCGAGGCTAAGCGTCGACCGCCCCGATCTGTTTCAACAGCACTTCGAGGAGCGCGAGTGAGCGGAGCTCTCGATCGGGGTGACCAAAGTAGTGGTCCACCCCGGGTTCGACGATGGTCAGCCCGCCGGGGAGCAATTGGTCGACGAGCATGGTGAGCCCGTCGTTGGGTCCGATGTCGCGCATCCGCGAGTAACCAAAGGCTCCCTCGCTCGAGATGTCACCCGACAAAGGAACCGGTACATAGCTGACGAGAAGCAGGTGTTCCGGGAACCGAAGAGTCGCGAAGTGCGGGCGGCGCCGACTGGTCTGGAGGCTCAGCGCGCCTTCCAGATCGAACCCCTGCACCCCGAGATTGAGTTGGGAGAACCAGCACACCGTCGGGTTGAGCGCCCAGTCGGCGAACGGTGAGCCTTGATGCACGCCACCTATGCTCAACCACGCCAAGACATGAGTCGTCTCCTCGGGCTCGAGGACATCTCCGAGCGCGATCGCAACCTCCGCACCGGACTTGCTGCCACTCACGATGAGCAACTCCCTACCCTCCGCGCGCAGCCGCCGTATCCAGTCAGCGATGATCTCTGCGTTGGACTCGACGGTCCCGTTCTCGTCGGTCTCGATCAGCTCGCCCGGAACGCCCACGCGCTCGAGTTGTGCGAGCTGGCGCTCGAAGTCGGCTCCCGTTTCGGCGCCGTAGGTCTTGTAGAACCAACCTGGCGCGAAGAGCACGGTGAGGCGTGAAGCCGAAGCGTTGAGCGCCGGGTCTTCCCCATCGTGCATCAGCCGTCGGACCGCGTCCGAATACTCGCTTTGAATGGACCGGCTCGGCCGATGTGCGCTGACCGTTTCGGCAAAGAAGAGCGTCGCTACATCGGTGGAGTAGCGGGCGGTCAGGTACCCCAGGGTCTCCTCGGAAGGCAGTGCCCCTTCCGCGGCGTATTCGCGACGGATCTCCTGCAATTCCAGCGGGAGCGGCCGCCCTTCGAGGTAGTCACGGGCCACCGGATGGTCGACCCTTGCCTCCCAGGCCCGCTCGGCGACCGTGCCGTGTGCCTGGAGAGTGCCGTGGCCGGACGCGCACCCTGGCGTGTTGGTGACCGCGACGAGCAACAAGACGGGAAGAATGCGTGGAGAACTGATTAGACGATCCATGGTGATCACTCCTGAATGAGGCTGTGCACGAGGAGGTCGACGACTGCGTCTTGCACAGCGTCCTCCTCGATCGATTGCGGAGACGGGTCCCAGTAGCGGTGGACGGACCAGAACGCGATGGTCTCGAGGGCTGTGCGCGCGGCGACCGGCACACTCGGGACCGGACGCAGGTACCCCGCGTCAATGCGGGTTCGTATGTAGTGCATCAGCAGCTCGTGTTGGGCCCAACGTCCACGACCGAACCAGACGGCGGCGAGATCGGGATGATCGGACGCGCAACGGTCGGCGAGCTTGATGGCGAAGCGGTTCCGATTCGCGCGCTGATAGAGGTCGACGAGTACTTCGCGAAGCTCTGTCGCGGCGTCGCACACTGGTTCAGCAGCTGCGACCTGCACCAAGCGCAGTCCCGCAGCCTCCGTAGCGATCCGGTTCTCGAGCCGCGCGACGGTAGCCCCGGGCGATGGGGTCTCGACGGGGAGCTCGGTGGTGTCGGGCAATGGCTCATGGCCATCGGCGTAACGAATCGCCAAGTCGAAGAGCGCCGCCTTGCTCTCGACGTACCCATACAGGGTGCCCTTCGCGACCCCGAGGGCTTCGGCCACATCCGCCATCTGTGTGCGCCGGTAACCCTGGGCGATGAAAATTCCGGTAGCCACTTCGATGAGCTGCTGCAGGCGATCGGACGGAATGGAGCGTGCCATCAACCCTCTATAAATGACCGACCTGGTCAGTCAAGTGCCTTTTTTCCAATTTTCGCATATAGATTGAGTCCGATGGGCACGATTGAGCTGATCTACGATGCGAATTGCCCAAATGTCCCGGAGGCACGCAAGCAGCTGCGGGAGGCTTTCGCCATGCTCGACGCGGCCCCTCGTTGGCAGGAGTGGTGCACCGACGACCCGAACATACCGGAGCATGCGCGGGGGTACGGGTCCCCCACCATCCTGGTGGACGGTCGGGATTTGGGTGGATCCGGGCGGATCGACGGCACGGCGGGCTGCCGCGTCTACCTCACCGCCGAAGGCCTCGACTGCGTGCCCAGCGTTGAGGAAATTGCAGTCGCACTGGGGTTTGACCGATGCGTGCTATGATCGAGTCGGTAATGCGCAGTCGGCTACTCGCATTGATGCTCGCGATTCCGCTCGTCGCTTCTGGTGCGGCTGGTGTGGTTCTCCACGTTTGTCACGCGATGGAGGCGGTCGTCGCGGGAGACTGTGGGTGCGACGCGCAGGCGCCTCATGCCCACGAAGGCCACGGTGAGGCCGTCAGCCACGCGGCGCACGAGTCGGAGGCGAAGCTGCAGACCCAGCCATGCTGCACGGTCGAGCTCTCCAGCGGAAGCCAACTCGTCGCCACGCAAGAGGTCACTTGGCTGCAGGTCGAGGATGCTGCCGTTGCTCTGGTGACCCCGAGCGCGAGTACCGTCGCGATGGCTCGCGAGGCCTGCGATCTCGGCCTGCTCCGAGAGCGGTCCCCGCCGAACCTTCACGGTCCCCCGATCTTCGTCCGCAACTGTTCCTTCCTGAATTGAGTTCCAGCGTCGCGCCGGACTGAGTGCCGACTTGCGCGCGCCAATGCGCGTGTCGCACGGCCGCGCATCCGGGCTCTCCCGCGCCTTTCCGCGCCGGTGGACCGAACCGCGCCGCCCACGCAACGGACGAATTCAATCAGAGGAGGAATCGATGAAACGGAATATCCCTCAGGGGATGAGAACAGGACGAGCCTACGGCGCAGCGATGCTCGCCCTCGCGATGGTTGGCTGTCGCGGGACCTACGAGTCGGCGACGCGCGATGACCTCGCCACGGCCGCCAAGGTCGTCGCGCCGGCCGAGGCACCCCCGGAGTCGGAGTCGGAGTCGGTGCTCGACGGCAGCCTGAGTGCGTACCTGGCGTTCGCTCTCTCGAAAAGCCCCGAGTTACGGGCTTCGTTCGAGAGGTGGCGGGCCGCCACGATGAAGATCTCGCGCGCACGCCGGATCCCCGAGCCGGTCATCAAGTACAGCTACTTCGTTCGGAGCATCGAAACCCGAGTCGGCCCCCAGAACCACAAACTCAGTCTAATGCAGTCGTTTCCTTGGCCGACGGCTCTGAGCGCGGGAGCCGACGCGGCGTCGGAAACCGCTCGCGCGGCACAGCGCCGGTTCGACGCGGAAGCGCTCGCGGTGAAGCAGGCCGTCGCCGACGCGTACTGGAGGCTTTGGCTGTTGCAAGAAGAGCATCACCTCAAGAACGAGCACGATGTAGTGATGGAAACGCTCGCTGGCACGGTGCGTGGACGTGTCCGCACCGGCGCCGCGTCCCTCGCCGACCTCAATCAGGTCGAACTAATGATTGCCCGTCACCACGATCATCACGGAGCACATCGCGAAGACCAGCGAGTCGCCACGGCGGACCTCGCGCGCGCGATCGGTGCGCCTGTGCGCGAGCAGGGACTACGCGCAACCGACGCTCCGTTCGAGGGCCTACCCTCTGCGAACGACGAGGCCCTGCACGAAGCCGCGAGGCAGCACCCTCGCATCGAAGCCGCGGAGCTGATGGCTTCCGCCAGCGATTCGGAGGTTCGGGTAGAAGCCGCGGAGCGGGCGCCTAGTCTGCTCGCCGGCTTGGATTGGATCGTAGTCGGCGAAGGACCCACGGTGACGCAGAAGAGTGGGCAAGACGCGGTTATCGTCACCGCGGGCCTCAGCGTACCGCTTTGGGGACGGAACTATCGCGACGCCATGAGTGCGGCGCGCGCCGAGGGAGCCGCACACCGCGCGGATCGCGACGCGGCCCTCCAGACGGCCGATGCGCAACTCACCGCTGCGGTCTCGGCGGTTCGGGGCGCGCAGCGAAGGATCGATCTCTATCGAAATACGCTGATTCCGCTGGCTGACACCACCTTCCAATCGGTGCTCGGCGGCTACCAAAGCGGGCGCTCGACGGTCGTGTCCGCGCTCCTGGCGCAGAAGGAGCTCCTCGAGCTTCAACTCGAGCTCGCCCGCAGTCGTGCGCACCACGCCCGAGCCTGGGCGGTGCTCGAAGCCGTCGTGGGCCACCCAGTCGAAGCAGCCGAGCAAGGAGAGCGACCATGAGCGAATCTACCAAGACGCGCCTGGCAAAGGCCACACCCTGGGTGGCCATCCCGATCGTCGCGGTCGTCGCGTTCGGCCTCGGCGGCTGGCTGCTCGGAGGGTCCGATGCACCCACACCCAGCGCCGACATTCACGACCACGGCGACGATACAGAACAAACGCTCTGGACCTGCTCGATGCACCCGCAAATCCGGCAATCGGAACCCGGGCAGTGCCCCATCTGCGGGATGGATCTGGTTCCGGTCGAACGGCGCACGGACGGAAGCGAGCGCCGCGCGCGACGCGTCGTCCTTTCTGAGCGGGCCAAGATCCTCGCGCGTGTCCGGACTACAGAGGTGGGGCGTTTGGGCTCGGGAGGTGTAGAGCGCAGACTCCTCGGACGCGTCGACTACGATGAGAGGAGCCTGAGGACCGTCACCGCGTGGGTCAGCGGACGAATCGACCGGTTGCATGTGAGCACGACCGGCGAGCGCGTCAGACGCGGGCAGGTGATCGCGACCCTCTACAGCCCGGAGGTATACGCCTCGCACCAGGATCTGATTCAGGCGAGACAGCAGTTCGAACGACTGCAGGACGCGGCCACGCCGAGCGCGAGTCGAGCGGCCCAAGCGGCCCTAAACGCATCGCGTGACCGCTTGCGACTGTTGGGCGTCCCTGACAGCGAGCTCCGCACCATGGAGCGCGCCGACAAGCCGTCGGAACGGATACGGATCCGTACCCCGTTTAGAGGAACGGTCATCGAGCGCCTTGCCACGCAAGGAAACTACGTCGAAACCGGAAACGGTTTGTATCGCGTGGCCGACCTGTCGACCCTCTGGGTGCAGCTCGATGCCTACGAGAGCGACCTCCCGGTGCTCAAGGCAGGCCAGAATGTTCTGCTCCGCGTGGAGGCGCTGCCGGGAGAGGTCTTCAAGGGACGGGTCACATTCGTCGACCCGTTCCTCGATCCGAAGACACGAACCGCGCGCGTACGCGTCGAGGTGAAGAACAGGGACAGGCGACTACGACCCGGCATGTTTGTCGAGGCTAGCGTCCAAAGCAACACAGGGGACAAAGCAGCGCAGCAGGCTCCACTCGTCATTCCTGCAACCGCGCCGCTGTTCACAGGACGCAGGTCGGTCGTGTACGTCGAGCTCCCGGAGGCGGAGGAGCCGACCTACGAAGCCAGAGTCGTGACGCTCGGGACGCGGATGGGCGACCTGTACCCGGTTCTCGCCGGCCTGGACGACGGCGAGCGGGTGGTGATCCACGGGGCGTTTGCCCTCGACGCAGATCTTCAGATTCAGGGCGGGGACTCGATGATGGCCGAGGCGGACGACAATAGCCGCGCGGCCGACCACTCCGCAGACGAGCGAACGAGCGAGCCCAAGCCTAAGCGGCCGCCGTCCAAAAAGGCGGACCCAGAGCCGCCCGCGACTCCGACTGACCAGCATGAACACCACATGCACATGCAGGGGGCGCAGCCTTGACCTCCAGTGAACGACCGGACCACGGAGGAACCGTCTCGCCGCTGTGGGAAGCGTTCCTTCGCTTCTTCGTCGACAACAAGCTCATCGTCTTCGTCCTGCTCGCCGGAATCGTCGCAGGTGGTGTCTACGTATCTCCCTTCGACTGGCAGCTCGGGGCGATGCCCCGCGACCGAGTCCCCGTCGATGCCATCCCGGACATCGGCGAGAACCAGCAGATCGTGTTCACCGAGTGGCAAGGACGCTCCCCGCGCGACGTCGAGGATCAGGTGAGCTATCCGCTGACCACGGCGCTGCTAGGCATCCCGGGCGTCCGAACGGTCAGGAGCTCCTCGATGTTCGGCTTCTCGACCATCTATGTGATCTTCGAAGAAGGCGTCGAGTTCTACTGGTCACGCTCGCGCGTTCTCGAGAAGCTTTCTTCGCTTCCGGCAGGCACCCTCCCCGACGGAGTCGCGCCGGCGCTCGGGCCAGACGCCACCGCGCTCGGACAGGTGTTTTGGTACACCCTCGAAGGACGAACGACCGAAGGCGAGCTCGTCGGCGGCTGGGACCTCCACGAGCTCCGATCCACGCAGGACTGGACCGTGCGTTTCGCCCTGCAGTCCGTCCCCGGCGTGTCCGAAGTCGCGTCGGTCGGTGGGTACGTCCAGGAGTACCAAGTGGACGTCGACCCCGAAGCCATGCTGGCGAGCGGGGTGACGATCGAGCAGATCGCCCGAGCGGTTCGCGAGTCCAACTTGGACGTGGGCGCCCGGACCCTCGAGATCAATCGCGCGGAGTACCTCGTCCGGGGTCTGGGCTTCATTCGCACGGTGGGAGACCTCGAGCAGACCGTGATCGCCACGCGCAAGCACACTCCGATCCGGATCGCCGATGTCGCAAGCGTCACGCTCGGGCCGGCCCAGAGACGTGGGGCACTCGATGACGCGGGTGCCGAAGCCGTAGGCGGCGTCGTGGTCGTGCGATACGGCGAGAACCCTCTCGAGGTCATCCAACGCGTGAAAGCCAAGATCGCCGAGATCGCGCCTGGCCTGCCGAAACGCACCCTCGCCGACGGGACGAGCAGCCAAGTCACGATCCACCCCTTCTACGACCGCACGACCTTGATTCACGAGACACTCGATACGCTCTCGACCGCCCTGTTCCAGCAGATCCTGGTGACGGTGATCATCGTGCTCGTCATGCTCCGCAACCTGCGCACGTCCCTGCTGATCTCGGCGGTGCTTCCTCTCGCAGTGCTGGCGGCGTTCGTGACGATGAAGGCCACCGGTGTCGATGCGAACATCATGGCGCTGGCCGGAATCGCAATCGCGATCGGGACGATGGTCGACATGGGCATCGTCTTCACCGAGAACATCGTCTCCCACCTCGCGGATGCGCCGAGGGACAAGAGCCGCGCACGGGTCATCGCCCACGCGACGGCCGAAGTCGCACCCGCAGTAGTGACGTCAGCGCTGACCACCGTCGTGAGCTTCCTGCCCATCTTCGCCCTCACGGCAGCGGAAGGCAAGCTCTTCAGACCGGTAGCGTACACCAAATCGTTCGCGATCCTCGCCGCCCTATTGATATCGATGCTCGCGTTGCCGGCCCTCGCGCATCTCTTCCTTCGCCGGCCCCGGGGCTCGGCCGATCAGTCGGTCGTCGAGCCCAAGCGTTCGCGCCTCGCCGCCCTGTCACTTCCCGTCATCGTGTTGGCCGTCGCACTTCTACTCACCCGAAGTTGGCTCCCGCTAGGGCCCGGACATCATTTCATCGCCAACTTCCTCTTCGTCGTGGTTGTGATCGGCGCCCTGCTGCTGGCCTTTTTTGCTTTCCAACGTGTGTATGTTCCCCTCCTGCGATGGTCGCTGCGGAATAAGGCCCTTGCTCTCGCGCTTCCTGTCGCAGTGCTCGTCGGCGGCGTTGCCTCTTGGTCGAGTCTCGGTCGCGAGTTCATGCCGCCATTCGATGAGGGCTCGTTCCTCTACATGCCTACCACGATGCCACACGCCTCGTTTGGGCAAGCGCTCGACATGCTGCATACGATGGATGCTGCGATTCAGGAGATCCCCGAAGTCGACCGGGCGGTGGGAAAGCTCGGCCGCGCCGAGAGCCCGCTCGACCCCGCGCCCATCTCGATGTTCGAAACGGTGGTGACGTACAAACCGGAGTTTGGTGTCGACCAGGATGGGAATCGTGTTCGCAACTGGCGGGACCACATCCGCTCCCCAGGCGACATCTGGGAAGAGATCATCGAGGCCGCCCGAGCCCCCGGGCTCACGAGCGCACCGATGCTGATGCCGATCAACACCCGTATCATCATGCTGCAAAGCGGAATGCGCGCTCCGATGGGTATCAAGGTCTACGGGCCGGACCTCGCGACGATCGAGGCGTTCGGCATGAAGCTCGAAGGCCTCATTCGCGACGTGCGCGGGGTGCGTCCGGAGACCGTCTTCGCAGACCGCGTCGTCGGCAAGCCCTACATCGAGATCGACATCAATCGGGAAGCGATCGGACGATACGGCCTGACGATCAGTCGTGTACAGGACGTCATCCAGGTCGCCCTCGGTGGGCGCACACTCACCCGGACCGTCGAGGGCCGAGAACGATACCCCGTCCGCGTCCGTTATATGCGCGAAGAGCGAGACAGTATGGAGGCGCTCGGCCGCGTGCTGGTGTCGGCGCCTGGCGGGGAGCAGATACCGCTCGAACAGCTCACCGAGGTTCGGTACGTCAAGGGACCGCAGGTCATCAAATCCGAGGATACGTTTCTCACCAGCTACGTCCTCTTCGACAAATTGCCCGAACTCTCCGAAGTGGACGTCGTTCAGAACGCGCGCGCCTTCTTGTCGAGCAAGATCGAAAGCGGCGAGCTCGATGTGCCCGCAGGCGTCAGCTACCGGTTCGCCGGCAGTTACGAGAATCAGGTTCGAAGCGAGCAACGCTTGATCCTGCTCATTCCCGTCGCACTGACCCTGGTGTTTCTCCTGCTCTACATTCAATTTCGGCGCGTCCTCACGACGCTGATCATCTACTCGGGCGTCGTGCTGTGCGTCGCGGGCGGTTTCATTCTCATCTGGCTCTACGGGCGCCCTTGGTTCCTCGACTTCGAGGTCCTCGGCACCGACATGCAGCACCTGTTCCACGTCGGCACGATCAACTTGTCAGTCGCGGTCTGGGTCGGCGTGATCGCGCTCCTCGGAATCGCCACCGACACCGGCGTCGTGATGGCCACGTATCTCGCCCAACGTTTCCGTGCGGCTCCGGCGCACACTGTCGAAGAGGTGCGGGAACGGGTGGTCGAGGCGGGGCAAAGGCGCGTTCGGCCCTGCCTGATGACCACTGCGACGACGGCGTTGGCACTGCTGCCGGTGATCACCTCGCAAGGCAGAGGCGCCGATGTGATGGTACCGATGGCACTTCCGTCCATCGGGGGGATGGGAGCGATCCTGCTGACGCTCTTCGTGGTCCCGGTGCTGTACGCGTGGGTCGAAGAACGCGAACTCCGACCCTGACATCCCCGCAAAGCGACTTCGTCGCCACGGGGCTTCGTCGCTAGTGGAGCAGCAGCACGTACAGCATCGCCCCTACTGCCACCATCAAAGCCCCCAGCGCGATCGCGATCGGCCCACGAATCGCCACCGGAAACATCCCGCGCTTGAGGTTCCTCGCGACCCACAGATAGCGGCTCACCGCGTAGATCAAGCAGAGCCCCCCGAAGCTGATGAACCCGACGCCCGCGACGACCGCCACGCCGCGCGCGCCCCCGGCGCCCAGCCGTTCAAGAAGGACACCGAGCCCAACGAGGCCCAATGCGGTCCTCACCCAGGCCAAAAATGTCCGCTCGTTCGCCAAGTGGTCGCGCGCAGTGCTGTCGCGATTCTCGACGATGTCTCGGACCATCGACCGAGCACATACCACGCGAGAAGGCCCGAAAGGTGACAGTTCGGGGCCTGAACTGCGCCTAGTGACTAAAATCTGCCCCTGAATCGTCGCATCGGTTCATAAAGAAGTGCCCGGATCATAAAGAAGTGCCCGGAATGCTCAGAAAGCGCGCAGTTCATATTGACGAGGGCGGTGTTCCTTGTGAGTCTCGACGGGCTCTCTCGCGAGGGGAAAGGTTTTGGAGATGAATCGCCGTCTGGTACCAGTTTTGCTACTCGTGGTAGCCGCAATCGCGCTACCCGGAACGACCACCACCACCAAGGCCGAGGAGGGCTACACGCTTCGCATCGCGTCGCTCGCCCCGGCGGGCTCCTCGTGGATGAAGGTCCTCAACGCGTGGAACAAGACCCTGAAGGAGAAGACCGACGGGAAGCTCCAAATGCGCTTCTACCCGGGCGGCTCGCAAGGGGATGAACGCGACTTCGTGCGCAAGATGCGCGTGGGGCAGCTGGACGGCGGCGTCGTGACGATGACGGGTATGAGCATGCTCGTCCCCGCGATGAACGTCCTCACCCTGCCGGGCTTCCTCGACACCTATGCAGAACTCGATCGCGTGCGGGACAAGATGGCACCGGAGTTCGAGGCCATGTTCGGAAAGGAAGGCATGCGGCTCGTTGGGTGGGGCGATGCCGGAAAGACGCGTTTGTTTTCGGTGAAACCGATCAAGAGCCCGAACGAGATCAAGTCCATGCGGCCGTGGGTCTGGAAGGACGACCCGATCTTCGTCGAGTTCTACAAAGTCATCGGCGCGAGCGCGGTCAAGCTGGGCGTGCCCGAGGTGTACCCAGCGCTTCAGACCCGGATGGTCGACGTGATTTCGTCCTCGGCCCTCACCGCGGTGGCTTTGCAGTGGTACACCCGCGTGAAGTACATGACCGCGCACAACTCGGCGATCATCGCGGGCGGCACGGTGATGCGTCAGGACAAGTACGATGAGCTTCCAGACGACTTGAAGGCGGTTTTCGACAGTACCTCGGACCGAGCGCACGAACTGCTCAACAAGGTCATCCGCAAGGACGACGACAAGGCCTACAACATCGTGATCAAGAGGGGTATCCAGGCCATCGAGGCTGGGGACGCGAAGGCCGAGTGGGACGCAGCCGACAAGAAAGTTCGGGACAACCTGACCGGGCGGATGTTCTCGAAGAGCTTGGTTCTGGCGGTCGCAGAGGCGTCCAAACCGTAGCGAACGGCCACTTACCAGTGAAGGAAGCCGAGCATCTGCGGCTCGAGTCCAACGGGATTCGAATGCACGCGGTCACCCAGGGCGTGGGCCCCGCGGTGCTGTTCTGCCATGGGTTTCCAGGACTTTGGTATTCATGGCGCCACCAGCTGCCAGTCGTCGCGGAGGCTGGCTTCCGGGCGATTGCAGTCGACATGCGCGGGTACGGGCGCAGCGATCGCCCACTTCGGGCAACCGAGTACGGCAATCAAACGATCGTCGCGGATCTAACCGGCGTTCTCGACGCGCTCGGCGAAGAACAAGCGGTGTTCGTGGGGCACGACTTCGGCGCTCAAGCCGCCTGGGCTGCTGCGCTTCACGCACCGGAACGCGTTCGGGGCGTGGTTTCGCTCGCGGTGCCGTACGGCGTGGGCTTCGCGAAGGGCAAGAAGAAGACCACGGGCGGCGAATCGAAACCCAAGCAAGCCCGCCCGAGAGGGCCGAAACCGAGCGAGACCTACGCGGCGATCGCCAAGAACCACTTCCTGCATCTGCACTACTTCCAAAAGATTGGTCCGGCGGAGGCCGAGCTCGGCAGCAACCCTCGACTCTTCTTGAAACGCATCTACTGGGCGCTGAGTGCGCGAGGAAGCTTGCTCGACTTCAAGAACTTCCCGGCGGAAGGCACCGGCTACCTCGACGTGTTGGCAGATCCAAAGGAGCCGCTACCGTGGCCATGGCTCAACGAAGAAGACCTCGACTACCTAGCGGATGAGTACACGCGAACAGGCCCAGACACCGCTTTCATCGGCGGCCTCAACTCGTACCGCGCCATGGACGTCAATTGGGAGAACGACCCCGACTACGGTCGAGCGAAAATCAACCACCCTGCCCTCTTTCTATGCGGCGAAAAAGACCCGGTCCTCCAAATCATCAGCCCCAAAACATTGGAGACAATGCCCGCCCGAGTCCCCAACCTCCGCGGAACCCACCTAATCCCCAACGCCGGCCACTTCGCCCAACAAGAAGCCCCCCAATCCCTAAACCCCCCCCTCCTAACCTTCCTAAAAACCCTCAACCCATAAAAGGGGACAGTCCCCTTTTTGGAAGGGTTAACCCTTTGAAAAAGGGGACTGTCCCCTTTTTACGCTTTGAAGTGGTCGAGGAGGTTGGTGGAGAGTTTGTAGACTAGGCCGTAGATGGAGAGTTGCGGGTTGGCGCCGATGCTCGTGGGGAAGAGGGAGCCGTCCATGATGTAGAGGTTGTCGAGGTGGTGGTACTTGCCGTCACAGTTGGCGACGCTTTGTTTGGGGTCGTCGCCCATGGGGCAGCCTCCCATGACGTGCGCGCTCCCCACTTTGGATTTGTGCGCGACTACGTCGAGCGCGGCGACCGCCGCCTTCGCTTCCTTCCACGAGGTGTAGTGCCTGCCGTTCACGTGCGCAGGGCGCGCCGACTTCGCGCCCGTCGCAAACTGCATCTCGAGCATGGTGTTCCAAGCGCGGCGCACACCTTCGAGCAGGTAGTCGCTCACCGGATAATCGAGCACTGGCTGACCCTTGTCGTTGACGTCGACCACCCCGCCCTGACTCTGCTCGTGGAAACCGTCCCGCATGAGCGCGATCATGCACTGAGTGTGGTTGAGCTTGTCCATGCTTTGGGTGATCTCGTCCCCGGAAGCCGTGTAGAAACCGGCGGCGAACGCCGGCTGGAGTGGCGGCACTTCCAGTTTGAAGCCAACTGGCCCCGTGTGAACGTTCTGCCACTGAAAGTGATCGGAGTAGATCGACTGTGGGGCCCCATAGAAGGGATCGATCGACTCGTCGTAGATCCCCATCGTCAGTGTGGTCGGATGCAGGAACGTCCTTTTCCCGATGCGCGCGTGCGGATCGGGGACGTCCGACCGCAACAAGATCGCCGGGGTGTTGATCGCCCCGCCCGCTAGGACGGTCCGCACGGCTCTAACCGTGATCTTCTGCCCCGTCGTCCCTCTGACATCGGGGGTCAGAGCCTCCGCTTCGACACCTGTCACCACGTCGCCGTCGCGCAAAATGCGAACGACCCGCGCGCGGTGGACGAGCTTGGCTTTGTTGTCCAGCGCGCCCGGAATCGTCGTGACGAGCATCGATTGCTTCGCGTCGACCGGGCAACCGAGCCCACAGTACCCGAGGTTCAAGCACCCGCGCACGTTGCGGTGAATGGTCGCCCACGAGTAACCGAGCTTCTCGGACGCCTTCTGCAGCATGGCGTTGTTGTTGTTGGGCGGCTGTTGCCATTTGTGGATATTCAGCCGCTGTTCCATGTGCTCGTAGTACGGCACCATTTCCTCAACCGAGCAGCCGCTCACACCCATGTGCTCTGCCCAGAACTTCAGCGTCTCGGGCGGGGTACGGAAGCTGGTCGTCCAGTTGACGGTCGTGGACCCGCCGACCGAACGGCCCTGCAAGATCACCATCCCCCCGTCCTTGGTGCCACGCCCAGTGCCCTCTTGATAGAGGTCCCGATAGGCAGCGCGTTCTTGCATGTCGAACTGGCTCGACGTTTTGAGAGGCCCTGCCTCGAGTAGCACGACGCTGAGCCCCGCCTCACTGAGAGTCTCGGCGGCCGTCCCGCCACCTGCGCCGGTCCCCACGATGACAACGTCGGCTTCGAGCTCGAGCGACGACGTCAATTGGCTCGCGTCAGTGATGTCCCAGCCGCGTTTGGCAGCGCTGTTGTACGGGTCGGTCGTATTGCCAATGGTGAGGGTCGACAGGTTCGTCACGGCGTCACCTCCTTCACCGAAGCGGCGGCGGGCGTCGTGTCCGTGACCTTCTTCGGCGGCCCCGGGTACCCCGTCGTGAGGGCGTTCTCTGGGATGAGGTACCAAGAACTGGCGATCAGCCGAATCACTGCGGCATAGATCGCGTTCAGCAAACCAATGCGGCTGTCGCGTAGCCGAGCAAGGGCGCTCTCCGCGTCTTCGAGCGAGGCCTTTGACCAACCGGCCCACTGCCCCGTCAACAAACCGCGCGTGAGCCCCATGTTCAGAACGTCGAACGCTTGGAACACTCCAGCAACGACCGGCTCCGAGAG
>CAXMRN010000233.1:0-36815 GCA_964195565.1 uncultured Polyangiaceae bacterium | reverse complement strand
GGCGCCTCCGAGATCGCGCGAGCGCTCCACTCCGGCGCATCGAGCTCCAACCCACGCGAGATCAACTCGGTGCCGATCGCCCCATCGAGAACTCGCACAGTCATCGCAATGCGCACTCTAGCAACTGACCGAGCCGAGGGGAGCTGATAGGCTTCCGCCGTGGACGCGCGGACCCAAACCTCATTCATCGCCGCACTTTTGTGCTTCGCTCTCGCTGCCAGCGTCTTGCTCCGCACCCAGCGTCAGGCCGACCGCTGGCTCTTTGGCATCCTGGCCACCAACACCGGCCTTTGGTACGTCAGCACCTTCATGCTCGGCGTCGTGGGCCGGGTGCCATTCTGGGAGCGCTTCAGTCTGATCTGCGGCGTGCTGCTCCCGCTCTCGGCGGTGCGCTTCTTCGGAGTCATGGTGCCCTGGGAGACGGGCCGCACGCGCTTCCTGCGCCGCGCATCGATCGTGGCAGCCGTCGTGCTCCTGGGCGCGATGTTGACCCCGTTCTACGATCACGCGGTCGTCATTGGTGGCCTTCTGACCTACGTGACCGTCTTCCTCTCCCTGGCCCTCGGCTATCTCTACAAGCTCGGGTTCGAAACCGAGTCGCGCGTCGAAGGGGCACGCCTTCGCTACATTGCGCTCGTCGGCGGCTTCGGCGGCCTGTTCACGCTCATCGAGTATCTCCCTTACGCCGGCCTCGACATCCCCCCGGTCGGCACGGTCCTGATCCTCGTCTTCCTCTACGCGCTCTCTCAATCGATCACCCACTACCGCCTGATCGACCTCTACGAACTTGCCGGGCGCCTGGGCGTCCTGACCGCGCTCGCGTTTGTTCTGGCCTTTATTCTCTGGCTGATGCGGCTGGTGTCGGGGGAGCAGCTCTTCCTTCACGCGGTCGTGTCCGCGTTCCTCGTCCTCATCCTCTTCGACCCACTTCGAACACGCGTGCAGGAATGGATTTCCCAGGTGTTCTTTCACGAGCGTTTCGAGCTCGAACGCACCATCCTCGCACTCCGGCAATCGCTGGCGCACATCCTCGAAATCGACGAACTCGCCGAGGTGCTGATCGACGGGCTCGACGAATCGCCTCGGTTCACCCAGGGCGCCCTCTACCTGCTCGGGCCGGATGCTCGCATCTTCATCCTCAAGAATCACTTCGGGCCGAAGGCCGCGGAGCGTGTCGAGATGGCGCCAGCGCGACCCCTCATCGATCGGCTGGCCAAGACCGGGGCGGCCGTGCTCGAGAACGCGGAGCGCGAACTCGAAGAACGAAGGCTCTCCGGAGACGATCGGGAAGCCGAAACCGCCCACGACATCGCGGTCACCATGCGCGCGCTGCAGACGTCTCTGTGCCTGGGTCTCCGAGGCGAGTCGGGTCACCTCTACGGCTTTATCGCTGTGCGAGACGACCGCCTCCGCGATGCCTTCTCGCGGGAAGAGGTGCAGCTCTTGGCGGGACTGGCCAATCAGGTGGCGGTCACCGTCGAGAACTCTCAGCTCTACCAACAGATGAAGGAGAAGGACCGTCTCGCCGCACTCGGTGAGATGGCCGCCGGCCTCGCGCACGAAATTCGAAACCCACTCGGCTCGATCAAAGCCAGCGCCCAGTACCTGGCCGATACCGCCGACCAGCCGGAGGGGCGCGGGGAGTTCCTCGACATCATCGTCGACGAAGTCGACCGCCTGAACCGCGTCGTCAGCTCCTTCTTGGACTACGCGCGGCCCGCTCACACCGACCCCGAGCCGATCCACACGAACTCTGCGGTTCAGTTGACGCTTCAGTTCCTTCGGCCGGAATGCGATTCGGCCGAAGTCGGCCTGCACGTCACGATGGATCCGGACTTGCCGAAGGTCCGCATCGATATCGAGCACCTACGCCAGGTCCTCATCAACCTGGTTCAGAACGCGATGCAGGCCATGAGCAGCGGCGGCGACATCTATGTCGAGACCCGCACCCAAGATCGCTTCCGCATCGGTGGAGGCGCGCGCCGCTGGGTCCAGATCAACGTTCGAGACACGGGCCCCGGCATCGCCCCGGGCCTCCTCGCGAACCTCTTCGTGCCCTTCGTCACGACCAAGCAACAGGGGACGGGCCTTGGACTTGCGATCTCCCAACGCATCGTCTCGGAGGCAGGCGGCCGAATCGACGTCCGCAGTCGTGAAGGCGTCGGCACCACGTTCGTCGTTCTGCTCCCCGCGGAACCCGATGCAGCGCTCGATGGCTTCGAGGCCGAGCGAGAGACCGATCAGTCGTCGGAGTCCGACGAACCCCGCGCCCGCCTCGAGCCCGCCGAGCCTTGATCGATCGACACGGTCTGCATCCGAAGCCTGTAGAGACGCAAATCTTCTCGTTCGAAGCTGTCTTCGGGCAAATCGTTGTCGCGAAACAGGTGGCGGTACGCGTCCGTCGGGGTGTCGGCCGCCTGGGTCCGTCGCGGAAGAAGATAGCGCCACCGCGCAGGCTGCTCATACGCGACGCCGTGCTGTGATTTCACCAGCGCATCGATGAGGGATACGGATTGCGGGCCGAACGTGCCGTCGTCGAACAAGAACGCAACTTCGACGTCGAGCTGATCGAGTCGTTCCTCGAGTGGGCCACCCATTGTCTCGGTTCGTTCCTCCCACCGTTCGCGCGCCGCCAGAGACGCGGTGATCAACCCTTCGGCAATCGACTGGGCGCGGGCCGAACGCCAAAGCCGAGGTCCCCGCCCGCCCGTGAGAAGCACCAGGACCTCGACCGCCTGCGGCTGGGCCAACTCTTCCGGGAACGCGTCGAGCGGAGGTGGCGCGTTTCCCTCGAGGATGCCGCGCGCTACACGCGCGAGGATGCGGTCCACGAGCACGACCGGCCATTGCGTGTCGTCCACGACGTACAAGAGACCGTCCATCGTGAGCGCCTCACCTCGAAACCCGCGCACGACACCGCCCGAGGCAAACCGATCCTCGAGAGGAAGCTCGGCGCCGGTCAGCGGCTCTGGACTCACTGCGACCCACAGCCCTCGCAGCCCAGCCTCGCCGAGCGCCTCCCGGAGCTGATCCGGATCGGTGCCTCGAACCGCCTCCTTCACCGCCGGATAGGAATCGAGCTCATCCCAATCGACCCCGGACGGCGGCGTGACCACCGCCACGACGTTCGTCCACTGAAGGAGCGCTGGCGGCGCCACCGGCCGGCTCTGTTGCCACACCACCCAGGCGCCCAGACCGCCCACAATCACCAAAAGCCAAGCCCGCTTTGCCATGCCGGTATCCTGTATCGTAAGAACCGGTATGCCCCAAGGCCCCAAGCTCCGCGCCCACCCGATGGCGCACCCGTTCCACGTGGTCTTGGTCGAACCGGAGATCCCACCCAACACCGGCGCGATCGCCCGCACCTGCGGCGCAACCCAATCGCCTCTGCATCTGGTGGGCAAACTGGGGTTCCAGATCGACGAGCATGCCGTGCGGCGCGCGGGCCTCGACTACTGGGACCTCGTCGAAATTCACCAGCACGAATCATTCGAGGCATTCGAGGAATCCGACCCACACCGCCGAATTCATTTATTTTCTGCGGGCGCCTCTAGATCATACCTCGAGGCGGCATTCGAACCCGGCGATGCCCTGGTCTTCGGCCGAGAGTCGGTAGGGCTCCCTCCACACTTGCTCCAGGATCGACAAAACGTGTGGGCCATCCCTACCATCGGGGCGGTGCGGAGCCTCAACCTGAGCAACGCCGTCGGCATCGTCCTGTACGAGGCGCTGCGCCAAAATCAGGCATTCGAGGATACCTTTTTGGGCTAGCGGGCACTGCTTGAATACATCGAGGGCGGACGCGTCCCAGGCATATGGCCAATTCACGCGTGATCTCCCTTCTTCCAATGCTGCTGCTCCTCGCAGGGTGCCCCGTCTACGGACCGAACCCCGTGCAGCGCGAAGTCCAAGTCTCCTGTCAGAGCGACCTCGACTGCCCCTTGGAAGCATTCTGCGATCCGGGAGCAAACAGTTGTGTCGCCTATGATTTTGGGATCTGCCTCACGGACGGCGACTGCCCGGTCGGAAGCTACTGCGAGCTCGCGGACGGCGGATGCTACATCCCCGCCATCGCCGAATGCCGCGCCGACAACGACTGTTCCTCCAGTTTCGAGTGCGACTTCCGCGACAGCTGCCGGCCCGAGACCGATGGAACCTGTCTGACCGACAGCGAGTGCGAGGGCGACGCGTTGTGTGTCGAGAACCTCTGCACCCCGATCCTCGACACCTGCCAGTTCGACTTCCAGTGCTCCGCCGGGTTCACCTGCGCCAACAATCGCTGCCGCCTTCTCTGCGATTCGGACACCAGCTGCCCGAGCGGGACCGCGTGCGAGGACAGCCTGTGCCAGCCGGTCGTCGGCGAGTGCGTCGACAGCAGCGAGTGCCCGGACCTCGCGACGAACTGCGTCGAAGGGACCTGCCTGCGCCGCTGCGACGAGGGTTGCGACTCCGCGATCGAGGTGTGCGACCCGAACGGGTTCTGTAGGCCTCGCACCAGTCCGGACCCCCAGGCGCCCTCTCCTTTCTGCCGCACGGATGCGGATTGCGACGGCACCCTTTGCGTGGACGGCATGTGCCGCACCGAATGCGATGTCACGGCGCCCGAGCCCGATGTGATCTGCGCCTCGTATGACGGACAGGTCCCGCTCTGTGGTCCCGACAACCTCTGCTACGCCGAGAGCGAGATGCTCAGCGACTGCCGCGTGGAGAGCGACTGCCCCGACCCACGAGACTGCATCGACGGCAGTTGCCGCTAGCTCAACTGGTAGCGCAGACGCCGCACGTCTTTGAGGACGCGGTCGATCGAATGCGCGGGCTCGTACCCCAACTCGGTGCGGGCCCGCGAATCGTCCACCATGCAGACGTAGCGTAGATGGTCGAGCTCCTGCGAAGGAAAGGAGCTCAGGCGGAGCTTCCAGAGCTGGTCGAGCGCCACCTTCGCCAAAGGCGTAGGCACGAGGCGGGGCCGGCCTCCCGCTCGACGGATCAAGTGCGAAAGCGGCATCTCGCCTGGCCCGCGGATGTTGAAGATGCCCCGCACCCCCGGCCGTAGCGCCAACTGAATCGCGCGAACCACGTCCTTTTCGTGGACGACCTGCATCATCGGGTCGAATCCCATCACCATGACCGGTCGGTCGAGGCGCAGGTAGTTGCTGGCCGCGTTGTGGACGCGCCCCACGATGTGACACGGCCGAAGAACTACGGTCTCGGTGTCCGGGTGCTTCCAGAAGAAGCCCTGGGCGAGCATGTCGAGCTCGACCAAGTCGCGCATCCCCCCGAAGTGCTGAGCGCCAAGGAGCGGGGCGTCTTCGGTGAGGAACTGGGGATTGCTGGGCTGAGGGCCGTATACGTTGGCCCCCGAGAGCACCACCAGCTTCGGCACCTCGTACTGCGACATGTAGTCGAGCAGCTTCTGGAAGGCGACGATGTTCCAGGTGTGCCGGTCGCGATCGCTCCGGCGCGGGTCATGAAGGACACCGAGGTGCACGACCGCGCGGATATTCCGCCCGCGGAAGATGTCTTTCATCTTCTTGCGGCGCATGTCGACCTGGTGATGGACAATGTCTTTGGGCCGGTCGGCGAACGGGCGACGATCCACCCCGACTACTTGGTCGCTTCGATGGAGCTCGCGCGCAAGGAGCCTGCCCAGACGCCCACACACTCCGGTCACTAGGACCGAACCCTCGGTGGCAGGTCTGGGCGCAGAGTCACTTGCAGGCCTGGGTCGGGGGCCCCGGGCGGGTTCAGGGAGGAGGTCAGCGACGGGTTTGGACCGGGTATCAGTGATGGGCTCCGGCGCCGACTCCACCTGCTGCGTCGCCTCAGTCCTGTGTCCGAATACGCCGCGCGCGACCGGCGCCCTGGCAGATGGGCGTTCGCGATCGTCGTCGCGCCCCCGGCGCGCGCTCGGCTTGTGACGGTTTGTGGTTTGAGAGTTGGGCATCAGACGAACACGCCCTTCCGCTCCCGCAGGCCCCGGTTCACCATGCTCTGGATCGTGCTCTTCACGAGCCAGACCTTCTCTTCGATCGCCGAATCGTCGTCGTCAGGGTCTCCGCTAAAACGGAAAGGCTCCCCGAAGTAGAGCCGGTACTTGGTCGGTAGGGGCGCGAGCATTCCGAAGAACATCTGCGGCATCACAGGAAACGCAGGCATCTTCAGGAGGCGCGCGAGAGGCTTGAAGTCGGCGACCGAGGGGTACTGCTCCTCGCCACCAATGACGGCGACCGGAACGATGGGGGTGCCGGTCTCGAGCGCGAGCCTGACGAAGCCAAGGCCGAAGTCGGTGAGCTGATAGCGCTGGTCGTAGGTCTTGCTGATGCCGCGCGCGCCTTCCGGGAAGACGATGAGGCTTTCCTCCTGCCGGAGGAGCCGACGGGCATTCTCTGGGGAGCCCACCACCTGGCCGAGCCGTGGGTAAAGCGTCGAAATGAAGGGCAGCTCCGCCGTCCACGTCTCGACCATGCTCCGTGGGAACCGGGGCGGGTCGGCGTCCAACATCATGGCGCTGCCGATCATCACCGCATCGAGGGGCAACTGGCCCGAATGGTTCGCCACGATGAGGACCCTACCCTGTGGCACGCGGTTGATGCCGAAGACCTGGGTTCGGAAGTAGCGGCGATGCAGGAGGGCCGCCATGGCCAGCGCATACCGGCTCGTCTCCGGGTCGAAGCCAAACGGATCGCGGCCGACCTCGTTGAGGTGGGTCTTGATGCCGGCAATGCGCGCATCTAGATCTTGGCCGACCACATCTTCTGCGATGCGGACGACGCGGTCGCCGACGGACCGCAGCACTTGTCGCAAGGGGGATTCCCCCAGCAACCGCGACCGGCGCCAGCCGGCGAATGGCACGATCGAGCCCCCTTGCGCCATGAAGCCATCGTGGAGACAGATGGCGCGGGCGTCAATCGAAAACGGCGCAACAAACGCGCAACATCGCCACTTCACGCGGACGGTGAGACAGGTCATGCTTTGCCCATGAGCAACGAGTTCGACGTCGATCGTATTGGTGGAGCGGACGGGCTGCGCACGTTAGAAGATCTCGTGCGGCGCGCGGGTGACGCCGCGTTGAAACATTTTCAACAAGGCGTTGTCCCCGAAAAGAAGCCTGACCGAAGTCCAGTCACCGTGGCCGATCGCGAGGCCGAGCAGCTCATTCGCGACCACGTGCTCTCCGCCTACCCGGATGCGGGCTTCCTCGGCGAGGAGACCGGGACCCACGGCGATCGCAAGGGCATTCGATTCATCGTTGATCCGATCGACGGAACACGCGCGTTCGTTCGCGGCTGGCCGACCTGGTCGGTGCTTCTCGGGATCGAGGCAGAAGGAGTTCCGGTCGTGGGTTTCGCGTACATGCCCGCCGACGGCGATTTCTTTTCAGCCGTTCAGGGCCGCGGGACGACCCACAACGGCGCGCAGGTCCGCGTGTCGACGCTGGGGCCCTTGGCCGACGCAACCGTTACACATGGTGGGCTACAGCAATTCACCATGACGGGGATCGGAGAGGCCCTCATTCGATTGGCCAACACCTGCGATATCGCCCGCGGGTGCCCCGATTTCGATGGATACCGCCAAATTCTGATGGGCCGCTCCGACGCTATGGTCGACCCGGGGGTGCAGCCCTATGATATCTGTGCGCCCGCGGTGCTGATCCGCGAGGCGGGTGGGAGGTTGACGTCCTTCCGCGGCGACGAGACGATCTACGGCGGCGGCGCCATCGCCAGCAACGGCGTCATTCATGACGAGCTGGTGTCGGCCCTCACTGCAACTCCTTACCAATAGCAGAGCAAACCAGCTGTTCGACGTAACGGCTTGCTTTCGGGCGCGTCTTGCGGAAAGTTCCTCCGCTCGAACCTCAGGAGAGAAGTATGACGAAACCAGTACGGCGAGCAGGTGTCATCGGAGCGGGCGTTATGGGCAGCGGCATCATGGCGCACTTCGCAAACGCCGGAGTCGACGTGGTGATGCTCGACATCGTGCCCCCAGGGCTGAGCGACGACGAGAAGAAGAACCCTGCCAAGCGGAACCAGTTCGCTGCAGGCGGCCTGAAGGGCGCGCTCAAGGCGAAACCGGCGGCGTTCTTCCATTCGAACTACGCCAAGCGCGTCACCATCGGCAACCTCGAAGACAACATCGATCTCCTCAAAGGATGCGACCTGGTGATCGAGGCGATCATCGAGAACATCGACATCAAGCGGAGCCTCCTCGAGAAGCTGGAGAGCACGCTCGATGAGGGGACCGTCGTCGCGTCGAACACCTCGGGGCTTCGGATCGCCGACATGCTGCAAGGGCGCGGGGATGCGTTCCGCAAGAACTTCCTCGTCATGCATTTCTTCAACCCGGTTCGGTACATGAAGCTCCTCGAGCTCGTCGCGGGCGACGAGACCGACCCGGCTGTGATGGACCGCATGGCGGTCTTCGGCGAGAACCAGCTCGGCAAGGGCATCGTCGTCGGCAAGGACACGCCGAACTTCGTCGGCAACCGCATCGGTTGTTACTCGATGTCGCTCACGATGAACGAAATGCTCGACGCGGGCCTGACGCCTGAAGATGTCGACGCTATCACTGGGCCGCCGATGGGGCACCCCAAGAGCGCTAGCTTCCGCACCGCCGACATGGTCGGGCTCGACACCTTCAAGCACGTCTCCGACAACTGCTACGAGGCGCTGGTCGACGACCCGGAGCGCGATGTCTTCAAGCCCCCGGCCTTCATGGTCGCGATGGTCGAGCAGAAGGTCCTCGGCAACAAGACCCGGGGTGGCTTCTACAGGCGCACCAAGGAAGGGATTCAGACCTTCGACCCGGTCAAGCTCGAGTACCGCGCGAAGGGCGGGGACGCGGACATCAAGAAGTTCTGTAAGAGCCTCAAGGGTTCGCCGGCGGACCGCGTGAAGGCCCTCGTCGAGAACGACGGCCCGGCTGGGACGTTCGCGTGGAAGATCCTTGGGCGCACCTTGGCGTACTCGGCCAACAAGATCGGCGAGATCACCGACAGCGTCGAAGCCGTCGATGACGCGATGAAGTGGGGCTACAACTGGGACCTAGGGCCGTTCGAGACCTGGGACGCCATTGGCTTCAAGGCTGGCTACGACCGTATGAAGGCCGAAGGGCTACCGCTACCGCCCTCGATCGACAAGATGGCCGACTCGGGCGCGGAGGGTTTCTACACGGACGACGGCCGGGTGTTCAACCTGGTCAAGGGTGAGTACGAGGCGCGTGACATCGACCCCCGCAACGCGAGCCTCACGATCATGCGTCAGGGCGAAGCGCCGGTCTTCAGCAACCGCGGCACCGAAGCGTGGGATCTCGGCGATGGCGTGCTTGGGCTGACCTTCACCACCAAGGCCAACAGCATCGACGACACGGTCGTCGAAGGGCTTGGGCAAGCCGTCGAAATCGCCGAGCGCGATTTCCGAGGGATGCTCATCTACAACCAAGGCGACCATTTCTGTGTCGGTGCGAACCTATTTGCGGTCGTCATGGCGGCGCAGCAGAAGGCCTGGGACCAGCTGCGACAGACGATCAGCGGGCTTCAGAACGCTCTGCAACGGACGAAGTACTCGACCATCCCCGTCGTGGCGGCTCCATTCGGCATGACGGTCGGCGGTGGCTTCGAGGTGTGCATGGGCGCGGATGCCGTGCAGGCGGCCTCCGAAACGTACGTCGGCCTCGTCGAGGTGGGCGTGGGTCTTCTTCCAGGAGGCGCCGGCAACATGAACATGCTGTGGCGCGCACTCGAAGGGATTCCGGCCGACACCGATGTCGACACCCTCCCCTTCGTCTCGCGTACGTTCCAGAACATCGCGATGGCGCGGGTGGCCACCGGCGCGGGTGAAGCGCGTGAGTTTGGCTACTTCCGCAAGTCGGACGGCATCTCGTTCGACAAGGCGCGGCTGCTGACCGAAGCCAAGGGCCGCGCGATCGGCATGGCGGAAGCCGGCTACCACCCGCCCCCTCGACGCTCGTATCGCCTCCCCGGCGAAAGCGGCATGGCAACGCTCGACATGATGATCGACTCGCTCCAAGCCGGTGGCTACGCCAGTGAGCACGACGCGCTCATCGCCCGCAAGGTCGCGACGGTTCTTTGTGGAGGCCCGTCGGGCGCCGCCCACGAGGTCACCGAAGAGCAGATGCTCGAGCTCGAGCGCGAGGCCTTCATCAGCCTCTGCGGAGAGCCAAAGAGCCAAGAGCGCATGCAGCACATGCTCACCACCAACAAGCCTTTGAGGAACTAGGCCCCACTCGGAACGCACGAGCCAAAAGGAATCAGGAGTAGAGACATGGGTAAGATTGTCGTCGTAGATGCGGTTCGAAGCGCGGTTGGCCGCGCGAAGAAGGGGTCCCTAGCCAATCGGCGTCCGGATGAGCTCGCGGGAGAAGTCATTCGGAAGTTGATGGAGCGCAATCCCAAGGTGGATCCAGCCACCGTCGAGGACCTCGTGCTTGGTTGTGCGTTCCCCGAGGGGGAGCAGGGCATGAACGTCGCGCGCATGGTCGGACGGCTCGGAGGCTTGCCCGAAGAATCTTCGGGGATGACCATCAATCGGTTCTGCTCGAGCGGCCTACAGGCGATCGCCCTCGCTGCAGGGTCGGTCAAAGCCGGCTTCGACGATGTCGTCATCGCGGGTGGCATGGAGTCGATGACCATGGTCCCGATGACCGGCAACAAGCCGAGCGCATCCCCCGAGGTCATGGAGCACTACCCGACGACCTACACACCGATGGGCATCACGGCCGAGAACGTGGCCAACCGGTTCAACATCAGCCGCGAGGCGCAGGACGAGTTCGCCGCACGAAGCCACGAGCGAGCGCTGGCGGCCATCGAGAAAGGCGCCTTCGTCGACGAGATCGTGCCGGTGCACGGCGTGAAGTTCGACAACAACGGCGAGCGCCAGATGTTCGAGTTCAAGGTCGACGAATTGCCTCGGCCCGGAACGACGGCCGAATCGCTGTCGAAGCTGCGTCCGGTGTTCGCCGCGAAGGGCAGCGTCACCGCCGGCAACTCCTCGCCTCTTTCGGACGGTGCCGCGGCAGCCATCGTGATGAAGCAGAAGCGTGCTGAGAAGCTGGGCATCGAGCCCATGGCGATTTTCAAGTCATTCGTCACCGTCGGCGTCGACCCGTCGATCATGGGCATCGGCCCCATCCCCGCGGTTCAGAAGTTGCTGGCCAAGAACGACCTCAAGATCGACGACATCGATGTCTTCGAAGTCAACGAAGCCTTCGCGAGCCAAGCGGTCTACGTCCAGCAACAGCTAGGCATCCCCGACGACAAACTCAACGTCAACGGCGGAGCAATCGCCCTAGGCCACCCCCTAGGCTGCACAGGCGCCAAGCTCACAGCATCGGCCCTCCAAGAACTCCGCCGCCGAGGCGGCAAATACGCCGTAGTCACCATGTGCATAGGCGGCGGCATGGGCGCAGCCGGCCTATTCGAGTCCCTCAACTAAAAGGGACAGTCCCCTTTTTCAAAGGGTTAATTCGCCTACGGCGTTCGCTTACCAGCTACCGGTGTTCTCCATCGACGCCCACGGTTCTTTCGGCTCGAGCGCGTCCCCCTTCTGCAGAAGCTCGACCGAGATCCCGTCGGGCGACCGGACAAACGCCATGTGGCCATCGCGCGGCGGGCGGTTGATCGTGACGCCGGCGTCCATCAGCTCCCGGCACAGCTTGTAGATATCGCGGGTCTCGAAAGCGAGATGGCCGAAGTTGCGGCCGCCGGCGTACTCCTCCGGGTCCCAGTTGTAGGTGAGCTCCAGGAGTGGCGAGGCTTCCCCGATCGCGCGTCCCTTGTCTTCGGATGCAACGAGGAAGACGAGCGTGAATCGCCCCGTCTCGCTGTCGTGCCGCCTGTGCTCGACCAACCCGAGCTTGTTGCAGAAGAAGTCGAGCGAGGCGTCGAGGTCGCTCACCCGGATCATCGTGTGGAGATAGCGCATGAGCCGAGAACTATATCACTGGCGTCGACGCCGAGAATTAACCCTTTGAAAAAGGGGACTGTCCCCTTTTTTCTGGCGGTGGCTTTCTTGGAGGGGGTGGGGCAGACTTCGGCGCGATGGGTAACGATTACGAAGCGATTGTTGTTGGGGGCGGGCCCGGAGGGTATGTCGCCGCTATTCGGTTGGGACAGCTTGGGGTCACGACCCTTTGCGTGGAGAAGGAAGCGATGGGGGGGGTTTGCCTCAACTGGGGGTGTATTCCTTCCAAAGCCCTGATCGCGGCTGCGAATCTTGCGAACAAGGTTCGCAATGCGGGGCACATGGGGATCACGGTCAAAGACCTCGAGGTCGATGTAGCCAAGATGCAGGAGTGGAAGGAAGGCATCGTCAAGAAGCTCGTTGGAGGAGTGACCAGCCTCGTGAAGGGGAGTGGCGGAACCATCGTGCTAGGGGATGCAGCTATCACGGGGCCCAACTCGGTCGAAGTCACGACCCCCGGCGGGAAGAAGGAAAGCTACACGGCCAGCAAGGCAATCATCGTCGCGACCGGGACCCAGATGATCACGATCCCGGGCTTCGAGCCTGACGGCGAGGTCGTGATCACCGCCCGCGAGACTGTCAGCCTTCAGAGCGCGCCCGAGAGCATGGTCATCATCGGCGGCGGTGTCATCGGACTCGAGCTCGGGATGGTCTATCAGAAACTCGGGACGAAGATCACCGTGATCGAACTCATGGACCAGCTCCTGCCCGGGACGGACTTGGACTTGGTTCGCGTGGTGCAGAAGCGCCTCAAGAAGGACGGAGCCGACATTCACTTGAAGAGCAAGGCTGTGAGGCTCGAAAGGAGCGGCGGCCGGGCCAAAGTAACGATTGATACCGAGGGCGCGGAGCAGGTCGTGGAAGCCGAGAAGGTTCTCGTCGCCGTGGGCTTCAAGCCCAACTCGGCGGGCATCGGCCTCGAAAGCGCCGGTGTGAAGCTCGACGAGCGCGGCCACATCGCCATCGATGACCAGATGCGCACCAACGTGCCTTCGATATTCGCGATCGGCGACGTCGCAGGGATGCCCTATTTGGCGCACAAGGCTTCGAAGGAAGGTGAGATTGCGGCGGAGGTTATCGCAGGGCACAAATCGGGCCGGGACTACCGAGCAATGCCGGCAGCGATCTTCACCGACCCCGAGATCGCGACCGTTGGAATGAGCGAAAGCCAAGCCAAGGCCGAAGGTAGGAAGGTCAAGATCGGCAAGTTCCCCTTTGCCGCTTCCGGCCGCGCCATGGCGGTCAGCGAGACCGACGGGTTCGTCAAAGTCATCATCGACGAGGCCGACCACCAGCTACTCGGCGTTGCGATCGTCGGACCCGAAGCAAGCGACCTGATCAGCGAGTCGGCGCTCGCCCTCGAGATGTGCGCGTTTGCAGAAGACGTCGCCCTCACGGTGCACCCGCACCCCACGCTCGGCGAAGGCGTCATGGAAGCCTTCAAGCATGCGTTGGGCGAAGCGGTCCACATCATGAACCGCTGAGGGGGCCTCGTGCTGTTTTGCCGCCTGGGAACTGTCGACTACGCCGAAGCGCACCAACTTCAGAAGGAGCTGCAGGCCAAGCGGATCGCAGGCGAGGTCGGCGACACTGTGTTGTTGCTAGAACACCCGCCGGTCCTGACGATGGGACGTTCGGCCAAGGAGCAGCACATCGTTGCTCAGCGCGATGCGCTCGAAGCACAGGGCATCTCCGTTCACGAGGTCGGGCGTGGGGGCGACGTGACTTACCACGGGCCGGGTCAGCTCGTCGCCTATCCGATCATCGATCTCAAGCCGGACCGGCGAGACGTTCGAAAGTACATGTGGTCCCTCGAAGAGACGATGATTCGCACCTGCGCAGATTTCGGTTTGTCGGCGACGCGGATCGACGGGCTCAACGGTACGTGGATCGGCGACCGGAAGGTCGGCGCGGTTGGAGTACGAATCAGCCGATGGGTCACGATGCACGGCCTCGCGCTCAACGCCGACACCGACCTGACCCATTTTGACCTCATCGTCCCGTGCGGCATTCAGGACAAAGCGGTTACTTCGATTTCCGCGGAGCTCGGTCGAACGGTCGGCGTCGACGAGCTCATGCCCCTCCTCGCCCAGCATTTCGCGGAGCAGTACGACGCCGATGTCGAGTGGCAGGACGCCCTCCCCCGGTAAAAGGGGCTTCGCAGGCCGGCTCACTTGAGGAAGTACTTGATCGCGCTCTGACCCATGGCGGTGGTCCCCGCGCCTGCCACTCCTGCGGACAGCACATTCCCCGCCCCGGGAACGAACTTGGCGATGGTCTGAGCGGAGAAGCGAAGGCCCATTCCGATGCCGCCGACCACGCCGAGACTGCCGAGCCACTCGGCGGCGGTCTTCTTGCCCCAGCTTCGACCGCTGAGATAGGCCACCGAGCTCACCATCATCGCTTGCAGCGGCCCGAGCAGCACCATGTCGGACAACGGAATCGGCGTCAGCCCGACCGTGACCGAGACGGCTGTGCACGCTTGAACGATCTCGCTGCCGATGCGAACTCGCCCCTCTTTCGCGCGGGTCAGCGCCCGGGCCCCTTCGAGGCGCGCCTCTTCGGGAATCGCGAGGAGGATTGCCTCCGAGAGGGGAGCTAGACCGTAGCCACTGATCGCGGACACCGCCCGCGCCGGATCCGCCGTCAAACCCGAGTCGACCAGCCTGGCCTCGAGCTCGTTGCGGGCAGCCTCGATGTCAGCCTCACCTCGCCCAATCAAGTCCGCGTGGGTCAACAGCGAGAACACGCGCAACGGCCCCGTGCCGTCGGGAACCTCAGGAAGCAAGCTCTTGGCATGCTCAACGACCCGTTCGATATCTTTGCGGTTGTTCGGCTCGAAGGTGAGGAAGACCAAGTCGGGCGCGTTCTGTTCGAGCGCCGCCTTCCAACGCGACCGCGCAGCGGGATCGTCCACGTCGACCTCGAGCCAGTCGACTTTCGCCCCCGCGTGCTCGATATGGATCCATTGGCCGTGCTCGGCCCGCAACGGTTCGGACGCCGGCTCTCGTTCGATCAGTGCGCGGAGCAATGTCGATCGCCCACTGCCGGCCAAACCGAGCGCGGCGATGCGAGGTGGGCGGCGACGGTAGAGCAAGGAGCGAAGCCCGCTCAGATCGTTTTTGACGCCCGACACCAGCGGCACCCGGTCGAGAACTCGGACGAGCTGGTCCAACGCCACTTCCTTTGCGCGATCGCTCATCGATCAATTCATTCGGCCTGCAACCTATGCGCGCAACCCGACTCATGTTAACGTCGTCGCGGGTAGCCGGTGGGGGGAGAGTGGCTCAATACGATGGAAGACGTCGGCGGCCGTCTGGTGCCTGCTGCGCGGGCTTTTGTCGACTCCCAGCGACCTCCACTGCCCGGAACGGGAGCGACCGGAATTCGGTGGTTGGCCGCCCAGCTCGAGGATTTCGTCGATCGGGACACCGATGGGGTCGATGACGATCGCTTCGTCGAGGGTGCCGGCGCCGTTTTGGGTCTTTTGTTGATCGACCACTTGGGCGGCCGGACGCGCGAGCGCGACGGGTGTCATCGCGTGCAACTCGGGCGCTTCGGCTGGTTCGACCCCTTCGTGACGATTCAGGAAGCGTTGGATGCGGAGGACCCGCGGGGGTGCCTGTCGGAGTATCTGTCGGTAGCTGAACGCGAAGCGGCCGAGAACGGTCCGGTCTCACGTGTGGTACGGGTCTTTGCGGACGCCCTCAACCGTGAGCGCCCCGACCTCGACATCGAATCACAGTTCGAACTGACCCTCGACCTCAACAATGGCGCGAGCGTCGACCTCGCGCGCCTCGAACGCGTCGCGCGCGATCAGGACGACGACGCGGCCACTGAGGCTGCACGACGCATCATCAGCATGCTCCCCGGAGCGAACGTCCAAGAAGATACGCCTTGGAACGAAGCCGCGAGCAGGCTTTTGCCGCGGCTCGTCTCGACGAACTTCTTGGAGTCACTGCCGAGCGAGCAGGCTCTGTACACAGACGAGATCGGCGATGGCGTGCACTTGGCGTTGCAGCTCCGCTACGGCACGCGCGCACGTTACGTCCGCCGCGCCGAGGTCGACGGGTGGCCCCCCGAGCGCGCCGCGACCCGCCAACAAGCACTCGAGAACCTGGCCGCGAAATCAAGCTCACTACGCCTCCAGCGCGTCTCGCCCGAGGTGCTGCGCATTCGGCAAGGGGACGGCCTAGACGGGGCACGCCTGCTCCTTCCGGATCTGGCTGGGAGGCTCGCGCAGCTCGAAGCCGGCATTTGGGTCGCCGCGGCGCCGCATCGCGACGTGCTGCTCTTGGCGCGCGGAGAAGCCGTGGAGGCGCTCCACAAGCGGGCGGAGGATGGCGTCCGACGCGCGCCACACCCCGTTTCTGCAGCTATCTTCGCGATTACGCCCCAGGGGCCCCGCCCCTTGCGGCGTTAGGGCTTGCCCTCAAGACTAGGCCCGTCCCGCGGACGCCCGCCATGCGAGAACACCCTTACGCGCCCTTCATCGATCGAGTGCACAAGCCGGCCCAGTATCTCGGTGGCGAGCAGGGTGAGGTGCGCAAAGCGTGGGACGAGGTCTCGTGCCGAATGTGTCTCGCATTCCCGGATTTGTACGAAATTGGGATGAGCCACCTCGGCTACAAGATCCTCTATGAGATCATCAACCAGCGCCCGGAGTTTCTCGCGGAGCGTGCGTACGCCGTCTGGGACGACATGGAGAACGAGCTGCGCGTGAACGGCCAAGCGCTGTGCTCGCTCGAAAGCGCGCGTCCCCTGCACGAGTTCGACATCGTGGGGTTCTCCCTGCAGTACGAGCTGACTTACACCAACATCTTGCAGGTTCTCGAACTCGGCAAGATTCCTCTGCGCAGCGACGAACGGACAGATGCCGACCCGCTGATCGTCGCGGGCGGACCCACGGCAACCCACGGCGAACCCATGGCGCCCTTCATCGATGCGTTTCTAATCGGTGACGGCGAGGCGAAGGTGCCGGAACTGATGACGGCCTGGGCCGAGATGAAGTGCGAAGGGATCCCCCGCGCCGAGCGTCTGCTCCGCATCGCCAAGCTCGGAGGGTTTTACGTGCCGTCGCTCTACAAGAGCGTATCGACGGATGACACCAAGATGCAGGTGGTCGAAGCGGATCACTCTGAGGCGCCCTTCCCGGTCCGCCGGTCGATCGTCCAGAACTTGAACGACTATCCGTTCCCGGTCGATGGTCCCATCGCAAACTGCAAGACGGTCTTCGACCGAGCGTCGATCGAAGTCGCACGCGGGTGCACCGAGGGGTGTCGGTTCTGTCAGGCCGGGATGATCTACCGCCCCGTTCGCGAGCGCGAGCCCAAGGCGATCATCGAAGCGATGGTGCGCTCCGTGGAGGAGGCTGGCTACGACGAAGCATCGCTGACCTCGCTCTCGACGGCGGACTACAGCGCCATCGCGCCGCTGGTCCGCGAATCGATCGACGCGCTCGCGCCGCATCAGGTGTCCCTGAGTGTCTCGTCGCTCCGCGCCTACGGGCTCAGCGAGGACGTGCTGGACGATCTGAAGCGGCAACGGGCGGGCGGCCTCACATTCGCGCCAGAGGCGGGAAGCCAGCGCATGCGGGACGTGGTGAACAAGAACGTCACCGAAGAGCAGCTCATGGAGACGGCCGAGCGCGTCTTCTCGCGTGGCTGGAACAAGATGAAGCTCTACTTCATGATTGGTCTGCCCACCGAGGAAGACGATGACGTTCGGGACATCGTGCGTACTGGGGCTCGCGCACTCGACGTGGCGCGTCGCGTACAGCGCAATAAGCGCGCCCGTGTGACGGTCAGCGTGTCGACGCACGTTCCGAAGCCCCATACTCCGTTCCAGTGGTGTGCGATGGACTCCCAGGACGAGGTCATCCGCAAACAGTCGGTCCTCCGTCAGGAGGCAGCGGCCACCCGGGTCCAGCTCAAGATGCACAGCTCGGCTGGCTCGTGGCTCGAAGGGATGCTTGCCCGGGGCGACCGTCGACTGGCTGATGCGATCGAGGGCGCCTACACGCGAGGTGCTCGCTTCGACTCCTGGGACGAGAAGCTCGACATCGATGCGTGGACCGCATCGCTCGAGGACGCCGCGATCGACCCCTCGTGGTTCCTCGGGACGATTCCCGTCTCGGCGCGGCTCCCCTGGTCGCACATCGATGTCGGCCTCGAACACGGGTTCCTCGACCGGGAGTACCGCAAGGCGATGCGCAACCGCCTGAGCCCGCCGTGTGGCAAGACGGTCGGCAGCTTCGTCCACCACACGAACGTGAAAGATGCTGAGGACGAGAAGCGTCGTTTGGTTTGCTACGACTGCGGCATCGCATGCGATCTCACGCAAATGAAGGACGAACGCATTGGCTTTCTGCGAAGCATGGACGCGCTCGAGCCTCGGCAGGCACCGACCCCGACCGAAGATGCCCCAAACGACCTCGTCGACCGTCGACCGTTTCACGGCGTCGACCAAGGGCCTCCTATGCGGGTCCGAATCGGCTACCGAACCGTCGGACGGACCGCATACACGTCGCACCTCGACATGGTGCGAACTTTCCCGAGGATGCTGCGGCAAGTTGGCCTACCGCTCTACTACAGCGAGGGCTTCCACCCGTTGCCCCGCCTCACCTTCGGGCCGGCGCTGCCGGTCGGGACGGCGAGCCTGTGCGAGCACGTCGACGTTCGGCTTCGTGCCAACGAGTCCCCCAACCTCGACAACCTCTGTGCACGACTCAACCAGACCGCGCTCGACGGCGTCGAGTTCTTCGGGCATCAGGTCTTGGGCCCTCACGACGCGGCTCTCAATCGGGTGATCGAGGAAACCGACTTCGTGGCGGCGCTGGCCAGGCAAGAGCTCACCGCTCTCGGTCTCGACGATGAGGAGGCCCTGCGGCGAACGCTGGCGAACCGGCCAGCTGACTTGCACATCGACCGCGATATCAAAGGCGTGAAGAAGCGGGTGGACGTCGGCGCTGCCCTCGTCGACATCGTGGTGGGCCACGGTGCGGATGCGCTGGCGCAAGCTGGGATGGCCGGAGATCTCCTCCCGGTCACCGTCACGCTTCGTCTGGGCGGCAAGACTACGCCACGGCCGGGCGAAGTCCTACGCGCGCTGACGGGCGTCGACGCGCTGGCGCCGCGGGTCGTGCGCGTTGGGTTTTTTGCGAATCGGCCGACCGGACGCGTCGCGCCGTTGCAGTTGGAGCTCCTTCGGACCAAACCCTCTCTTCAGGCAGCCGAATGACCGACAGTTTTGACATCGTGCGGAGCTGGGTGCGCCTCGCGGCGGACCGCGCCGTGGACCGCATCGCCGGCACCAAGGTCGCTTCCATGACGCGACAGCTCCTCGAACGATTGACTCAGCAACGATGGCGACTGAGCGACGAGTTGCTGACCTCCGCCGCGGCCCACGCCGAGGGAGTGGACTCCGCCATGGTGGCGTGTCGCTCGGGCCGTATGTTCGTCGACGCATCGATGACCAACGGGCAGGAGGTGCAGTTCAGTTTGGCCCCTCGCACGGTACGGTTCGCTCCCCGTGGCGCAAAAGAGATCTCGTTCGACGTCGAGCCCCCGGACGCGCACGACACCTCGATCGTGGGCGCGCTCGCGGGATGCATCGCGAAAGCAACCTGGCCCATGATCACCTCGGCCGACGCCTTCGACTTTGGCGGCGCCATCGTCGAACGAGAAACCCCGGGGCGGCTGCGCGTAGACCTTCGAAGCGTTCCAGCCGTGCGCCGCTTCGCCGCAACGCAAGCCGCCGCCATGATCTTCGATGTCCTCGAACTCGAGTCGCTCCGCGTCGAGCCGGGCGCCTTGGCCCTCAAGCTCAAGCTCCCGCAGCTAGCCCCCTAAGGCGACTAGAGCTCCTGCTTCCAACGCTGTGACCGTGCAACGTCGACTTTGTACTCGTCGACAGACTTCTGCTTCTCTTCCTCAGACCAGCCGATCAGGTGAGCCATCCGAGTCGCGACCTTCTCGACCGACCCGAGGCCCTGTTCGAAGTCCCGGAAGAAGATCTGGGTCCGGCGAGTCATGACGTCGCTCACGCTCGCGGCGAACTCCTCCTTCACGCCGAAATCGACTTGCGCCATGATCTCGACGCGCCCCGGCACGATCGGCTCGGTCAAAGAGGGGTCGGCCGCACACATCTTCGCCAACTCCAAGGCGCGCATGCCGTACGTATCGACGAGGTGTCGAGCTACGGCTGCCGAGATGTCACAGTCACACACTTCGGCGAGTTCGACCGCGACCTTGGCGTGATCATCGTCCTCCGGCCACCCCACGCCACCCGGCAACGGAACCTTGGTGGTCTCGCCCGATTGAAGGTCCTCGGGAAGCTTGCCGGACAGCGTCAGAAGGTTCACGGCGACATCGACGCATTCCTGCGCCATTTTGCGGTACGTGGTGAGCTTCCCGCCGGCGATCGTGATCAGCCCGTCCTCGCCGATGACGATTTGATGTTCTCGGCTCACCTGCGACTCGGCCATCTCCCCGACCTCGGGCTCAGGTGCGATCAGTGGCCGCAGTCCGGCCCACGTCGACACGACATCGCCACGGGTGATCTGACTGGTCGGGAAGGAGTGGTTGGGCGCCGCGATGAGATAGTCGACATCCTCGAGCGTCGCAGCTTCTTCCCCCGGCACGCCGTCGTAGTCCGTGTCGGTCGTCCCGACGTAGGTGCGGTCACCCCATGGCAGCGCGAAGAGGACCCGGTTGTCGTCCGGGTGAAAGAGGACGACCGCGTGTTCCACAGGGAGCTTCTCTCGGTCGACGACGATGTGGACACCCTTGGTGGGTCGGAGCAACTTGCCCTTGCGCGGACCACTCATCGCCAGAACCTCGTCCGTCCAAGGCCCCGTCGCGTTGATCACGGCATGGGCGTTCACCTCTTTGAGGCTTCCGTCCCGCGCGTTCTTCACCACGACTCCAGCGATGCGGCCCTGGTCGTTCTTGACCAACGCGTCGACGCGCGCCCAAGTCGCGACCACGGCGCCATTTTGCGTCGCATCGATGACCGTTTCCAGGGTTAGCCGGGCGTCGTCCGTGGAGCAGTCGTAGTAGAGCGGCGCGCCCTGCAGCCCCTCCTGCTTGAGGAGCGGCTCCTCCTTGGCGACTTCACTCGGATTCAGCGTGCGATGCCGCTTCGGGGAGCGAAACAAGGCCAGGCCATCGTAGAGCCACATCCCAGCGCTGATCATCCGCAGGCTCTTGCGTGAGCCCTGGTAGACAGGGAACAGGAACGCCATGGGATTAACCAGGTGGGGTGCGAGGTCCATGACGATGCGCCGCTCGCTCACCGATTCGAAGACCAAGCTAAACTCGTACGTCTCGAGGTACCGCAGGCCCCCATGAATGAGCTTGCTCGACCGAGAGCTCGTCCCGTACGCGATGTCGTTTTGTTCGAGCAAGACGACCCGTAGACCACGGCGGGCTGCGTCGCGCGCGATGCCGGCCCCCGTCACACCAGCGCCAACGACGACGAGGTCGGCCTCTTCAGGAATGCTGTTCCACATGTCCTCGCGAGACGGCATCAGGAGACTCCCAGGATCCCGTGTTCATCGAGGTAGCCGACCACCTGGACCGCCGCATCGTCCACACTGAGGGTTGCGGTCTCGAGATGCACTTCGGGGTTCTCCGGCGTCTCGTAGGGCGCATCGAGCCCGGTGAAATTAGCAATCTCGCCCGCTCGCGCCTTCTTGTAGAGGCCTTTCGGATCGCGTGCTTCACAAATCTCGAGGGGAGTGTCGACGAACACCTCGATGAACTCGCCCTCCGGGAGGAGGGAACGAACGCGGTCCCGGTCTTTACGGTACGGCGAAATGAAGGCTGACAAGACCAGGCCGCCGGCATCTGCAAACAAGCGCGCCACCTCGCCAATGCGCCGGATGTTCTCGACTCGCTCTTCGGCCGCGAACCCGAGGTCGCTGTTGAGGCCGTGACGGACGTTGTCGCCGTCGAGCACGTAGGCAAAGGCGCCCCGTTCGATCAGCATGCGTTCGACACGATGCCCGATCGTGCTCTTGCCCGACCCCGAGAGGCCGGTGAACCAAAGCACAGCTCCGCGGTGCCCGTGTGCGGCTGCTCGAGCCTCTCGATCGACCTCGCCAATGTGCCAGGTCAGGTTTTCCGCCTTGGGCGCGCTCATGCCGGTGAACATAGCCTCGCCCCCGAGGGGGGCAACCTACTCGATGATCTGCTCGGCTAAAGCCCTCACCGTCAACGGCGATGACCCCTCCGCCTTGTTGTTGACCAGCACGTAGCATTCCATGTCGCGATCGAGGGCGGCACGCACGAGCTTCACCACGTCCTGCCTCATCTCGGATTGCGGTGCGACGAGCCTGTCGAATGGGGCGTATGCCTTTTTCAGATCTGCGTACCGTTTGCCGGGGGGCAGGAGCAACCGCGTGACGAGCAGCGCGCCCTCGAGCAAGCCATCGACCTGCATCTGCTTCGCAAGGCTGGGCATCCGCGACCAATAGTTGAACACATGGGCCGCGTCGTGTTTGCGCAGCGTCCGTGCGTACTCGCGGGTCAGGAGCTTGCGGTCGCGCAACTCGACCGCAAACGGGAAGTCCTTGGGCGCAGCGCCGAGAAACGCATCGAGCTTCTCGCAGAACCAGGCGGGGTCGAGGGGCGTCGGCGACGGTGGCACCTCGAGCACCCATGGCCCCATGTGTTGGTCGAACGCCGCACGCACTGGCTCGTGTACCGTCCTCGCAAAGAGCTCGGCATCGAGAAAGTCGGGGTTCTCCTTCCCGGCGTCCTGCCCGTAGCGAGGGTGCTTCGGGAAGCCGGGCATCGTGACCCGCTGCCACACCTTCATCGCGGCTCGGAAGTCACGAGGCAATTGCTCCGCGTATGCGGCCAGGTCCTCTTCGGGGACCGGAGTGTAGTAGCCCCGGTCGACGCCCACGGTTCTCATCAACGGATGCTGCGCATACTCACCGAGGGACTCGCGGAGGAAGGCGCGCTGGTTCGGGTAACGCCGATGGTAAACGAGCCCCGCCCAGCCAGGGAACGTCCAGCTCGATGTGCCGAAGCGCAACTTGGCCGGAAGCCGATCGCGAATCGCCTCCAACTCGTCCGGCTGATCTTCCCCCGAGCCCCCGGCATCTTCTTCGGGGCGGTCGAACAGACCCAACTGCCGCTCTTCTTCGCTGAAGAGCGGACTCTTCGGGCCGCGAGGAGGCGTCATTTTTTGCCGTTGCGCCGAACTGCGATGTTGTGCTGCCGAAGCGTCTTGCTGAAGTGATGCTGGCCGCCGCCCCGGGCGACGAAGTAGTAGTAGTCGTGCTTCTCCGGGTCGATGACGGCCGCCATCGCCGCCTTCCCTGGGTTGCTGATCGGCCCGGGAGGGAGCCCGGAATGCCGGTACGTATTGTACGGATTCTCCGGGTCGTCGAGCATGGCCCGCGTGATGCGGCCGTCGAAATCTTCGCAGGAGGGAGCCGCCTCGGGCACCGCGACACAGCCATATTGAACCGTCGGGTCGGCCTGAAGCCTCCGGCGGGGAAGGAACCGTTTGGAGGTGAGCCGGTTCCAGAACACGCCGGCAATCCTAGGGCGCTCCGCCGGCACCGCGGCTTCCTTCTCGACGATGGACGCCAGAGTCACGAGGTCATGCGTCGTCCAGCCATTCTTCTTGCGGAGCTCCTCGGCGTATCGCTCTTCGAGCTCCTCATGCCTGCGAGTCCAGTTGGCCAGCATGCGCTCGACGACTCGCCGAGGCCTGGTGTCGTCGTCGAACTCGTACGTGTCCGGGAACAGGTATCCCTCCGCGTCGTTGGCTTCCACGCCGTAGCTCGCCAGAAGCGACGCGTCTTCGGTTGCAGCGAGGAAAGCGTCGGCATCGCACACCCCATACTCTTCGAGCCGATGCGCAATCTCGAAGCGGGAAAAGCCTTCGGGAATCAACAGCCGAACTTGGATGCGGCCTAGTCCGGTCGTCGCGTGACGTGCGACCTCCTCTGGAGTCATGGGCACGCGAAAGCGAACCTTGCCTTGGCGCAGATGTCGGTCGAGGCCACGCATGCGCATGTAGAGCGACCACACTTTGGCGTCCTTGATGACGCCTTCGCTCTTTAGCGTCCTGGCCAGCTGACGCAGAGTCATCCCTTCCGTGATCTCGATGTCGAGCTCCTCGACGTCGCTCGTGGGGCCATCGGTGTCCGGATAGATCACGAACAGCCATCCCGTCGCCCCAAGAACGGCAAGTACCGCGAGCAACGTCACGATACTCAGCGCTCGCGCGATGCCGCTGCCGAGGTCGCTCTCGACTTTCAGTGGCTGTTCGGGTCCGTCCACGTCCCACCCTTTTTGGCGTCTAGATACCCCTGGAGCAAGATGGTGGCCGCGGATTGGTCGACGACGTCCCGCTGCTTCGCCCCTCGGCGGCCCATCTCGCGGAGTGATCGCTCCGCCGCGACCGTCGTCAGACGTTCGTCCCAATAGACGACTTCGACCCCAAGCGCTTCGCCTAGCGCCTCCCCGAACGCGCGCGCACGGCGGGCGGCTTCCCCCTCGCCCCCGTCGAGTCGCAACGGCAACCCGACCACCGCCAACGAAACCTCGTCGTCGGCGAGCGCCTCCCGAACCCGTCCCGCCGCCACGGCGGTGCCCCCTTTGGCCGGGATCGTTTCCCGTGGAAAGGCGATGGACCTATCCTCGTCCGAAACGGCGACACCGATTCGTGCCTGCCCAGGATCAATGCCGACGATCCGGCCCATCTCAGCTCCTCGCCGCAGGCTGGCTGCCGTTGTCAGGGGGAGAGGACGGCGGCTGCGCAGCGAGGCGCTCGCTCAGCAGAGGCAGCACGTATGGAAAACCAACCTGAAACTGATCGAGGTCGGGCGCGATCTGCCCAGCGAGCCAGAACATCATGACGGACGCGCGCTCGACATAGAACCAGCCGTCGGGATAGTGGACCGAGCGCATGAGGGTCCGGAGCTCGCTCCGCTCGACCTCCGGGTCGGCCAGAGCTTCGAGCTCCTTGGCGTTGGCGCTCATCAGCGCGGCAGGAGTTCGCGCTTCGAGCTTGAGGAGCTTTCGGAAGTACGTCTTCACTGTCTGCTCGAGCAACGGGCGGTCACCTCCCTCGGCCACAAACCCGATCGCTTCGATGCCTTGCAACGCGAGCGCGTCATTCTGCTCGAAGAACCCGCGAAGGACATCGACCATCCCGAACACTGTCTTCTCGCTCACCTCGCTGATTGCACCGAAGTCGAGCACCACGAGCTTCGCGTCGTCGGAGCCCTCGACCGGCTGCACCAGGAAGTTCCCTGGATGCGGGTCGGCATGAAAGAAACGGTCGATGAACACCTGCTTGTAGAAGCTCTTGACGAGCCGCTCCCCGAGCTTTCGCAGATCGACGCCACGTCCTCGGATCTCATCGAAGCGGGTGATCTTGATCCCCTCCATGAAAGACATGGTCAACACGTCACGAGTGGTCACCTCGTCGACCACTTCGGGAAAGAGAATGTGGTCGTCGTCGACGAAGTTCGCTGACATCCGACGCATGCACTCGGCTTCGTGCAGGTAGTCGGTCTCGCGTCGGAGGAGGTCCGACAGCGACTCGTGAACCGCCTCGATGTTCTGCACCGGGACGAACCACTTGTAGACGCCCACCATGAGTTTGATCACCCGCATGTCGACGCGAACTACATCTCGGATCCCGGGATACAGCACCTTGACGGCGACCTTTCGGCCGTCGTCCATGTATGCCACGTGAACTTGGCCGAGTGACGCCGCCGCGACCGGCTCACGATCCATGCTCCTAAAGAACGCCTCGGGTTGCGCGCCGAGGCTTTGCACGAAGGCGGCCTCGATCTCGTCGAACCGGTGCGGAGGTACCGCGTCCTGAAGCGTCTCGAGCCTCTTGATGTACGGGGGCGGGAGGAAGCCACCCATGATGGACAGGACCTGACCCAGCTTGATGTAGACCCCGCGGAGCCGAAGCATCCCGGAGAGCATCCGCTCGGCGTTCCTGTCGTCGATTCGAGCTTGACGACGTGTCAACCACGCGGGGACGACGCGTTCCCCGTCGTCCACGGTTGCGCCGCTAGGCTGCGTCCGAAAGACCCTCACCAGCCCCAATTGCACCATGTAGCTGGCGAAAATGACGCCAAAGGTGAACTGGGCACGGACGAGGCGGACGAAAAGACTCATGCGGTTCGGCTGTGGAAGACGATAGCAGCGATTGGGGAAGGGCCCAGCGCTTTAGCGCTTGGCCTAAAGGGTATAAGGTGCGTGGGTCGTGTCGGGTAGTCGCAGCAGGAACCTCCGGGACAAGCTGAACCAGGCGCTCCGCAAGGAGCGGCTGGGCGAAGCCCTCGGCCACTACGAGTCGCTTCAGATGATGGAGCTGAGCGAGCCACGCTGGCCCCATCGCAAGGGCGACTTGTTGAAGCGCCTCGGGCGAGAGGCCGAGGCGGTGGAAGCCTATGAGCGGGCCGTCGACCTCTACGCGCAACAGGGCTTCGTGGCGCGGGCGGCGGCAATGGCCAAGGTCGTCCTCGGGATCGCCCCAGAGCGGGTGGACATCTTGGAGCGGGTGAGCGCGGACGAGGCGAGGAAGCTCCACCGCTCCGCGCGATCGACGATCACCACAGCGGACGCCGGCGGCCTGCTCGATGGAGACGAGTCGGCGACCCGGACCAGGCGCTACTCCATCGACGCGCTGCCGTTGGTCGCCGACAAGACCGCAGGCGACGACCTGTTGCGGTTCACGACGCCGCCCGCGGCGCAACACAAGACACTCGATCTCGACATTTCCGACGCAGAACTGGAGGACCGCCCGACCCCCATCGGCGGTGTCAGCGAACGTCCGACCGCGGAGCGTCTTGCGCAACTTCCATCGATGCCCCTGTTCGCCGAGGTCCCGAAGATGGTGCTGGCGAGGATGCTCCAGGAGTCGCGGCTGATCGACCTCGAGCCGGGCGAGTATCTCGTCGAGAGAGGCACGACCGCCGACGCTCTCTTCGTGCTCGTGGAGGGAAGCGTCCAACTGATCCGTTCGGTCGACGAGGATGCGATCGTGCTTGCCGAGGGCGATGTAGTCGGCATCTCGAGTCTGCTCGACCGTGTGAACTACGAAGGCGACGTGACGGCGCGGACCAAGGTTCGTGCGTTCCGCATCAGCAAACTGTTGCTCGATCGGCTCGTCGCTCAGCACCCGGGGCTCGGCGACGTCTTGCTCGAGATCCTCGGACGCAGGCTCGTCGCGACCCTAGTGCGGACGTCCCCGATGTTCTCGAGCTTCGAGAACGGGGCTCGGGCGGAGGTTGCTGGAATGTTCGAGGTCCGCCGGGCGGACCAGGGCACCGTGATTCTAGAGGCTGGCAAGCGAGCGGATGGTCTTTACATCCCGATGATCGGCGAGCTGACCGCCATTCGAGCAAATGGCGAGGAGGCCGGTAGCCTCAAGCTCGGAAGCGCGCTCGGGCAGCATTCAATGCTCACCCGCAGCACGTCACCGATGACCGTCCAAGCCGCGTCGGACGTCCTGGTACTGCGACTTTCGGCACGACGCTTCCGCGAGCTCGTCTCCGAGCACCCCAAAATGGTCGCCCACCTCGAAGAGCTTGCGCGGCGACCGAGCGCCCCCGCCTTCTCGCTCCTACCGGAACCGTTGCGCAAAAGCGGCGCCTGACACCCCCCGTGGGCGAGGTGCGCCCCCCGACGAACCCTCTATACTGAGGCTCGCATGAGTTACAGCGCCTCATTTCGTTGCGTCGCGGGTTGCCATGGGACCTACCCGCTCGACCAAGTCATCTACAACTGCCCCGAGTGCGGGGAGCTGCTCGAAGTCCATCACGACATGGAGGCGCTGAAGAACCGAAGCGGCTCGGCGTGGATCAAGTTGTTCGATCAGCGATGGATGACCCGCGACTGGCCGTACGGCAGCGGGGTCTGGGGCAAGAAGGAGTGGGTGCAGCCTAACCTTCGAGAGGAGAACGTCGTCTCGACCGCCGAGGGGGGCACGAACCTTTTCTGGGCAGAGCGCTACGGTAAGACGATCGGGCTCAAGGACGTGTGGATCAAGAACTGCGGCAACAGCCACACCGGGTCATTCAAAGACCTCGGGATGACTGTCCTCGTGAGTACCGTCAAACAGATGATCGAGGACGGTAAGCCGATCCGCGCCATCGCGTGCGCATCGACGGGTGACACGTCCGCGGCGCTTGCCGCGTACTGCGCGTCGGCCGGGATTCCGTCGGTCGTGTTGCTGCCCAAGGGCAAGGTCACGACCGCTCAGCTCGTTCAGCCGCTCGCCAACGGCGCACTCGTGTGCGCTCTCGACACCGACTTCGACGGGTGCATGGAGATCGTCCAGAAGCTCACCCACGAAGAAGGCATCTACCTCGCCAACTCGATGAACTCGCTGCGCCTCGAAGGCCAAAAGACGGCGGCGATCGAGATCGTTCAGCAATTCGACTGGCAGGTTCCGGACTGGGTGATCATTCCCGGCGGAAACCTTGGCAACGTGGCGGCACTGGGCGCCGGCTTCGACATGATGTTCGAACTCGGCCTCATCAACAAGCGACCCCGGATTTGCCTGGCTCAGGCGGAGAAGGCCAACCCGCTCTACAGAGCGTACAAACAGGGCTGGGACACCTTCGAGCCGATCACCGCGGAGGACACCGAGGCCAGCGCGATTCGAATCGGCAATCCTGTCAGCGTGCGTCGTGCGATTCGCGCCCTCCAAGCCTTCGACGGAGTTGTCGAGCAAGCGAGCGAAACCGAGCTAGCTGAAGCCTCCGCCGCGGCCGACCGAGCCGGCAGCTACACCTGCCCGCACACCGGCGTCGCCCTCGCCGCCCTCGAAAAAATCCGAGCCAAAGGCCTCGTCGAGCCCGGGCAGCGCGCCGTCGTCATCTCCACCGCCAACGGCCTCAAGTTCACCCAGTTCAAAATCCGCTACCACGAAAACGAAATCCCCGGCGTCGAAAGCAAGTACCCCAACAAGCCCATAAGTCTCCCCAGCGAGTTCGAAGCCGTAAAATCCGCCGTCTTCAAAGAACTAGAAGCCCGCGCCAAATAAAAGGGGACAGTCCCCTTTTTGAAAGGGTTACTTCCGCGTGCGATTAACCCCTGGAAAAAGGGGACTGTCCCCTTTTTGTTCTGTTGCCGAGGTGGGTGGTTAGGAGGTCGCGGTCGGGGCGGCGTAGGTTGACGAGTCGGAGGCGTACTTCGAAGTGGGTTTGGTCGATTCGCTTGGAGCCGATTGTTCTGCCTTCGAGATTTCGTGTTTCGCTGTCGGTTGTGGCGCTGAAGCGAATGGGTGCGCCGGGCGCGAATGCGCGAGGGCTCGACAGAGTCAGGACGGCTCCGTCGAAGTCGCGGGCCTCGGCGTCTTCGCCACTGTCCAGGAGCACCTTCACCGGGTCATCCCTTCTGGCGTCGCATGGCCGCACGAGCTTCTTTGAGGTCTTCCTGTTTACGGATCGAATCTCGCTCGTCGCCCTTCTTTTTGCCGCGGCCGAGGCCAAGCTGAACCTTAGCCACGCCGTTCTTGAAGTAGACCAGAAGTGGAACCAGCGCGTAGCCGCGCACCGTCAGGCGGCCGCGGAGCTTCTCGATCTCACGCTTGTGCACCAGGAGCTTGCGGCGCCGCTGTGTCTCGTGCCCCGCATGGCCGCCCTGTTCGTAGGCGGCGATATGCATGCCGTAAAGGAAGAGCTCGTCGGCATCGATGCGGCAGTAGGCGGCTTCGAGGTTCCCGCGGCGCGCCCGAAGGCTCTTCACTTCGGTGCCGTAGAGCACCATCCCGGCCTCGAGCTTCTCCTCGATGTCGTAGCGTTTGGCGGCCTTCGGGTTGCGGCACACCAGGAGCTCCATCCCTGGAACGCCTTTATCAACGCGCTTCTTCGCCATCCCCTGTCGGCTCTAGCACGGGCTCTTTGGCTTTGCGAAGTTGGTCGAGCCACGCGAGCTCTGCCTGCAACCGAGCAACGGTTGAAGCGTCGCCGTGCGTTTCGGCCCCTTCGAGCGCTTCCTTTCGACGTTCCACCTCTCGATCCAAGCGCGTGGCCGCGGACGGGGAGTCGTCGAGCACCCAGCTCCGCGCGTTGGCCTTGATCGGGAGCTGAACGCGCGCGTCGAGCGCTGCTGAATTGGGGACCGCCACCTCGAGAAGAAGCCGAGGCCAGGAAGAGTCGATCTCGAGGACGCAGGGTGACTCTCCCCACTCCGCGCGCGGCCGAAACACCTCAGAGGCATAGCCGTCGGCGTCGACCTCAGCCCAGGCCAGGCAGGTTCGCTCCCGTTCGCGAATCGCCACGACGACGTCGCGCCTCCCATCGCGATCGAAGTCCGGACGGGGCTCGGCACCAAGCTCGACCCGTAGCCGCTCGGGCCATCGAACGTCGGGCACCTGGACCGACAACGCGGGGCCGCGTGACGTCACCACACGGACCGTCGAGTCGGGACCGTGGACCGCGTCAAAGGCCACGAAATCGCGTTCGTCAATCCTTCGTCCAATCTCGAAACCGTGTTTGCGGAGGTCCTCGATGAGCGCATCGGCTTCGACCGCAGGCTCCACGCCGATTCGTAGGTAGTCGAGGGGGTCTTGAACCGGCTCGGGCTTCGCACACGCCACCAAGCACGCACAGCAAAGGATGAGGCACCGCACGGGGCTACCTTACGTGGCTTCGCCGAGAAGGCGAGCCGCCAGCACGAAGGCGTGCACCTCCGCTACGCCGCCTGCGTTCAGAGCCTCCGACGCTGAACGAAGAGTCGCGCCGGTCGTTCGCACATCGTCGACGAGAAGGACCCGCCCCACCCCGCGGAGCCGCCAAGGCGCGAACGCGCCCACTAGGTTCCGCCGCCGTTGGGCGTGGGGCAGATCGACTTGGCTCGGTGTATTGCGAACACGCCGGAGCCCCCGCAGCAACGCGGGAACGCCCAGCGCCTTCGCCACCGGCCGTGCAAGAAGGGCAGCTTGGTCGTACCCACGCGCCCGACGACGACGCCAATGGAGCGGCACGGGGACGACCGCGTCGACCTTGCCGACCCACCGAGACGCGTCGCCTGCCATCACGGAACCAAGCGCGGCGCCAAGCTCGCTTCGGCCCTTGTACTTGAAGCGCTGAATGGCGTCGGCGACCGGGCCGCCGTACTCGAAGACAGCGCCGGGGGTGGGAATCGGTTCGAGGAGGGCGCTACAGGAAGCACAGAAGACCGTGGCGCCGTCCGTCGGCTCGTCACAGCCAACACAAAGCCGGGGTGCGACCAGGCCGAGCAAACCGCCAAGGAGATCTCGCATGCCGGAGTATCGCCCCACGCGGCTCCGGGTTGCGCTGACGCTGACTAGTGGTCGTACGGCTCTCCGCGCAGGATTGAGAAGCCCCGATAGATTTGCTCTGCCAGGAACAACCTCGCGAGGCGGTGTGGCAGTGTCATCGCCGACATCGAGAGCCGAAGGTCTGCTTTCTTCGAGAGCTCCTGCGGCAACCCGTATGCGCCGCCGATCAGGAAGACCACGGTTTGCACCGAATCGTTTTCGGCGCGTCCCAACCACTTCGCGAACTCGCCGCTCCCGAGGGCGCGACCGTCGACCTCGAGGGCGACCACTCGGGAACGGTCCGGAATGCTTCGGGCAAGGCGGTCGGCCACTTCATCTGCCTTGCCGTCCTTGAGCTCGATCTCCTCGAGCTTGGCGTATCGCCCAATGCGCGCGTAGTAGTCTCCCAGCAGGGACCGCAAGTCGCGGTCCTTCGCTTTTCCAACAGCGATAATTCGTACACGCACGACGCGAGGGTCTACGGAAAGCCGAAACCCTCGTCGGCCTGCTGGCCTTCGAACTCTACCCGGTCCGCATCGAGCCAAAGCGACTCGAGATCGTAGTAGCCGCGCGTGTCCTGATGAAAGACGTGCACGACCACATCACCGAAATCGAGCAGCACCCAGTTGCCCTGCGGCAGCCCTTCGACCCCCGAGCACCGAGCTCCGTGCTTGTGCTTGAGGTCCTCTTCGATGCCACGCGCGATAGCAGCCACTTGGCGATCGCTTCGACCACTCATCACCAAGACGTAGTCGGTGTAGTCCACCTTGCCACGTACATCGATGATCTCGATTCTTGCTGCCTTCTTGTCGAGCGCTGCCTCGGCGACCTTCAGCGCCAGCTCGCGGCCGACTACCTGGTCGTTGCTCGAAGGGGGACTCGGGTCTGTTTTCAGTTGTGCGCCTTCTGCTTGTTTGGCCAACTAGTTTCCTCCTTTACTGCCGGACTTGGCCATCGCCTTGGCCGACCCATTTGAGAGTACACAGCTCTGCCAAGCCCATTGGACCATAGGCATGCAGCTTTGTTGTCGAAATTCCGATCTCGGCGCCGAGCCCAAGTGCGAATCCATCGTTAAAGCGAGTCGATGCGTTCACTAGAACCAGGCTCGCGTCGACCTCGTGGATCCAGCGATCGGCGTGTGCTCCGTCCTCGGTCACGATCGCCTCGGTGTGATTCGACCCGTGTTTGGCCACGTGATCGAGCGCACCGTCGATTCCATCGACGACACCCACATTGAGAATCAGGTCGAGATACTCGGTGTCCCAATCTTCGTCGGTCGCGCTCTTGACGCCGTTCAGGTACGCGGCGGCGCGATCGTCGGCGTGGATCTCGACGCCCTCCGCTTCCATCTTGGCGCCGAGCTGCGGCAAGAACGCCGGCGCAATGTCGGCATCGACCAGAAGCGTTTCCATGGAGTTGCACACCCCGGGACGCTGGACTTTGGCGTTGAGCGCGATCTGAAGGGCCATGTCCGAGTCGGCGCTACGGTCGACAAAGACGTGACACACACCTTTGTAGTGTTGGATGACAGGAACTCTTGCGTTCTCGGCTATGAACCGAATCAATCCTTCTCCGCCTCTCGGTATGACCAGGTCTAGAATACCATCAAGACCAATCATCACCAAAGTCGCTTGTCGATCCGTGGTGGGCAAAAGCGTGACAGCTTCAGGCGGCAGTCCTTCGTCCGTAAGCGCCTGCGTGAAGATCTCCGCGATCGCCGTGTTGCTGTGGAACGCCTCCTTCCCTCCCCGAAGGAGGACAGCGTTGCCACTCTTCAGGCAAAGCGACGCCGCGTCGGCGGTCACATTCGGCCTTGATTCATAAATGATCCCGATGAGCCCCAAGGGTGCGCGCATCTTTGCGACGCGGAGGCCGTTCGACAGCACGCGCTCCTCGACGAGGGTTCCGACCGGATCTTGAAGGTCGGCCACCTGCTCGAGGCCGTCTGCGACCGCATCGAGACGCTTCCGATCGAGCTGAAGGCGATCGAGCATGGCTGCGGAGATCCCCATCTCGTTGGCGGCCGTCATGTCCTCGGCATTGGCCCGCAGAACCCGATCTCCGGGAGCGCCGCGCAGCGCCTCGGCAGCACGGCGTTCTTCTGCTCGCTGCTCGCGTTCGCGAGCGTACGAGCAGCCGCTTTGGCCCGCGTTGCCAAACCCGTCACGAGGGCTGTCAGGTCGTCACTCATAGCCCGTGACGGTAGCACCTTTTAGGATGGGCGGGAGCCGCCCCGATCAACGGCCATTCTTGGTGAGAACGATGTCGTCCCGGTGCACGATCTCGTCGCCCGTATGACTCCCGATCCGTTCGGCGATCTGCTGGCTGTGCCCACCCGCAAGCCGGCTCACTTCGTCGGCGCCGTAGCGCGCCAGGCCTCGGGCGACCTCCTCGCCGGACTCGCTCACGATCGACACCGCATCACCTGACTTGAACGAACCGGTCGCCGAAACGACGCCCGCCGGAAGCAGGCTCGAGTTTCGTTTCTCGAGCGCTCGGCACGCACCCGCATCCACGACGATGCTGCCCTGCGGTTTGAGCGTGTACGCGATCCAATGCTTCCGACTTGGTAACGGTGAACCGTGCGGCAACAACAGCGTCCCCACGTCGTCCCCGCTCATGAGCTCATCGAGAAAGCGGGAGGACGCCGCAGGACCCACGACGACCGGCAAGCCGCGCAACGTCGCGCGCCGAGCCGCTTCGACTTTCGATTTCATCCCGCCAAGGCTGATATCGCCTTCGGGGGGCTTGATGAAGTGTTCGATGTCCGCCACCTCGCGCACGAGCGGGATGCGGGCTTCACCGTCGTCGAGAATCCCGACCACATCGCTCAGCAGCACAAGCAAGTCCGCGCCAACCAACGTGCACACCATGGCCGCGAGCTGGTCGTTGTCACCGAAGCGAAGCTCGTCGATCGACACGGTGTCGTTCTCGTTGATGATCGGAACGACGCCAAGCTTGAGCAGCTCATCGATCGCTTGCCGTGCGTGGAGGTAGCGGTCCCGGTCGGTGACGACATCGTGTGTGAGCAGCACCTGTGCGACGTGGATGCCAAGCGGCTCAAACGCATCTTCGTACGCGCGCATCAGTAACGACTGCCCGGTCGCGGCAGCAGCCTGCAGCAGAGATACCTTCTTGGGACGCTCGGTGAGCCCGAGACGCTCTCTGCCGAGGGCCACCGCCCCGGAGGACACCAGGACCACCTTGCGGCCCGCCTTGACCTGGGTCCCGACTTGTTCCGCGACTTGGGCGAACCTCCCCCCGTCGGCGCACAGCGCTCTACTGCCGATCTTAACCACCAACCGCTTGCAGTCGCGGAGGGCGGTTCTTGTTTGGTCGCCTTTCATGGGTCAGCCCCTGAATCGCATCCCCGGCAGCCTCCTGCAACTAGCGCGCAAAAAGGGGACTGGGGCGTTTTCGCTGGTAGCATTGGGGGATGCTTACGGGGGACGTGGCTCGGTGGTTCGTTTGGGTGATGGCTTTCGCCTGGGGGGCTGCGTGGGGGAGCTTCTTCAACGTCGCTATCTACCGGTGGCCACGGGGGATGTCCGTCGTCACGCCGCCCAGTCATTGTCCCGGATGTGGCGCGCCGATCCGTGCGTGGACCAATGTGCCGATCTTGGGCTGGCTATTCCTACGCGGGAAGGCCACCTGCTGCGGGACCTCGATTTCGCCGCGCTACCCAACGATCGAGCTGTTGTCCGCGGTGCTGTGCGTCGCCATCGCCGAGCTATGGATTGTCCGTGCGGAGCCTGGGACCTTGCTTCTGCACGCCGGCATCGAGACCCTCTTGTACTTCACCTTCGTGGGCGGGTTGCTAATCGCAACCTTCGTCGACCTCGAGTGGATGGAGATACCGGACGAGGTCAGCCTCCCATGCGCCGCACTCGGTCTCGTGAGCGCGCCTTTTCGAACCGAGCCAGGCCTCTTCTCGGCAGCGGTCGGCGCAGGCGCCGCATACCTGGTCGTACAGGTTGTCTTCGTGTGGGGCTACGAGCGCATCGCCGGGCGCCGCGGCATGGGCGAAGGTGACTCGAAGCTCCTATTGATGATCGGCGCCTTCCTAGGTTGGCGAGGTGCGCTTTTCAGTGTGGTCGCGGGCTCGATGCAGGGGCTCGCCTTCGCAGCCTTCGCATTGGTCACCGGTCGCAAGCTCACACCCGACATCGAGGAACGCGTCATCGACGGCGAGGTGATCGAGGCGCCGGAAGAGGCTGACGCCAGTCGCGTCGGCGTGCTCAAGCTTCCGTTTGGACCGTTCCTCGCGCTCGGGGCGCTAGAATACCTGCTCGCCGGAGACGCGATCCTGGCTTGGTACTTCGACCTGCTGCGATGAACGACTAGCGGCGGTAGCCGCCATCACCGCCACCAGCCTCACGCTCACGCGCAAGGTCGACACGGATGGTGCGACCGCCGAGCGATGCGCCGTCCATCTGGTCGCGTGCTGACGCCGCGGCCTCTTCTGTGGTGAAGGTCACAAACCCGAAACCACGGGAACGGCCCGTCTCACGATCGCTCACGACCTTGGCATCGGTGACCTCTCCGAACGACGCGAACGCCTCCTGGAGGTCTTCAGTCGTCGTGGCCCACGCGAGGCCGCCGCAGAACAGTCTCTTGCTCATGGTCAACTCTTTCACTGTGCAGCCGACGCGGCCTCGTGCCGAGGCGGTGCTTCAAGTTGATCCGGACTTAACCGGAAGAGCTGGATTGTACCGACTGGTACCGATCCCACAAGCTCGGAGTCGACTCCTGAGCGAGGCTCGTCTTGAAGTCTTCATCCTTCGGGCGGCCCTTCAGCTTTGCGATTTCCGCGATGAGTTTGTCGCGGGAACCGACCTCTTTGGCCATCGCTTCGAACAGCTGCTCGAGGTGGAGCAGCTTGCGGTTCGAAACATGCTGGAGGCCCTTTTCCTCGTTCAGCCGGTCGAGCCAAAGGTCTTTGCCAGCGACCTTCTTCACAGCGGCGACCAGTTTTTCTTTCGCCTTCTTCGGATCATCTCCGAAGCGCGCTTTTACAATCGAGAGAGGGGAGTTGCTCATGAAGTGCACCATGTCCCCGAAACGCCAGGTTTTCTGGGCTGGGGAGCGCCCGGATTAGCACGGGGTCCCTACCGCGCAAGCCGGGGTACGGCCTGCAACAACCTCGGCTGGCGCGTTATTAACAGTTCTGTTATTAACACGCCTGTGAATAAGCCTGCGCTCACCCGGATACAGGCCGTCTCGGGACTGCTCTTTTCCCTGTTCGCCCTGGTCCACCTCACCAACACCGCCCTCGCTGTCTTCAGCGCGGACCTCTACAACGGCTTCCAGACGGCGGCCCGAAGTGTCTACCAATCACCGCTCCTCGAGGTGGCCCTGATCGCGACGCTCGTCGTCCACATCGTGAGCGGGGTCCTTCGAATGCGGGGCCGAAGAGGGTCGAAGGCCCGGCCGCCCCTGCGCCTCCGCCTGCATCGCTACGCGGCGTACTACCTCGCGATTTTCATTTTCGGGCATATCGCGGCGACTCGCCTGCCCGCTCTGCTCGCCGACGCGCCACCCTTCTTCGGCGGCGTGTCG
>CAXMRN010000232.1:0-30087 GCA_964195565.1 uncultured Polyangiaceae bacterium | reverse complement strand
GCTCGATCTCCTCCACGCGAAACAAAAAGTTGGGCGATACGAGGAGGCTCGTGAGAGCCAACTCCAGCCCGGCGTAGAAATCGCCAAGCTCGTCAGCCGAGCCCGCTGCGACCGCGACTCGCGTCCCGACCTCGTCTTCGGATAACGTCCGTCGGAAGAGACGGCGCCCGATGGTCTCGATGAACTCACGGGCGCAGACATCGTCGGCCGCGGTCGTTGAAGAGGGTTCGCAGGAAAGGATGGAGCCTCGAAGCTCGGACCCCATCGCCTGCTCGGCGATTGCGGTGGCGGCAGCTTCATACTTCTCGAAGCCTGATGGGGTCACGCTCACGAACGAAGCCCCGACCCCGAGCAAGCCCTCGACGCGCGTGTCGGGTTCGACCCGGCTCGGCACGACGATGTCGCTGCCGAGCACATCGTGAACGCTCTGCACGTACTGCTGGGAGGTCAAACGGCGCAGGGCCACTGGGCCCCCCTCTGTCGCGGGGCCGCGAGTGCCTTCGGTGCCCGCGGACGTGTCGCTCCCGCCGCAGCCCACCGACAGCATGCCGGTCGCCACAACCGCGCAGCCAAACACCAACGCGGAGCCAGACGTCATCCGGCCAAGCAAGGCGACGGTGCGGCTTCCTGGTTTGTTGTGCGTCATGGTGTTTTACGCGCTCCTCAGTCGGTCAAGAAGGCACTCACCGCGTCGAGGCGGAAGACGGTCGTAAATGAAGTGCACTCGCCGGTCGTGTCGTCATAGCCGGCGTCCGCCGCCTCCATCGCTGCCAAGAACTCGGTGTGGTTGAAGCCCGCGGCGCCGACGTCGGGTGAGGGGCCGTTCTCCGAGGTGGGCGTGCCGATAATTTCGTCGATTTGGGCGACCGTCCAGTGGCCCGCCAGGACTCCGCTTGCGGTACCGTTACCCAAGGCGAGTCGAATATAATTGTCGGTGAGCAGCATGTTTGCGTCGACGATTTGGATGAAGAACTTGAGGCTCACGTCGAAGGGGCCCGCCTCGAGCACGCCGTCTTTGATCTCGCCGGTCGCGATCGTGCTGTGGAACTTCGCGTCGGGATGCACGGCGAGTGTCCCGTTTGGAAGCACTTGGCCGTCAGTTCCGACGAGAGGCGAATCTTGTGTCGAGAAGATCTGGACGGTGACCTCATCATCGTTGACCAAGTCGTCGACGCCGCCGAGCTCCATCACGATCGACATTTCCCCGTTCTTGACGGCGCTGCTGACCACACTGTCCACCAGCTGGCCTTGCCCCAACGGCTCGAACGCGCTGAGAAACGACCACAAGCCGTAGTCGACGCCCGGCGTGCCGTCGGGGGCATTGAAGTCGTCGTGGCTGCATGTTCCCGGCTCGGTGCCGCCGCCGTCTGTGGAATCTAGGTCGAACCCGGGGACGCCTTCGACATCAAAGTCGTCGTTCGGGTAGAGAAAGCCGAAGTCCGCGAGGACGAAACCCATGGTCTCGGGCGCGCTGCTTCTGGTTCCACCTGCTCCCGCAGCTCCTCCGGCGCCGCCGGTCGCTCCGGCCCCCTCGCTCGTGCTCCCACAGGCGGTCGCGGCAAATGCCAGCGCCACGGTCAGCACCCAGTTCAAGCTATTGTTCTTCATGCGTTACCTCTAATTAAGTAGCGGAGGGCACAACCTAACATCACGGTCATGGGCACACCTCCAGACGCGCCGACTGTACGCCAATCAACCTATCGTGACAACGCGTCAAATTTGACCGTGTCCCAGTTCGCCCTGCGTTTCCCAGGGGAAAACCGTCCTCCTCGGGTGTGCATTCAAGCTCACCAAGTCCGCTTGGGGGTGTTCGGGGTCGCCAATCCGTGATACCAGCGACCGCCGGGCAGGAGGAGTGGTGATGCGAGGAATTCAGCTTGGGTTTTTGGCGGTGACGGTGATGGCGATCGCCGCGTGTGGTTCGACCGGAAGCAGCGGGTCGGCCGGGAACGGCGGGTCGGCCGGGAACGGCGGGTCGGCCGGGAACGGCGGGTCGGCCGGGAGCGGTGGGTCGGCCGGAAGTGGCCCCCCTGTCGATCAGTGCGTCAACGATGAAGACCAGGCGATCTTCGATGAGCTCGGCGCCGAGGTGGGCGTCATCGCAGCGGAGTGTGCACAGCCGACCGCCGGTTGCGGCGGGCCGCTCGGGGCGATCCTCGGAGGAGACACTTCCGAGCCCGCTCGCAAGGCACTCGGCGACTGCATCGCTCAGTGCGTCTCCGACGAGACCGGTCTTTCGACTGAATGCGCGGGCTGCTACGGCCTGATCACCACGTGCGCGGTCGCCGAGTGTCTTGAACCCTGCCTGCCGCCCAACTCGGGCTCCGAAGCGTGCACCGCCTGCTCGCTCGAAAACTGCGGCTTCTTCGACGCCTGCTTAGGCATCTAGTCTGAGGGTCTAGGCCCGACTCCCTAGGTACGCTTGGACGGCGCGCGGGATCGTTCGCCGCCCGAGTGCCTGGGAGAGCGCCCACCGCTGGTCGGCGGGTTCCTCCAAGAAGTGAGTCTCGCTTCCTTCGCGGAAGGCGATGGGGACACCGTCGCGGAACACAATGCGGTTCTTCGGAGTCGCGGGCACTCGATCTCCGGGCGTCAGGATGCCGACCAAGTTCAGCGGATCTGCCGCGCTGATCGAGACGAGTTCGCCGGTCTTCGGTTGGCGGCGGACCTTGCGAAGCGTGGTCACCGCCTCGGGGAGGGCGTACTGCTCCCCTGCGAACCCGCCGACGAAGCGGCCGCCACGGATCAAGCCCTGCGCCTCCAACCGGCGGTACACGCGCAAGAGTGAATACCAAGGCGGCAGGTCGCCTTCGCGATCGATGACGCGGCGGAACACGACGCCCCAGCGGCGGAGGAGCGCCCACGCTACGCTTTCGACGTCGTGGTCCTCGGGGGCTTGGGGCAAGACGCTCCAACGCCCCGCCGCTTCCATGCTGTACGCTGCCGCCGCGCGCCGCCCTCGGCGCTGTCGTTTCTGATCGGGTGCGAGCAGCGCGCGCAGTCCGGTGAAGCCATCGGCGGTCACCAAGCCCAGTGAGACGAGCTCGCCGAGCGCCTCCTGTGTTTGAGTGGGAAGCAGGCCCGTCTCCCGGACAACGTCGTCGAAGAAGCACGCGCCGGATCTCTGCAGCATGTCGAGTGCGAGCGCTGCATCGCTCGAGGCGGGTTCGTCGGATACGGCGCGGAACCTCCAGGTCTGCACGTGCTCGCGCCGCGAGAATGCAATCGGGCTCGTGCGGATAGGGCTCGACGCACGCCCGGTCGGTGGGGTTCGGCGGCTCCAGGTGACCCTACCGGAAACACACAACTGATCGAGCCAGCTCGGGTCGTATCCGTCCATTCGGACCGGCAGCACGTCGGCTTCCCATGCCGCGGCTCCCGCTTCCATCCCCTCGAGTTGCTCGAGGATCGCCGCCAACCCTTCGGGCCCTTCCATGCGGGCATCGGGAGCGGCGTGTTGCCAGCTCAGCAGGAAGCGCAAGTAGTCCGCGGCACTAACCGCTTCGATCTCCTTGCGGAGCCGGTTGAGGGTGTAACGGTGAACGCGCGCGAGCAGGCCACGCTCGCACCATTCTTTTTCCGTCGAGCCTGGCGTGAAAGTGCCGCGCAGGACGAAGCCCTCGCCTTCGAGCGCGCTGAGGGCCGCGTCGACCAGCCCCGAGCTCAAGCCGAGTAGTTGTCCCAGTTGCACCGCTGTCGCCGGGCCCGACGCCTGCAGCCGGCCGCGGACGATCTCGCGAGCCGCATCCTCTGGTGTCCACGCCTCGTTTCGATGTCGTGACGGGACTTCAATGTTGGTTTCGGTGTGCCCTTCAGGCCAAACGGCTTCGAGCAGCGGAAGTCGTTCGGCCGCGGTCCACAATCGACGGTGTTCGGTCACGAAGCACGTCGCTCGCCCAGCGGATGCCAGCGCCGTCAGCCAGGGATGCCACCCGCCGCGTTCGGCCTCCTCATCGGTCAGGCAGTTGTGAAGCAAGAGCGCGTCGTGCATCTCTTCGGCATCGCGGGGCTCGGGCCAAGCTTCGTTTCGCACACGATCGATCGCGGCACGATCAAGGGCGCCTAAATCAGATGCTTGGGATGGATTGAGCCACCTTCGCGACATGACCGCCTGCGTTCGACGCTCTTCGAGCGGAGCGTCGTCGAGAAAGGTGTAGGGCTTGGAGTTGAGAATCTCCTGGGAGAGCGGCGAAGGCTCCGTCAAGTCCCGAGCCAGGAGCTCGAGCTCGCCCGCCTGCAGGCGTTGAAGCAAGGCCTCGATGCCGTCGATGTCCATGGCCTCGTGCAGGCAGTCCTCGATCGTCTGGTGCACCAGTGGGTGGTCTGGGACCTCGCGATCGCCGGCGACGTTCTCGAGACACGCGACCTGATCGGGGAAGCAGAGGCCGAGCAGGTCGTCGGCCTGCATCCGCTGGAAAGGCGGGGGAACTTTCTTGCCGCCGCGGAAGCGGACGATCGCGAGCGCCCGCGTCGCGTTCCAGCGCCACCGCGTTTGGAACATCGGCGCGTCGAGCAACGCTTGCACCAAGACGTCCCGGACGTTCTCCGCGCGGAGGAATCGAAACACGTCTTCGAGCGGGAAGCTATGCGTCGGGCCGAGAGACAGGACGATGGCGTCTTCGGTGGCCGCAGCTTGGAGCTCGACGTTGAAGCTTCGACAGAACCGCTTGCGAAGCGACAGGCCCCAGGCGCGGTTGACCCGGCTTCCAAAGGGCGCGTGAACCACCAGGTGCATCGCTCCCGTCTCGTCGAAAAAACGTTCGAGGATGACAGTCTCTCGCGTGGGCATCGCGCCCAACGCGAGTCGTGCTGCGACCAAGTATTCGGCGATCTGGCGCGCGGCCGGCTCCTCGAAGGCCGTTTCGCCTTGGATCCACGTCGTGGCGGCCCCGAGGTCTTGGTGTCGCGCCTCGATACCTTCGCGAATCGCGTTCACCGAGGTCGAGAGAAGGTCCGTTCGTGAGGGCGCCTCGCCAAACCAGAATGGCAGGCTCGGTGGCTTTCCTCTCGCGTCCGCGACGCGTACGACTCCGGGCTCCACTCGGAGAATCTCGTACGACACGTTGCCGAGTTGGAAAATGTCGCCGGCCATGCTCTCGATCGCGAAGTCTTCGTTCAAGGAGCCGACGCGAAGGCCTTCGGGTTCGAGGCGCACCTCGTAGTCGAAGTTGTCGGGAATGGCGCCGCCGTTCGTGATGGCGGTGAGGCGCGCGCTTCGCCGGGGCCGAATGTGATGGTTGACCTCATCGTGGTGAAGGAAGGCGCCACGGCGCCCCCTGCTCGTCGCGAAACCGTCCGACAGGACGTTCACGACCTGTCCGAATGATTTCTCACTGAGCGCGCGGTACGGCCAGGCGCGCCGGACCAATGCCAATAGATCGTCTTCCCGCCACTCCTCGGTGGCCGCGCTCGATGCGACGATCTGCTGCGACAAGATGTCGAGCGGCCCCTCAGGGATCTCGATGCGGTCGAGCTCGCGCCGACCGACGCAACGCATGAGCGCCGCGCACTCGACGAGGTCGTCGCGGCTGAGGGGAAAGAGGCGCCCCTTGGGGGTTCCGCCGTGCCAATGCCCCGAGCGACCCACTCGCTGTAGAAACGTAGCCACCGAATGTGGCGAGCCAAGCTGGCAGACGAGGTCGACCTCTCCCACGTCGATGCCGAGCTCGAGGGACGCTGTGGCGACCACCGCCCGCAGCTCCCCGGACTTCAACCGGCGCTCGGCCTCCAGCCGGTGCTTCCGCGCAAGACTCCCGTGGTGCGAAGTGATCTCGTCCTCCCCGACGAGCTCGCTCAGATGCCGGGTGACGCGTTCGGCGAGGCGGCGGGTGTTGACGAAGATCAGCGTCGTTCGGTGCGCGGTGATCAGGGCGGCGAGCTTGGCGTAGATCTCCTCCCACACCTCGAGGGACATCACCGTTTCGAGGGGGGACCCTGGCACCTCGACCGCGACGTCCATGTCGCGCTGATGCCCGACGTCGACGATGGTGCAGTCGGGCGGGGCACTCACATCGTCGTCTCCGCCGCGGGCTCCTACCAAGAAGTGTGCGACTTCCTCGATCGGGTTCTGCGTTGCCGACAGTCCGATGCGAGTGATGCCCCGCCCAACGAGCGCCTCGAGCCGCTCGAGGGATAGCGCGAGGTGGGCGCCGCGCTTGTTGGTCACCACCGCGTGGATTTCGTCGACGATCACCGTCCGCACATCGGAGAGCATTCGCCGGCCGCCTTCGCTGGTGAGCAAGATGTAGAGCGACTCCGGGGTCGTGACGAAAATGTGCGGCGGCTTTTTCACCATTTTCGTACGCATGTAGGACGGGGTGTCTCCGGTGCGAACGGCCGTTCGGATGTCGACATCCCCGTAGCCCAGCTCCTCGAGTGTCGCGCGGATCCCCTCGAGCGGCGCCTGGAGGTTCTTGTCGATGTCGTTGCTGAGCGCCTTGAGAGGCGAGATGTAGAGAACGCTCACGCGATCTTCCAGGCCTTCGCTCAGGCCGCGCTGCACGAGGTCGTCTATCGCGCAGAGGAACGCGGCGAGCGTCTTACCCGAGCCGGTGGGCGACGCGATCAGCGTGTGCTTCCCCTCCCGAATCGCCGGCCACCCTTCGACTTGAGGAGGCGTAGGCTCCCCGAACGTTCGCTCGAACCAGGTGGCCACCGCAGGGTGAAAGCCGGAGAGGGGCATGGGGGAGGATATCTAGCACCGGGCGCCCCGGATCGACAGGGCGCCCAGGGAATTCAGTGCCAGTGCCAGTGACAGTGCCAGCGAAGCCCCGTGCTACGGGGCGCCAGCCTTAGTGACGGTGCCAGTCCGGGCGTTTGTACTGTCTGATTGCCTCACCGAGGATGATCGCCTGCACCATCGCCTCCGGCTGTCTCAATGACGCGACCAACACTCCTGCAATCCTCTTCGACGGCTTCCGGCGCCCTGGCGCGACCTCTTTATCTTTCTGCCCGACTCCGACGATCGAGCGTCTCGCCGCGTCCAAGATCTGGTCATGCAACGCGGGTTGCGCGGTCGCGGCCAGCACCGCCGCGGCCATCGTCCACCGCAGGTCTGCGTCGACGGTTTCGCCCCGCGCGAGGCGGTCTGCGAGCCGTTCGACCTCTGCGTGTTCGGCGTGCAGATAGGCGAGGCCGGGAATGTCGCGCAGGTGGAAGCCGTCGAGTTCGGGCCATGGGCGCTGAACGAGGGCGTCGATGGTGGACTCAGCGACTGTGTGCAGGGCTTCGTCGGCGAGACCGACCCATTGGCCGCCGAGGGGGAGGTAGTAGAGGCTGACGTCGGGGTGGTCGGCTTCCCATCGCTCCCACAGCGCGTCCGCTTCTTCATGTCGACCGAGGTGGTGGAGGACTCGCGTTGCCATGTACAGGCGCAGCCGTGCAGGAGGATGCTCGTCGATCAACGCGTTGTCTTGGAGGATGGCCGCGGTGCGCTGGGGCGAGCCCGGGTCGCGGAATGCGCGGCGCATCGTTTCCACGTATGCGGGTCCGAGCGTGTATGTGCCTAGCACGTCGGCGAAGATCTCTGGGAGCCAAGCGCCGAACAGCTGCCGGAGCCAAGCGCCATCGAGCTCGCTCGGCGAGCTGGGGAGTTGCACTTCGTGCGGGAGACGAAGCCGGGCATGCAATGCGCGGTCGAGCGGCTCGAGGCTGTAATAGAAGTCGTGGGCGACCTCGTGGGCGATCGCCGGCCAGCGCCAAAGACTGCGTTCGAACCCCGCCGGCAGACGAAGGGGGGCGACCCGCGTGGAGGCGAAGCGCGGCACGATCGACAGGTCCCAGTCTCCCGTCACGACCACCGGTTGACTGGTTCGCAGGTCGAGCTCGTGGGCTCGCGAGAATTCGAGCAGTGGGGCGTAGCAGGCATCTGCAATCGCATCGGCGTCGGCGACAAACGTCGAGGCGCCGAAGCTCCTTTGCTGCGCCATCGTCTTCAAGTATCGAAGGAGCGCATCGAGCCCTCGCAGGACCTCGGCCTCTTGGACGATGGTCGACGCGGTTGGACTGCCACCGAGCGCGCGTTCGATCACTTCGACGCGACCGAGCAAGTCCTCGCGAAGCGCGGGCACGAGCCGTGCGAGCCGCGGGTCATCCTGCGCGCGCACGAGCAGACCAGATGCTTCCTCCTTCAGGCGAGCGAGCTGTGCGAGTGCCGCGGCCAGAAAGTCGGGCTCCGTTGGCTTAGCGGTTGCAGCCGGTCGAGTCCCCGGGCGGCGTTTGGGAGCAGGGCTGGGTGGCGCCCGCCTGGGTGACGGCGTCTCGTCAGTCGTTTGCCCTGTCCTCGCGGCCTGTTCCTTCTTCTTTCTTCGGCTCTCCTGCCAACGTTTGAGCAGCGGGTAGACGAGATAGATCAGGATCGCGATTGTCCCGACCCAATCCTTGAGTAGCTCCTCCATCGTCCTCAGCGCTTGGACGGCCTCTGGTAGATCAGCTTGCGGCGTTCGAGCGGGCCTTCGCCGCGCTTCGCGATCAGGTCCGCCAAAACCAATCGCGCCACGAATGTTTGAGGTCGAGACAGCACGGCGCCTAGCCGCAGGGCCTTAGAGGCTGGTGTCATCGTCCGACTCGCTGGTCGATTTGCTGATCGAATCACGCATCTCGGTGTCGGAGGCCACGTTGCGGAGGTTGTAGTAGTCTATCACGCCGAGGTTGCCCGCCCTGAGAGCGTCCGCCATGGCCGCGGGTACTTGGGCTTCGGCCTCGACGAGCTTCGCGCGCATATCCTCCACCTTCGCGCGCATCTCTTGCTCCGCTGCGACGGCGAGGGCGCGCCGACCTTCGGCGCGGGCCTGCGCGACCTGTTTGTCGGCTTCGGCCTGCTCGGTCATCAGCTTGGCGCCGATATTGGTGCCCACATCGACGTCCGCGATGTCGATGGAGAGGATGTTGAATGCCGTCCCGCTGTCCAACCCTCGCGCGAGCACGTTCTTCGAGATGTTGTCTGGGTTTTCGAGGACTTCTGCGTAGTTCATTGCGGAGCCGATCGTCGAGACGATGCCCTCGCCTACACGCGCGACGACCGTTTCCTCGGTCGCGCCGCCGACCAGGCGGTCGATGTTGGACCGAACCGTGATTCGGGTGACAACCAGGAGCTGAATGCCGTCCTTGGCGACGGCGGTGATCTTCGGTGTGGTGATGACGCGGGGATTGACGCTCGTCTGCACGGCGTCGAGGACGTCGCGTCCGGCGAGATCGATCGCGGCCGCCTGCTGAAAGTCCAGCTTGATTCCAGCTTTGTCTGCACTGATGAGCGCATTGACCACGCGTTGGACGTCGCCGCCCGCGAGGTAGTGCGATTCGAGCGTGTTCGTTGGAATCTCGCGACCGGCCTTCACCGCCGCGATGCGTGGATTGACCACTGCGCCGGGCGACACGCGGCGCAGGCGCATGCCGATGAGTTCCCCGAAGCCGACGTGCGCGCCGCTCGACCATGCTGCAACCCAGAGCCTGACCGGGATCAGCCAAACGAGCAGGACGAATAGGATGATGAAGAGGACAAAAATCAGCGCGACTGGTGCGAGGGACATGGGACTTCCTTCCTAGCTTGCATCGGGGACCCGCACGACGACGCGCGGCCCCTCGACACTCATGACTTCGACTTCCTGGTTGCTGTCGACGTACTCCCCTTCGGTCATCACATCGACTTCTTCCGTTCCAAAGCGAACACGCCCGATAGGTCGGAGCGGCGTCACCGTGATTCCTCGGCGCCCGAGGAGGTAGCTCCGATCTTGTTGCGAGACCGCCTCGGCCTGGCTGTGCTCGAGCACCATCTTTCGGCCCATGCGGCTTTTGGGCAGCCAGTAGAGCATGGCGCCGGAGGCGAGAACCGACACCCCGCCCGCCACGCCGCCCCACAGTGGCCCGAGCTCGGTCCAGGCTGCGATCGCTCCAGCCGCGAGCGCCAGCAGCCCGAGAGCGCCGGCGACCCCAAACCCAGGGATGACCGCCACTTCAGTGAAGATGAGGACCAACCCGAGCACGAGGACGACGATGATAACGGCTACGGTCATCTATCTTCCTCGGGGCGCACGACGAGCGCGGGGCCGTCCTTGCCGATCACTCGGACGCGTGACCCGCGCGCGATGAACTCACGCTCGCTGGTGGCTTCGTGACGCTCGCCATCGACGACGACCTTCCCGGCCGGCCGGAGGTCCGTGAGAGCTTCGCCGGTCTGTCCGACGAGGTCGGATGCGCTCGGCGCGGAGAGAAAACCGGTTTCGGCGTCTTCCAAGACGAGGGCCCTGCCCATCGCAGTTTTCGAAAGCAGCCGCATGAACACCAATGCCAGGACGAAGGCGCCGAGAAGTGAAAGCAAAACGCGGGTCATGGCGTCCGCGAGCACGCCGGTCTCGAACGAGACGTCGAGGGGGACGCCGATCAACGCGAGCACCAGTGCGGCGATGACGAAGATCAATCCAAGCACGCCCGGGACGCCGAGCCCTGGAACGAAGAACACCTCGACGAGCACGAGAAGGACGCCCGACACGAATAGCAATGCCTCCTCCCACCCGACGAGATGAACGACGGCGTGCCCACCGAAGAACAACCCGAGTGCCATGAAGCCAACGAGGGTGAAGGCGCCCACGCTTCGGGTGTAGAACGCAACCATCAGCCCGAGCATGCCGACCGAAAGGAGCAACCCGCTCACCGTGGGTTCGGTGAGCCAGCGCGCGATCTCTTCGCCCCAGTTGGCCTCGGCTGTCACGATCTCCGGGTCTTCGAGGGCGAGCGTCTGCATCACAGCATCGAGATCCGCTGCTTTGGCATCGGCCATGCCCAACTTGATCGCTTGGTCGGTGTCGAGGGTGAGGAGCTTCCCAGCTTCGACGATGCGCTTGATGACGACTTCGTTGTCGACCATGGCTTCGGCGATGTCGCCGCGTCTGCCATTGGCCTCGGCGGTCGCGCGCATCTCGGCGCGCATGTACGACACCATCTTTTCGCCCACTGCCTCAGCCTGGCCACCGGGCGCAACCTGGATGGGAGTCGCCGCGCCGATAGTCCCGCCCTCCGTCATGATGATGTTGTCACAGGCGAGGCTGATCAATGCGCCTGCGCTGATCGCCCGTGGGTGGATGAACGCGACCGTACGCGGCTCGGCCTCGAGCAGAGCGTCCCGAATCTGGATTGCCGCGTCGACGCGGCCCCCAAGTGTGTTGACCTCGATCACGATCGCGACCGCGTCGGGATTGGTCTCGATCGCGCGCCGGACAAACGCAGCGAGGCCGAGCTCCACGGTTCGGTCGATCGCGATGACGACGACCTTGCTCCCGGCTGGTGCGTCGATCGGCAGCGTCTGTACGTCGCCCTTGACGTTGGCGCTCGGAGCCGGCCGGTAGCCGGAGTCATCGTTCGACTTGTCGGACTTCTGCCCGAACGTCACCTGCGCCGTGCAAAGAAGCACGCTGGCGACGAGAAAGCCGCGAAAGCGCAATCGCGAGTACTTGGCCCACCTCACGCGGTGCAACCTAGCTCCCTTAGGACCCTAGCTCAATGCCGTACTTCAAGGCCGGGCGTGATAGGCTCCCGACCTTCCGAAAGCGAGGACCTATGCCGCCGGTGCCCCCGAAAAACGCTGGACCCGTTCGAGACGCGCATCGATTCGATGAAGCGCACCTCGATGCCTGGATGGCGGAGCATGTCGATGGGTACACCGGCTCGCTGCAGGTATGTCAGTTCAAAGGCGGGCAATCGAATCCCACCTACTGGCTGGCGGACCGCGAGCGTCAGTACGCCCTGCGCAAGAAACCACCGGGCAAGCTCTTGCAGTCGGCGCATGCGGTCGACCGTGAGTATCGCGTGATGCGGGCGCTCGCGGACACCGACGTGCCCACTGCGACCATGTATGCCCTTTGCGAGGACGACGGGGTCATCGGCACGTCGTTTTTCGTGATGGAGTACGTGCAGGGACGCATTTTTTGGAACGTTCAGCTGCCGGAGCTCGAGGCAGAGGAGCGTGCCGCGGTCTACGAAGAGCTCGCCCGGGTGTTGGCTGCCATTCACAGGGTCGACCCCGACGGCGCGGGGTTGTCGGATTACGGACGCCCCGATGCCTATGTGGCGCGGCAGGTGAAGCGTTGGACTAAGCAGTATCTTGCGTCGCAGACGGCGGACGTCGCGCAGATGAATACGCTCATCGAGTGGTTGCCCGCCAACATTCCCGTCGATGACGCAACCGGGCTGGTCCACGGCGACTACCGGCTCGATAATGTGATCTTTCATCCAACCGAGCCGCGCGCTTTGGCGGTCATCGACTGGGAGCTTTCGACGCTTGGGCACCCGCTCTCGGATCTGGCGTACACGTGCATGCTCTACGACGTGATGCTGCCCAAGATCGGCGGGCTTGCAGGCGTCGACTTCGACAAGACTGGCATCCCGACCGAGGAAGCGTTCGTCGCACGGTACTGCGAACGGATGGGCCGCGACGGGGTCCCCGATTTGCACTACTACAAGGCCTTCTCGCTGTTCCGGCTCGCCGCGATCGCGCAGGGCGTGTACAAGCGCAGCCTGGATGGCAACGCCAGCTCCACGGAGGCGGCGATGTTTGGAGCTGCGGTGCCACACCTGGCTGGCGTCGCATGCGGGCTAGTAGGAATCGGGTAGGGCGATGATCGAACGAATTGTATTGTTCAAGTTGAAGGACGAATACTGCAACGACACCGCACGCGCCGAGTTCGCCGAGCGAACGCGGGCAGATCTAGGCGCGCTCCAACACGTGCGCGCAGTCACCGTGGGCGTCCCGGCCGACGCGGCCTCCGAAGCAAGCTGGGACATCAGCATCGTCGTCCAGTTCGACTCGATGGAAGACGTCGAAAAATACATCGTCGACCCCGCCCACAGAGCCTACGTCGACAACTACGCCATGCCCCGAATAGAAGTCCGCAAAGCCTGGAACTTCCACACCTAAAAAGGGGACAGTCCCTTTTTTGAGAGGGTTAATTGCCGCCGGCCTTCGGCGGCGGCGCCGTGGTCGCACCGGGGCGGCTCGTCTGCTAGCTTCGCCGCGCCACAATGATTCCACGCTACAGCCCAGCCGAATTTCAAGCCCTCTGGTCTCAAAAACGGAAGTACGAGGCCTGGTTTGATGTCGAAATCGCCGCCTGCCGCGCCATGGAGGGCGCCGGACTGGTCCCGGTAGGGACGGCCGACCGGGTCGCCGGCTTTCGCGAGCAACTCGATCCCGACGCGATCGACGAAATCGAGAAGGTGACCCGCCACGACGTGATCGCGTTTCTCACGCACGTTGAAGGGATCGCAGGAGAGCCCGCCCGCTGGCTGCACCGAGGCATGACGTCGTCGGACGTGCTCGACTCGTCGCTGGCGCTGCTGTTGGTGGAGGCGACCGATGGTTTGCTGGTCCGACTGGACGCTGTGCTCGAAGCGTTGCGTGAACGCATCGAGGAGCATCGGCGCACGCCGGCGATTGGCCGGTCGCACGGCATTCACGCAGAGCCCCTCACCTTTGGGCTCATCCTCGCGGGGCACTATGCAGAGCTCGCCCGCGGAAGGAAGCGTCTCCTGGTCGCGCGTGAAGAGATCGCCGTCGGAAAGATCGCGGGCGCGGTCGGTACCTACGCGCATCTAACGCCAGCGATCGAGGCTGAGGCACTGGGGTCGCTGGGCCTTCGTCCCGAGACGGCGGCCACCCAGGTCGTCGCGCGAGATCGACATGCGGCCTACGTGTCCGCGCTTGGCGTCATCGCCGCCGGTATCGAGCGTTTCTCGACCAATGTTCGGCACTGGCAACGCAACGAGGTCGGCGAGGCGGAAGAGCACTTCAAGAAGGGTCAAAAAGGCTCGAGCGCGATGCCTCACAAGCGCAACCCCGTTCTCACCGAGAACCTGTGTGGTCTCGGACGCGTCGTTCGTGCGGCCGTCGTGCCCGCCCTCGAAAACGTGTCGCTTTGGCACGAGCGGGACATCAGTCACTCGTCCGTGGAGCGCATGATGCTGCCCGACGCGACCGCGACGCTTGCCTTCATGCTGGACCGCGTGCGTGCCGTGATCACCGATCTCGTCGTCTACCCCGAGCGACTCCGGGAGAACCTCGACCAAACGGGCGGGCTCTGGGCGAGCGAGGGCGTTCTGTTGGCCCTGATCGGGCAAGGCCTCGGCCGGCAGGAGGCCTACGTGCTGGTCCAGCGAAACGCGATGAAGGCGTTCGAAGGAGAAGGGGAGTTCCGCGCTCTTCTGCAGGGGGACGCGGAGATCTTGAAACATCTCTCGGTAGACGAGATCGCGCGCGCGTTTGATTTGAACCACGCGCTTGCCCATGTGGACACGATCATCGATCGCGTGCTGGAAGGAGTTTGAGATGACCGTCTCGCCGGAGGTGTTAGAGGAAGGTCTCTCGAAGACCCTCGACGGCACGAATTTCGAGTCGCTCGGACGTAAGTACGAAGGCAAAGTCAGGGACTGCTACATCACAGACGGGAAGCGTTACATCGTGGTGACCGACCGCATCAGCGCGTTCGACCGCGTCCTAGGCACGCTTCCTTATAAGGGGCAGGTGCTCAACAGCCTCGCGGCCTGGTGGTTCGAGGAGACCAAGGGCATCGTCCCCAACCACGTCGTCGATGTGCCCGACGCGAGCGTCATGGTCGGCATCGAGTGCGAACCCCTTCCGGTTGAAATGGTCGTTCGCGCGTACATCACCGGCGTGACCTCGACCAGCATCTGGACCCACTACGAGAACGGAACGCGCATGTTCTGCGGCCACGAGCTTCCCGATGGCTTGAAGAAGCATCAAAGGTTGCCTGACCCGATTCTGACGCCGAGCACCAAGGCAGAGAAGGGCGACCATGATGTGTCGGCCTCCCGTGACGAGATCCTGGCGATGGGTCGCATCAGTGCTGAGGACTTCGACGAAGCGGCCGGGTATGCGATGGCCTTGTTCGCACATGGGCAAAAGGTTTGCGCGGACCGCGGCTTGATCCTCGTCGACACAAAGTACGAGTTTGGCAAGACGCCTGACGGCAAGATCGTGGTTATCGACGAGATCCACACGCCTGATTCATCTCGGTTCTGGTACGCCAACAGCTACTCCGAGCGATTCGAAGCTGGCGAGGACCCTGAGAGCTTCGACAAGGAGTACGTTCGACGCTGGCTCGCGAGCAACGGCTACAAAGGCGACGGGCCCGCGCCGACCATTCCGGACGACGTTCGTGTAGAAGCGTCGCGCCGCTACATTCAAGCGTGCGACCAGATCCGCGGCACGGCTTTCGTACCCGACGAGACAGACCCGCTGCCACGCATCGAACAAAACCTAGGGTTGGAGGCACCATGAAAGCGAACATCTTCGTCACACTGAAGCGCGAGGTTCTCGACCCTCAGGGCGACGCAGTCCGCCGTTCCCTCAGCTCCCTAGGCTTCGAAGAAGTGAAGGCCGCGCGCGTCGGCAAGCTCATCGAGCTCGAGCTCGACGGCAACGACAAAGCCTCCGCCGAATCCCACATCCAATCCATGTGCGAAAAGCTCCTAGCCAACCCAGTAATCGAAGACTTCCACTACGAAATCGTCGACTAAAAAAAGGGGGCTGTCCCCTTTTTTTTTCGTGGGTTGGCGTGTAGGGGGAAGGGGTGGCGGTTGTTGGGTTGGCGGATGTTCGGCGTGTGCTCGAGGGGCGGGCGCCTTTGGAGCTTGCGGAGCATGAGAAGTGGGCTGCCGTGGCGGTGTTGTTGCGTGAGGCCGCGTCTGGGCCTGAAGTGTTTTTGATTCGGCGGGCGGAGCATCCGCGCGATCCTTGGTCGGGGCATATGGCGTTTCCGGGCGGGCGGCACGATGCGGGGGATCTGACGCTGTTGCAGACGGCGATGCGGGAGACCCTCGAAGAGGTCGGCCTCGACTTGTCGAGCGAAGCGGAGAAGATTGGCCAGCTGGATGACCTGCAGGCGATCGCGCGTGGCAAGCCGCAGGAAACCGTGATCCGCCCCTTCGTGTTCGAGGTCCATCGCGAATCACCGATCCGGGTCGAGGAGTCCGAGGTGGCGGAGGCGCTGTGGACGCCGCTGTTGCCGCTGTACCGAGGCGAGGCCGACACGGTTCGCCCGTACCAATGGCAGGGCTCTCAGATCGACTTCCCCGCCTATGACGTCGGTGGCCGCCTCGTCTGGGGTCTGACGTACCAGATGCTGCGCTCTTTCTTCCGTATTCTGGGGTAGCCACGGGCCGCCCCGGTGCTAGGTTCTGGGCTAGCCATGCCTGAAGCCGATCCCAACCGTCTGGTCCACTGCATCAAGCTCGACAAAGAGCTCCCCGGCCTCACCAAGCCCCCCTTTCCAAACGAAATGGGGCAGCTGGTTTTCGAAAAGGTCTCGAAAGAGGGCTGGGATCTCTGGCTCCAGGAGAGCGTCCGCTACATCAACACCTACCGGGTCGATCTCTCTTCCCGCGACGGCGCTGAGTTCATGCTGAAGCAGCTCCGGATTTGGATGGGCCTCGAAGAAGGTGACTTGGCGGCAACCGCGTGGACGCCGCCAACCGAGTAGGCGCCCGAGCTCACCTCCGCATCGTTCGCTACTGGAAGTTCTGGACCGACCAGAAGTCTCCGCTCGGGGTTTCATAGAACCCGCAAGCGACCATGCTGTAGTCCGGATTGGTCATGTTAATGTAGTGACCGTGCTCGGAGAATGGCTCGCCGGGGCCCTCGTCCCACATGGCTTGAAGGCAACCGTTGACCACGTGTTCCGTCGAGTTCCATCCTGGGCATTCGTTCTGGCCCCAGCCGCGGGGTGAGCAGATGTCATCGCTGAAGCCTGCGTGAGCGCTTCGGGTGCTGTCGTACTGGGAGTGCTGGTCCGCGCATCCCTCCGCGGCGTTCCAGCGCTGAAGCGGTGGAAGACATTGGCACTCCCAACGAAGCTGGTTGATCCGCGTTACGCAGTCGGCATAGGGGTCGCCGCTGCTCGCGAACGGTTCCGGTCGGCAGTTCGCGATCGGTGCATTGAGCGGCCCGTTGCTGCAGTCTGCGATGAGTCGCGGGTCGCCGGGTGCTCCGCCGGTGCCTCCAGCGTCCGGACCTTGAAAGAAATCGCCGCATCCAGCGGCAAGCAAACAAAATGTGAGTAGTGTGGTTTTCGTCACGCGCATCGCGCCCCCTCAGTCGAAATTCTGAACGCCCCAAACGCTCCCGGAGGGCGTCGTAAAGAAACCGCAGGCGACCTGCGTGTACGAGGTCGAGGCCATGCTCTCGTAGTGACCGTTGACCGTGTCGGGGTCGCCGTCCTCAGGGCCTTCGTCCCACATGGCTTGCAGGCAGCCGTCGATTACCTGATCGTTCGACCCCCAGCCGGGGCATTCGTTCTGCGCGCGCCCCCCGCTTCCGCACGGCAGAGCGCTGAAGCTCGCGTGCACGCCGTTGACGCTGTCGTATGCCGCGTTGCCGTCGGTGCAGTCCTCGCCGTCCACCCAACGCGCGAGCGGGGGAAGGCACTGGCACTCCGAGCGAAACTGGTTGATGCGATCGACGCAATCCGCGTGCGGATCCCCCGTTCCTGGCAAAGGCTCCGGATCGCAGTTCGGGATCGGTGCGCCAAGCGGTCCGCCGGCGCAGGGCCCCGCGTCGCCGTCCACGCCGGCGTCCATCTCCGAGCCGCCGTCTGGGATGCTCGCGTCGCCTTCAATCGATGCGTCCGGGGTGGGCCCTGGTGTCGTGCCGGCATCGAGCGCGCGTTGGAGTCCAACGCCATCGCCGGTGCCGATGACACCGTCACATCCGAGCGCCAGCGCGAGCAGCGCAACAAGCCAAGCACGAGTCCCCATACCGTCTTAAGCGTAGCAATCTAGCCTCTCCCACCCAAACGGGTGAGACATTTGCTTACATTCAGCTGCGTATGGCGACTACGGGAGAAAACGCGCTCTCACCTCCACCGGAGGCAACGGACAGTGATCGTACTTCCCAAAGACGCGGTATCTCGTCCGCGCGACGATGCCGTAGAAGAAGTCGGTCAGCCGCTTCGGCAGGAAGCGAAACCACGAGAGCGCTTTGGCGGGATACGGCATTTGCTGCATCGCGAGGGCGGCCGCCCGGGAGCGCAGGAAGACCTCGCCCTCGCGGACATAGACCACCGTCTCGAGCTCGGTCGGGAACTCCGGAAGAAGCCTTCTGGCAAGCTCTGCGGTCTCCCCTTGCAGCGGCGCGAAGTGAAACACCTGCGCCTCATCGACGCGAAGCATGGCTTTGACGATGCCGTTGCACATCGCGCACACGCCGTCGTAGAAGAGCACGTGTGGTGGGAGCTCGGCCATCGAGGTTCTAGTAGCAGAAGTCCGGCCTTCGGTGGGCCGGGGAGGGATTTCGCCCTCGATCGCGACGAGATCCGCGGGCGAGGCGGCAATTTAGCGAGGGGAGCGCAGCGGGACAGCCTCAGCCTGAGCCCCCGCAGCGCCCCCGGACGAATCGCAGCCTTGGCTGGGGTTACGTGCTGCTGCGCGCGGGACTAGGATTGCGGAGCAACCGCCAGCGGCTGAAAAGCGAGGTTTGTCTATGTCCGGGTCCTGGGAGAAAACAGCGTGCATCCTGTGCGAGTGCAACTGCGGCCTCGAAGTTCAGATCGGGGGCCCGGAGAACCGGCACTTCACCCGCATCCGCGGTGACAAGGCGCACCCTTCATCGAAGGGATACGCATGCGAGAAGCCGCATCGGCTCGACTACTACCAGAACGGACCCGATCGGGTCACGTCTCCGCTCCGACGCAAGGAAGACGGCACCTTCGAAGAGATCAGCTGGGACACCGCAATACACGAGGTTGCCGGGCGCCTCGCGGCGGTCCGCGACGAGCACGGAGGCGAGGCGATCTTCTACTACGGCGGCGGCGGTCAGGGTAACCATCTGCCTGGCGCGTACTCGACGGCGACTCGCCGCGTCCTTGGATCGCGGTACCGGTCGAGTGCTCTGGCGCAGGAGAAGACCGGAGAGTTTTGGGTCGGCGGGCGCTTGATGGGCAACATGACGCGTGCGGACTTCGAGCACTGCGAGGTCGGTGTGTTCATCGGGAAGAATCCCTGGCAGTCCCATGGGCTCCCGCGCGCGCGCGTCACGCTCAAGGAGATGGCCAAGGATCCCAATCGCACCATGGTCGTGATCGATCCGCGCCGAACCGAAACCGCCGAGATGGCGGACATTCACCTGCAGGTGAAGCCGGGCACCGACGCGTGGTTGCTCGCCGCGCTCGTGGCGGTCCTCGTCCAAGACGATCGAATCGACCATGAATGGATCGAGGAGCATGTCGACGGAGTCGAGGACGTGCTGGCTGAGTTTCGAGAGATTCCGGTCGCAAGGTACTGCGAGGTTTCCGGCGTGCCTGAGGAGCTCGTTCGGGAGACCGCCCGCCGGATCGGTGCAGCCGAGAGCGTGGCGCTCTTCGAGGATCTCGGCATCCAGATGAACCGACACTCGACCCTCAACAGTTACATCAACAAGCTGCTGTGGGTTCTGACGGGTAACTTCGCGAAGCGCGGGGCGCAGTATGTTCCCGCTCCGATTGTCGCCATCACCGGCAAGCTCGACAAGCTCGGAGCCGGCGTCGAATCCAAGCGAACGCCCGTCACCGGCGACCGAATCATCTCCGGGCTGACGCCGTGCAATTCGATTCCGGACGAAATCCTCTCCGACCATCCGAAGCGCTATCGTGCGATGATCGTGGAGAGTGGAAACCCCGCGCACTCGGTGGCGGACAGCCAACGCATGCGAGAAGCGCTTCGTTCGCTCGACACGCTCGTGGTGATCGACATCGCGATGACCGAGACTGCGCGACTAGCCGACTACATCCTGCCCGCCGCGACTCAGTACGAAAAGGCCGAGGCGACCTTCTTCAACTTCGAGTTCCCCCACAACTACTTCCACGTGCGGCATCCCGTGTTCGAGGCGCCCGAAGGGGTTCTGCCCGAAGCCGAGATTCACGCCCGGCTCTGTGAAGCGCTCGGCGCGTACACCGACGACGATCTCGAACCGCTGCATGCCGCTGCCAAGCTCGGGCGCGCTGCCCTACTTCCAGTGTTTTTCGGGAACGTCTTGAGCAACCCAAAGCTTGCCCCGCTAGCGCCGGTCATCTTGTATCGGACGCTCGGACCGCACCTTCCGGACGGCCTCGCGTCGGCGGCTGTGGTGTGGGGTCTGGTGCACCAAGCCGCGAGAGCTAACCCCGACTCGCTTCGCCGCGCTGGGTTCGACGGCGACGGATTCTTGCCCGCCGAGAAACTGTTCGATGCGATTCTCGGGAACCCTTCCGGTGTGGTGTTTGCGGTCGACGAGCAGGAGGAGAGTTGGGCTCGCGTCAAGACCCCGAACGGCAGGATCCAGGCGTCGATCCCAGAGTTGTTCGACGAGTTGCGGAGCCTCGCCGACGGAAGTGAAGGGAGTGCCGATGCCGGATTCCCGTTCGTGTTGTCGGCCGGCGAGCGACGCTCGTTCACAGCCAACACGATCCTTCGCAATCCCGAGTGGCGAAAGAAGGATCCGGAAGGGTCGCTGCGCATCAACCCCGAGGATGCATCGCGGCTCGGCGTCGCCGACGGTGATCACGTCCGACTGACCACCAAGCGTGCATCGGTCGAGGTCGCGGTCTCGGTGTCCGGGATGATGCAGCCCGGTCACGTGTCACTTCCCAACGGGCTCGGTCTCGATCACACGTCGGATAGCGGTGATCGCATTCAAACCGGCGTCGCGCCAAACGAGCTGACGGCAACCGAGGACCGCGACTGGCTCGCCGGCACGCCGTGGCACAAACACGTGCCGGCACGCATCGAGGCGATCGCTTAGCGCGTGACGCTCGCGACAGGAGCGGGTTAGACTCCCACGAGCTTGTACAAGACCCTCACGGCGCAGACGATTCACTACTTTGCGCGGCCGCAACTGCGGGTCCTGCGTGAGCCGTTGAACACTCCCGCGGCGTGGAAGGGGAGCGAGCTCACGCGAACCGGCCAATGGTGCGAGACCCTGACCGACGCCGACGTGGCGGAGCTCGACCACGCCGTCGCGGTAGCCAGAACGACGGCCAAGCCGATGGGGGCTCTTACCAAGAGGGACTTTCCGCTGCCCACGCTCTCGGGGAAGATCGACCGGTGGCGACGAGAGGTCGGCTCCGGACGCGGGTTTCAGGTGCTTCGCGGCGTGCCGGTGGAGCGATGGTCGCAGAGCGATGCCGAGCTCTTTTTCTGGTGCTTCGGCCAGCACTTTGGGATTCCGGGCGCACAGAATCCACAGGCTGACCTACTGGGGCACGTGCGCGATACCGGCGAAAGCCCCGAGGAGGTGCGCCACTACCGCACGCGGGTGAACATCAACTTCCACTGCGATGCCGCCGATGTGGTCGGGCTCCTGTGCCTCCACAAGGCCAAGCATGGAGGGCAGAGCCGGATCGTCAGTTCGGTGTCGGTCTACAACGAGCTATTGCGCCGACGCCCCGAATGGGTGGACCGTTTGTACGAGCCGTTCCTGATGGACACCAAAGGGGAAGGCGGTGTGCAGTATCTACCCGTACGCCCCTGCCGCTTCAACGCGGGTCGACTCCGCACCTTCTATCACACCGACTACTTTCGTTCCGCCGTTGGGTTCGGTGGTGAGTCACTGCTCTCGGTCGACGATCGTGCGGTGCTCGATCTCTACAACGAGATCGCGGGCTCCCCGGAGATGCACCTCGACATGGATCTCGAGCCTGGGGACGTGCAGCTACTATCGAATCACACGGTCCTTCACGCACGAACCGACTACGAAGATTACCTCGAGCAGGATCGTAAACGTCACCTGTTGCGACTTTGGATCTCGCTTCCCGCGCATGCCGCGCTAGCGACCCGTCTGCGGACTCAGCGCAGCCGGCTAGGGATGGTCGCGACCGCGGTTGGCCTCAAGGTTGGGCACGCCATTCGCCGCGCCGCCAACTAACCTAGGGGACTCGGCCGGCGACCAGGTAGTGATACGGAAGAGATTCGACGAGGGTCTCGGCAACGAAGCCGGCCGCCTCGAGCTCTGCCACCACGGCGTCGCGCGTGAGTCGTCGGTCGGAGGGAGGCCCCGCCGGGCTGTCCATCGTGAAGTCGACGATCAGCACAAGACCGCCGGGTCGCAACGAGGACAGGAGCTTTTTGGCATAGTCCACGCGCCCGGAGATGTGGTGCCACGTGTTGGCGATGAGGATCCGATCGATCGAGCGCGGTGCGAGCCCCGGATCGTCGGGGGCGGCTACGGCGGCCCGCACATTCTGAAGGCTCTCTGCTTCGGCGCGGGCAAGAAGCAGTTCGATTATGTCGGGGCGGATGTCGAGGGCGAGCACGCGCCCTTCGTCCCCGACCGCGGCCGACAAGTAGCGGAGGAAGTACCCAGTCCCGGCTCCGAGGTCCACGGCGGTCATTCCCGGCCGGCAGTCGAGAAGCTCGACGACTTCCTCCGGCCTCTGCCATTCGTCGCGTTCGGGCTCGTCGAGACGATCGGCGTAGGCGTGAAGTGCGGGCAGCCCGCGTTCGGAACCGCTCGAGGGTTCGTGCTGTGGTGCGGGGGAGGCGGCCGCGGCCTCGACTCGAGGCGATCTCGTGTTGCAACCCACCGAGAGGGCTGTCACAAGCGCGAATAGGGGAATTGCTCTGGGTGTGATTCGGATCACGGGACTCCAAGGCTTTACAATTAGCGACATCTTTGACCCGGGCAAATGACTTCGCATATTTAGACGACGAAAACGTGGGCTTCTTAACCCTATGCAGTTACTAGAAAAATTGCGCGCACATGCTGTGGGACTATGCTGGCGCTCGTGCTCTCTGAGTTCAGAGGGGGAAAGAAAAAGGAACTCCATGAAGAGACATCTCAACTCATCTCTCACCGTGCTGGTGGGCCTCACCCTTTTCGCGACCATTTCGATTGGCTGCAAGAAGGACGCTGAGGAGCCGGAGCCTGAAGAGACCGCTGGATCCGAGATTCCCGAGCCGGAACCGGAAATGGACGTCGAGCCGGTGGAACAACCGTGCGTCGTCGAGACCGTGTACTTCGCGTTCGATTCGGCTGAGCTCGACAGCAGCTCGCGTGCCGCCCTTCAAGAAGCGGTCGAGTGCTTCCGCGGGCAGGGCTCGGGCGCGTCACTCCTTCTCAGCGGCGCGGCAGATCCGCGAGGCACCGAAGAATACAACATCGCGCTCGGCGAGCGTCGTGCGCAGGCTGTCCGCAGCTACCTGACCTCGCTCGGCTTGGACGGGAACAGCATCTCCACCACCTCGGTTGGCGAGGAGATGGCGACAGGCACCGACGAAGCCGGCTGGGCTCGCGACCGCAACGTGGACGGCTCCGAGAACTGACGCGTTGGGGGGTGTGCTCGTGTGGGGTAGCCATTGATTCTGTCGGTCTTCCTTCAGGCGAGCGCACCTGAACAACTCAATCCTTGGGAACTCGTGGTCGGCGCTTCGCCGGTCGTGCAGTTCGTGCTGTTGATCCTCCTCTTCATGATGGTGATGTGCCTCTACATCATCGGAGCGAAGGCGATCCGTCTGAAGCAGGTCACGGACCAGAGTCGTGGGTTCCTCCAAGTCTTCTGGTCCGAGGAGAGGGCACGGACTTGGAATGCCAAGGCGATGAACGACATCCACGGCCAGTCGGCGAGCTACGACCGGTCGCCCATCGTGACGGTGTTTCGTGCGGGGTATAGCGAACTCGCACGCATTGCGCGGCAAGGACGTCCCACAAAAGCCGACGTCGAGAACGTGGAGCGAGCGCTTCGACGGGCACAAAGCGCCGAGCTGACTCGACTCGAGAACAAAGTGTCGTTCTTGGCGACCACCGCCTCGACTGCGCCCTTCATCGGCCTTTTTGGGACGGTTTGGGGCATCATGAACTCGTTCATCGCCATCCACGGCGAGAAGAGCGCCGGCCTCGACGTGGTCGCGCCCGGAATCGCTGAAGCGCTCATCGCGACCGCGATGGGTCTTGCTGCCGCGATTCCCGCGGTGATGGCGTACAACTACTTCGTCCGACGTATTCGCGTGGTCGATAGTGAGACGGCCGCGTTCGCGAGCGACTATTTGAATATCATCCGCCGTCACCTGTTGGTGGAGTAGGGGATGGGGTTTTCCACCGGCAGCGGCGGCGGAGGGGGCCCGCTCAGCGAGATCAATGTCACCCCGCTGGTCGACGTGATGCTCGTGCTGCTGATCATCTTCATGATCGCCGCCCCGATGCTCACGACGGGCGTCAACGTCGACCTTCCAAAAGCCGACGCGCCCCGAATGGACATCGACCAGGAGCACCCGCTGATCACGGTTCAGCGGGACAAGCGAATCTTTCTCTTCGATGAGGAGGTGTCGCTCGATGTGTTGCGGGAGCGCCTCGTATCCGACCAGCGTATTCTCGATGTCGACGAAGTGTTCGTCCAAGCCGATGAGCAAGTCCCGTACGGTGCGGTGGCGCAGGTTCTCGCTCTGGTGCGGCAAGCTGGCATTGGAAAGATGGGGCTCGTGACCGACCCCGTCACGCGAAAGTCGGAGTAGGCAATGGCCGAGGCGAGCGATTGGCGGGCACTCTCTCTGCTAGAGACGGAGCAGCCGACGCTGACGGAGATCGCGGGAGGCGTCGCGTTCACTGTGGTGACCTTCATTGGGATACCGGCGCTGGCCATGCTGAGCGCGTTCGTGTTCGGAGGCATGGAGTCGCTCTTCGGGGCGGGCGTCGATGACCTACCGCCTCCGACGATCGAGGTGATCGAGACCCGCTTCGTACGCCTCGGAAAGCGAAAAGAGCCTCGCAGGCTTCCGAGCAAGGAGATCCCCGACGCGCAGCAAACCGCGCCGGTGCCCCAAGCCCCGGAGTCCGAGCCGATGGCCGCCGTACCCACCGGCAAGAAAGAGAAGGGCCTCGCGAAGCCCAACAAGAAGCGCAATCAGCGGGATGAAGATCTGCTTTCGCAGCTTGGTGAGCGGGCGGGCGCGATTTCAGACTTGGCCAAGGCGCCGGAGCTCGAGGGGGATCCCGACGGGATCGTCGAAGGCACGAAAGCCACGGGCGACGAGCTCGAGATCTATCTCGGGAAGCTGTACTCGTACTTTCGCCGAGGCTGGCAGGTGCCCACGCAGATCAGCGATGAAGAGCTTCAGAAGCTCGCGTGCGTGATCGAGCTTTCGATTGGCCAAGATGGGCGCGTTGGGGACTACGAACTGAAGCGCCCGAGTGGGAATGAAGTATTCGATGAATCCGTTCGTCGGAGGATGAGCCAAGCAGAGGGCGCGGATCTTCCTGAGCCGCCGGAGTCGGTGGCGAATCGTGTTTTGGGAGAAACGATCTCTCTGCGTTTCTTTGGGCGTCACGCCCGCTGAGGTACACATGACTTTGACTGAGTTTCGACATCGATGGCAGCACACCGCTCTGATCGCGGGTCTCGCGCTTGGACCAATGGTCTTGTCCGCGGTGCCCGCAGGCGGCCAAGAGGACGCCCCCCCGCTGCCCGAGGACAAGATCGTCGTGGATATCGATGCGCCGGACGAGGAAGTGTTCCGCATTGGCGTGCCGAATCTGCTGGGCGATCCGAAGCCACAGGCCGCGAACGGTGGAGCCGTTCTGCAGAACGATTTCCGTCTGATGCCAGGGTTCCGGGTCATCGGACCGCAGTCGGTCCGTCACGACTATCAGAGCGTGGGCCTCGGCGTCGACCTCGGGGCGTGGTCGACCTTGGGCGCCAATGGGGTCATCAAAGGACAGGTGTTTGGCAGCGACGCCGCGCTGAGCGTCGAGCTTCGCTTCTACCAGTCGAGCGGGGGCGCCGTGCCGGCCCTTCGCCGGACTTACCGAGGACCGGCCACCGAGATGCGCAAGTGGATGCACTCGTTCGTCAACGAAGTGATCGGGATCGTCACCGGTATGTACGGTCCGTTTGGGACCGAGATCGCGTTCGCGCGGAAGCACGGACCAGGGCACAAGAGCGTCTACGCGGCTGCGATGGATGGCTACGGGGTCCGCAAGGTGTCGAGCGGTCAAGGCGTGTCGATGCTTCCCTCGTTTGGGAAGGGTTCGATTTGGTACACGCGCATGACCAAGCAAGGGACCTTCATCACGAACACACGGGTCGGAGGCAAGCGAGTCATCGGTGGAAAAGGCATCACCATGGCGCCGGCGATCTGCGGCGACCGCATGTATTTCTCGTCGTCGCGCACCGGGAACTACGAGATCTATAGCTCCAGCCTCGAGGGCAAAGGGCTACGGCGCCTGACGCGCAGTCGCGGGATCGACGTGAGTCCGACGTGTGGGCCGGGTGGGAAGCTCGCGTTCGTGTCGAACCGCCATGGGAGCCCCCAAATCTTCACCATGAAGATCGACGGAACGAACGTGAAGCGCGTCACGTTTCGCGGGAATCACAACCAAACTCCGGCCTGGTGTGGCGATCCGAAGCAACCGCTCATCGCTTTCAGTGGTCGCGACCAGAACTTCGATGTCTTTACCGTCAACATCGAGACGCAGGAGTATCAGCGCCTCACACAGGGCCAGGGCGACAACAAGGATCCAGCGTTTTCCCCTGACTGCCGCTTGATCGCGTTTTCGTCGAACCGGCGCGGCTCGCCGGGGGTGTATCTCTCGGGACAGGATGGCCTCGACCAGAACCCGGTCATCACCGGGAAGGCCGAAACCGTCCGCTGGGCGCGCTGAGCCCACAAGCCTCTTGGCTTGGCGGGGACGCCCCCTTATTCTCCGATGCGATGTCGGTTTGGAAGCGAGGATGCCTCGTTACAGTCGTGCTCTTCGCTCTGTTGCTTCCGGCCGTCTGGGGCGTCATCGGCGGTGGCGAGCTGCAGACGGACGGCGAGGTCACGGCGACGGCGCTCGACCCCGCGATCGTCCGCGCCCGGCAAGACGCGCAGGGCGGTCTCGAGGATGGGGCGGAGACCCGTGTGCTGTTCGGCGACCTACACGTGCACTCGACCTTGTCGGTTGACGCGTTTCAATGGAGCCTTCCGCTCATGGGCGGGGAAGGCGTGCATCCCCCCGCCGATGCGTGTGACTTCGCTCGCTTCTGTTCGCAGCTCGATTTCTACTCCCTCACCGACCATGCCGAGTCGCTGACGCCTCGCACGTGGGAGATGGTCCGGGAGTCTGTCCGTCAGTGCAACGCGGTGGACTCCGAGAGTGAGCAACCGGACCTGGTTGCCTTCACGGGGTTTGAGTGGACGCAGATCGGCACCACACCAGCGAACCACTTCGGCCACCGAAACGTGATCTTCAAAGACACCGCGGACGAGCGGCTTCCGGCGCGTCCCATCGCGGCGCCCGGACTCGCGGCCCAGGCAATGGCCAGCATGAGTTCGATCCGCGCGAACATGTCGATTCCCTTCCGTGCATTCCCAGACGAGCAGCCCTACAACGACGTGGCTGCGCATGTTCTCGAAATCGTCCGTGTGGACGACTGCCCGGATGGAGTCGCATCGCCAGCGCTCCCCGACGACTGCCGGGAGAGTGCGGCGACCCCAGCCGATCTCTTCCGCAAGCTTGGCGAGTGGGGGATGACCTCTATGGTCATTCCGCACGGCACCACCTGGGGCTTTTACACGCCGCCCGGTTATCTGTACGACAAGCAACTCCAGGCGAAGCACGATGATCGGCAGTGGCAACAACTCATCGAGGTGTTCTCGGGACACGGCAACTCTGAGGAGTACCGACCGTTTCGTGCGGTCGAGCAAAGCGAGGACGGGCCTGTCTGCCCCGCGCCCACCGAGGACTTCGAGCCCTGTTGTTGGCGGGCCGGCGAGATCGTCCGAAGCCGTTGTGAGAAACCCCTGTCCGAAGAATGCGACGGGCGAGTCGAGGCTGCGCGGCAGAACTACCTCCGGGTAGGGGTCGCCGGGCACCTGACCCTCCCGGGCACGGACGTGACCGAGTGGGGAAACTGCGGCCAGTGCACGGACTGCTTCAATCCGAGCTTCCTTTATCGTCCGGGTGGCTCGGTGCAGTACATGCTGTCGCGCGGGAGCTTCGACGACTCCGGGGAGCCTCGCCACACGACGCTTGGTTTCATCGCGTCGAGCGACAACCACGCCGCTCGTCCCGGTACGGGCTACAAAGAATACGAACGCCGTAAAATGACCGAGGCTCGCGGGGCTTCGACCGAGGAGTGGCAGAAAGTCATCTTTGGAGACCCCGCGAAGGCCAGCCGGTCGGTCGAGCTAACCGCCGAGTCGGTAATCGCGAAGCCGCCGTTCAGGCGAGTGTGGTTGGAGCGCCAGGCTTCGTTCTTTCTCACCGGTGGACTCGTTGCGGTGCACGCGAAGGAGCGAACGCGCGACGCGATTTGGCAAGCGCTGTTCGACCGGCAGGTCTACGGAACTTCTGGCGACCGCATTTTGCTTTGGTTCGACCTCGTCAATGCAGGAGGGGCAGGAGAGGCAGGAGAGCAAAGAGTGCCGATGGGCAGTCAGCTCGACTTCGAGGGAGCGCCGAGGTTCCGAGTCCGCGCGGCGGGCGCGTTCGCGCAGCTGCCCGGCTGCCCCGACGAAGTGATTGACGCGCTCGGAACCGAGCGGGTCGATCGCATCTGTGCGGGCGAATGCTACCGGCCCTCTGACGAGCGACGGCGCATCACTCGCGTCGAGATCGTACGGATCGGGCGGCAGATGAAGGAGACCGAGGCCGTCGATGAGCTCATCGAGGACCCGTGGCTAACGATTCCGTGCCCTCCAGACGCCGAGGTTTGCGAAGTGGAGTTCGAGGACCCGTGGTACGCGTCAGCGGGCAGAGAGGTCCTCTACTATGCTCGCGCGATCCAAGAGGCGACGCCTGCGGTGAACGCCGGCCTCCTTCGATGCGATGGGGACGCCTGCGAACCCTGCTACGGGGACTACCGCGTCCCCTTCGACGAGGACTGCCTCTCGATGAACCAGGAGCGCGCCTGGTCTTCGCCGATCTACCTCACGCCGCCCGGACAACCGGCGAGCCCATAGCGGCTAGCGGTCGTCGCAGTCGGCGGGGCCTAGCTCGCGCAACTTGCGGAGCTCCTTCTTCGCTTTGTTGAACAAGGGCGAGTTCTTGTGATTCTTCAGGAGCGCCTTGAGTGCGGTAGCCGCGTCGTTGCAGGAACGCACTTCCAGGAAGGCTTGTGCCATGCCGTAGAGCGTCTCGTCGATGGCGTCGCCCTTGCGGTACGTCGAGACGACCTTCTGGAACTCGCCGAGCGCCGCTGCCGCCTGGCCTTGTTTCAGGTAGCTCGACCCGATCATATACTGCGCGTTGTCCGCTCGATCGTCTTTGGGGTAGCGTGCGATGTAGGCTCTCGCGAGGGCACGCGTGTACGAATGCTTGTTGATTCGATACGACTTGCTGAGCGCGTCCCAGTGGGCGCTCTTGCTCTTGGGAACTTCGGCTGTGTCGAGGGCGACATCCATACCCGCCGCGCGGGCGACTTCGCTCAACCGGCGCTGGAGCTCGAGGCTTCGTTGAGCCTGCGCTTGGCTGGCCCCGGAGCTCTCCATGCGAAGCTCGGCGATCTGACCTTCCATCATGGCCAGACGTTCCTGAGTCTGTTCGATCTGCAGGCCTTGATCGGCGCTGTTGCGTCGGAGTACGCGACTCGCCTCAGCGAGCGCTTCTTCGAGCTCTTGGCGTTTCGCCTCGAGGTCATCTTCGAGCGAGTCGAGCCGCTGCTGATTGTCCGCGATGTCGGTCTTCATCTGACTGATGCAGCCCGTTGCAGATGTAGCGAATAACGAAAGCGCCATCAGCCCCGCGCAGAGGCTTGGGCGCAACCGGCCGAGCAGGTGAAACATCCCCATCCCAGTTCATTTAGTATGGATGGGTTATTCGTGCCATTTTATGAGCGGATCATAGAAACCGCTGGAAACTCGGACGCGTTGATGCGATCGATCGGCCGACATGGTCGACGATCCGGATGGTCCAAAAACGCTCCTGCGGGGCGGGTTGATCGTCGACGGCACAGGCGCCCCGCCGCGGCCGGGCAGCGTCCTGCTGGAGGGCCCGCGCATCGCTGCGATGGGTGACCTTCCCGACGACGCCGGCGCGATCGTCGACTGCGCCGGCAAGGTGATCGCGCCAGGTTTCATCGATGCGCACTCGCACATGGATTTTTTCTCGGCCAGCAGTGACCCGCATCATTTCGATCCGTTCACCGCCCAGGGGGT
>CAXMRN010000231.1:0-12388 GCA_964195565.1 uncultured Polyangiaceae bacterium | reverse complement strand
CGAGCGATGTAGAACGCCTCGCGGATGGTCGGCGCGATTTGCTCTGGTTTCGTCACCAGGTAGTTGTGCTTGGTGACCGGGATGGTGCAGCCCGTGATGTCGGTCTCCTGAAACGCATCGCTGCCGATGAGCTGCGAAGGCACCTGCCCGGTGATGCACACCATGGGGATCGAGTCGAGCATGGCGGTGGCGATGCCGGTCACGAGGTTGGTCGCGCCCGGGCCGGAAGTCGCAATACAAACGCCCACTTGCCCCGAAGCGCGCGCGTAGCCGTCAGCCATGTGCGAGGCGCCTTGCTCGTGGCGCGTGAGCACATGATGGATGGGGTATTCAATCATCGCGTCATAGGCGGGCATGATCGCGCCGCCCGGGTAACCGAAGCAGACCTCGACCCCTTCGCGTACGAGCGCCTCCCAGATGATGCGGGCTCCGGACAGCGATTCGCCGAGACGATTCTCGAGCTTGGGATTGGCGGGTGTCACGAGGTTCTCCTTACTTGCTGGCTGGCTCCAACTACTGGATTCCAGGCCGCATTCAAGCAGCGCCCACCCAACGAAAAAGGCGCCGAGTCGACCTTCGACTGGGCACCTTGGGTGGGGGCGAATTCCGGCATGCCGAACGTCTGCCGGGTTGCTGAAGTTTTACGCTGTGAATGTCTTTTCATAGGTTCTGGTCAAACGAAAAAAGGCCCCCGCATGCTCGATGCGAGGGCCAGAAACTGAGTGGGTTGGGTGTGAGTGGTTCTGGTCTCCGCCTATGCCTGCGTAACTAGCAGGAGGCTAATAATGAGGCCGACTACGACTACAACTCCGCCAAGCAGGCTCGCGTGACGCGCGTCCCACTCCAAGATTGAGCCAGTCATAGCTGTCGAGTGCTGAACCATTACCCGCTCATTCTGCTTCCAACCCCCCCCACGGTCAAGGGGGGACACTCTCCACCCCCTCAACCCCAGAGAATCACCCACCTTCTCACCGAAAGATCGCAGCGACCACCCCCCGAGGCGTGGGAGCGTAGGACTTGAGCTCCCGTGGGAGCGGAGTGAGTCGCTGCGATCTTTGGTCTAGAAGAGTTCTAATTTCGCGTAGTTGAGGGGGGGGAGAGTGTCCCCTTGGAGTTCTAGGACTTGTTGGGCTGGGTGGCAGTAGGGGCCTGGGGCTTGGGCGGGGATATTTGGTTCGGCGGCGGTTATTTGGCCGGTGGGTGATAGGTAGAGGGCGTCGATTGGGTAGGGGACGCCTGTGTTGGTCAGGCAAACCTGGGTCTCTTTGGGGAAGACCATCAGGAGGGCCTGGTTCTTGGCGAGCGGCCCATGGAGCCTAAGGCCTTCTTGCCGCTCGTACGCGGTGTCGGCGATCGCGATTTCTAGAACCAGCAGCGTGTTGCCGTCGTCGTCGAGCAGGCGGGCGCGTTGTGTGGGTTGCGCGTCGCCGCAACTCGCGAGCCCGGCGAGGAGCAGCAGCATGAGGATCGTCTTCACAGCGACCTCAGGAATGCGAGTAGGGCCTCTCGGTCACTCGCGCTCAGCTTGGTGACTTCGTCTTGGCTCGCCGCGCCCTCACCGGCGTGCTTCTCGATCGCGTCTTCGATCGTGCTGGCCCGGCCGTCGTGCATGTACGGGGCGCTCGTGGCCAGGCCCCATAGCGGCGGCGTGCGGAAGTCATGGATACCCGCGTCTCCCTCTTCGATGCCGAGCGCGTCTGGTTCGGCGACGTTGTGCAGCAGCAAGTCGGTGTACGCGCGAACTTCGACGCCTTCTCCGGTTTGCAGCATCGGGACATGGCAGCTTGCACATCCAACCGCTTCGAAGACTTCTTCACCTCGACTTTCGAGCGCCACATCTACGTGGCTCCGCGGCGGCGGAGCGAGGAACTCGATGAAGGCGGTCATGCCGTCTAACGTGTCTCGATCGGTTTCAGGGTCTGGGGCCTCGTCTTCATCTTCGGCGCTGCCAAACGAGAGTCCCGGTTCATCGGGTACGGTCAGCCCCAACTCGCCACCGAGCGCGTCTCGAACAAACTCGCGCACGGATGGGACGTTCGCCTTCCAACCGAACCTTCCGAGGCGACCATCGTCGAGGACGTGCGCACGCCCTGCGATTCCGTCCCCGTCTTCGTCTCCGGGGTCGGTGAGGGCCTGGACGACCTCGCGCGGGATCTGTTCGAGCAGGCCCAAGCCGAATGTCGAGGGCGTCTGCCGTGGCTCGAAGAAGTTGGCGTCTGCATCTGATTCGGGCCGAACGCCGGTGACGGCGTGGCGCGGGAGTGCCGTCCCGGAGATCGGCTCGCTGAATATGAAGCCGGTGAAGCTCCCTTGTCGCATCGCGTCGACGCCCGACGGTCCTGCGCCGCCGATCACCGGATCGAAGTGGCATGAGCGGCACGCGTCGCCATTGAAGAGTGGGCCGACGCCTTCTCCGAAGGCAAAGTCACGATCGAAGAGGGACCGGCCCTGCTCGAACAGGGCCAGCTGCACAGCGTCGAGCCCGGCGACAGGCGCTCCGTATTCTCCCTGCGCGGGAACGTCGGCGTCCGGCGGCAGTAAGCCTTCGGTAGCCTGACCATCCCCACCAAGCGATGCCAAGAAAGCGAGCAGGTCCTCCCGCTCGTCGGCCGCAAGCGCGACATATGCATCTCGGATCGAAGCCGCCTCCCCACCGTGCAATCGAATCGCATCATCGATGGTGGCTGCCCGCCCGTCGTGCAGGTACGGACTCGCCGCAGCGATACCCCACAGCGGCTGTGTCCGGAACTCGCGCCCCGTTGAATCTTGCATGGGGAATCCGTCCGCCAAGTCGTCCCCCATGTCATGGAGCAACAGGTCGGTGTATGCGGGGATCGCTCCTCGCGGGCTACGCAACGACGGCAGGTGACATTTGGCGCACGCGATCGCATGGAACGTTTCCCGGCCACTTCTGCTCTGCGCCGTCGGCTCGTCGGGCTCGGGCGCAGCCAGCAGCATGGCGAAGCAAACCAAGTCGAACAGGTCGGACTCCGACAGCTCCGGGTCCGGCACATCGTCCAGGTCTATCGTAGGCTCGTCGGGAATCACTGCCTGAGCCGCAACGATGGCGCCGACTTCGCCGCTGGCCTCGAGCGCGATCGATGGTGGGGCAGCCTTGAACGTTGGAAGGTCCGCTCTTCGTTCGATGGACAGCGGGTTCGAGGTGATTCCCAAGTGATTGAAGAGCGGTCCGCGCACGAACAGTTCGATGCTCGAGGTCTGTGCCTTGCGTCCAAAACGACCGACGAACATGCCGTCGTAGTTCACCCGGCCGCTGATTCCATCTCCGTTGCTATCGTCCGGGTCGGCGTGGCTGACAATTTCGGTGTCGGGGATCTCGGCGAGCAAACCCGCGCCGAAGAACGGAATCGGGTTCCGGGTCGCGCTGATGTTGGTCAGCTGATCGGACGCGGCGCGCCCCGAGTCGAGGGAGAACTGTCGTTGTACGCCGTTCTTGCCGCGCGGTATCACCGTATCCGGGGCGAGCTCGTCGCCCACCAGCAGGAAGTCACGATAGTGGCTGGCACCCCCGCCAAAAACCGGCTTCTCGTGGCAGCCGGCGCAGAAGGTGAGGTTGAACTCCGGCCCTAGGCCGTCTTCGGGGACAAAGCGACGAAGGGCGACTTCTCGGCCACGCTCGAACGCAGCGAGCTGCTCGGGCGTGGCCGCGGGAAGAGGTGCTCCCAGCGGAGCGAAGATGTCGTCCGCAACCTGCACCGTCGCGTCGGAAGCGCAGCCACTCGCCGCGGCGCCCCCGATACAGAGAACCAGCGCGACGCCCCACGCTTTCATGTCGAGTACGGAATCAAGCAAGGTCAACAGGTCGAATATAGCCCGCCGTTCTCTCTGGACAATGTAAGCTAGTAGGCCTGATTCGATGGAGATACTTTCCAGCCGTTTCATGCTGCACCCGCGCGACTTCGACGCCAGTGTGGCGTTCTATCGCGACGTCGTCGGCCTCCATCCGATGCGCGAATTCGGCAAGGAAGGCTCTCGCGGGGTCGTCTTCTTCTTGGGTGGCGGCCATCTCGAGCTCACCGATCGTGAAGCCGAGCCCCCGGCGTCGTCCACCGAGCTCTGGCTTCAGGTCAGGGACGTACGCGACACCGAACGAGCCCTGCGCGCCGCGGGGGTTCCGATCATCGAGAGCGCGGTCGAAAAGCCCTGGGGTTTGATCGAGCTCCGCGTGCCCGACCCGGACGGCCTGATGCTCATCCTCGTGGAGGTTCCACCGGAGCACCCGCTGCGCCGTGACCACCGCTCCGCCTAGCTGCGCTCGTCAAAGTCGATCGCGACGGTTTGTTCGGTGACGTTGGGCGACAACGGTTCCGCCGCGCTCTCGATGTCACCTCCGAATGTGTCCCACCATGCTTCCGCGCTTGCGCGAGTCCATCGGGCGACGTCCAGCCGGTCCAGCGCGTCAGCGAACTCTTGTCCCGACTTGGGCCGGTCCGATTGAGACTTGCTCAGGCATGAAAAAATGAGCGCCTCGAGCTCGGCGGGCACCTCTTGCGAGGATGTCTCCGAGAGCGGGAGGGGCTCCGTGTGCAAATGATGCAGGCAGACCTCCATGACCGTCTTGCCCTCGAAGACGTGGCGTCCCGCCAACAGGTAGTAGCCGACCGCCCCGAGCGCGTAGAGATCGGTTCGAGCGTCGATCCCCTGAGGGTCTTGGATCGCTTCCGGGCTCAAGTAGTGTGGCGTGCCCTTGATCGACATCGTGTTGGTTTGTTCGAGGTCGTCGACCTGCCCGAGGTTCTTGACGAGGCCGAAATCGAGCACCTTCGTCACGTCGGGGATGCCCCCCTGGCGAGCGAGCATGATGTTGCTCGGTTTGATATCCCGATGAATCAACCCGACATCGTGCGCTTCGTTGAGCGCCAAGGCCGCGTCACGGAGGATGCGCACGACCCGCTCGACGGGCTGCGGACCGCCGGCGTCGACCACCTGAGTGAGCGTGGCTCCGCTGAGCAGCTCCATCGCATAGTAGAAGAGCCCCTCGGGTGTGCGGCCATAGTCGTATATCGTCACCGTGTTGGGGTGTGTGAGCTTTGCGGTGAGCTGAACTTCCCGACGGAAGCGATCTAGGGCGTCGCGATCGGCGACCTCCGGACGGAGAAGCTTGATGGCGGTTGGTCGCTTGAGCATGCCGTGCTTCGCCTCGTACACGACGCCCATCGCCCCCTCGCCGAGCTTCCGTTCGAGGGTGTACTGACCAAGCTTCTGGATGTCGCTGACCTCCTTGCGCAAGCGATGAATCACCCGCGAAGCGAGCGCCGCAAGGCCTGTCGTGAGGGTCCACCACATCACCGTGATGACAGCTTGAGATGCGGCGACGCGGGTCGAGGAGTCCGCTGGATAGCCGAAGCTCCGCCAAATAGTGAGGTCGACTGTGAGGTAGTGCCAGTACATGGCGGCGACCAACGGGATACCTATCAGAACACCCAGGATCGTGGTCCGTCTCGCAGAGCTCGGAACGAACACACTCCGCGCAAACATCATGAGTGCGAGAATGAAGGCGGTGATGGTGTCGGCGCCGACCTCGGGCCGGATGTCGAGGCCCATCGCGATGTAGCAAACCGCGGCCAAGAAGATGCCCGTGTTCTCGATCGCGTGGATTGCATTGACCGAATAGTCGCCGCGTCTGCAGATCCACCAAATGCCGAGCAAAGGTATGATCGCGGCCGCGTGGATCAGGAACCCCGGGTCGGTGACCTGCTCCTTGAGGAATCCAAAGAGCACGCCCATGACGACGCGAAAGAGTAGGGCGGTGCCACCGAGTATCGCCGCGATCAAGCCAAAGATCGCGACGCGGCGCTGCAGGAAGGCGCGCGCCTCTGGGTTGGCGAAGTAGGTGCTGCTGCTCATACCGTGGCGCTCATGATGACTAAGTTCTCAGGTTGTAGCCACTGCGAAGCATGGCGCTTGCGACCCCGAGGAGCACCACGAAGGAGATGAGGACAACCCCCGCGCTGGCGAGGGGCGAAACGTCGGCCACTCCGAGAAAACCATATCGAAGACCGTTGACCATGTAGAGGAGCGGGTTGAGTCGGCTCACCGTGTTCCAGGGCTCCGGCAGCAGGTCGATCGAATAGAACACACCGCCAAGGAAGGCCAGCGGCAACAGCACGAAGTTGGGGAAGATCGCGAGATGGTCGAACTTCTCGGCCCACAGTGCGGCGATGATTCCGAGCAGGGCAAGCGTCGCCGTTACAAAGACGGTGAAGAAAATCGTCCAGCCAATGTGGTGCAGAGGAAACCACGTGAACGTCAACGCCACGAGGTACACGAGGGTGCCCACGATAATGGCTCGAATCATCGCAGCACCCACGTACGCCAGCAGCATCTCGGTGGCTCCGATCGGCGCTACTAGAATGTCGGTGATGGTCCCGTTGATCTTCGACTGAAACAGGCTCGATGAGGTGTTCAAGAACGAGTCGCGAACCATCGTCATCATCACCAGGCCGGGGACGACGAACTGTATGTAGGGGACTCCCGAAATCTCACGGAGTCTGGACCCGAGTGCAACACCAAAGACTAGGATGTACAGGCTGGTCGTCACGAGAGGGCTGAGCACCGTCTGCAACCACACCTTGCTGAATCGACGGATCTCTTTGATGAACAGGGTCTTGAGTGCGATCGAGTTCACGCTGTCGGTCTCCCGTCCGCCTTGCGGATTAGCTCGATGTAGATGTCCTCGAGGGACCGGCCGTCGTGGCGCTCCATCAGGCTTTCGCGACTTTCGACTAGGAGCAGCTCCCCCTTGTGCAGGATTCCGATGCGGTCAGCGAGCCGCTCCGCCTCCTCGATGTAGTGGGTGGTCAGGACGATGGTGGTACCCGCGGTTCGCAGATCCTGGACTTCCTCCCAGAGTTCGCGCCGAAGCTCGACGTCCACGCCTGCCGTTGGCTCATCGAGAAACAGCAGTCGCGGCTCATGCACGAGTGCCTTGGCGACCAAGAGGCGCCGCTTCATCCCGCCGGACAGGGTGCGGGTGTAGGCGTTGGCCTTCTCGCCGAGGGCGAATGTCTCGAGCAGGCTCTCGGCTCGCTCACGGCTCGGTTTGACGCCCATGAGTCCCATCTGGATGGTCAGACTCTCGAGGGGCGTGAAGAACGGGTCGTAGTTGATCTCCTGAGGAACGAGCCCGACCAAGCGTCGAGTGGTACGGAAGTCGGTCACGGTGTCGAACCCGAGCACCTCGATGTGGCCCTCGCTCTGCTTCGCCAGCCCCGTGATGCAGTGGATCAAAGTCGACTTGCCCGCACCGTTCGGGCCGAGCAGTGCGAAGATCTCGCCCTCGTAGACCTCGAGCGAAAGGTCCTGGAGCGCTGTGAACTTGCCGTAGCGCTTCGTGACATGGCGGCAGCGGAGCACCGGCGGCTTCATCGCGCCGGACTATAGCGACCTCGACGCCGATGACCAGGCTACCCCGGCGTATGACGCAGATGAAACGACTTGGGCCGCGTGAGTTGCGCATACCCGAGGGTCGATAAGCTGCATCCGCGACCCGAGTCCTTGACGCCCACCCAGGCGAGCTCCGGGTCGAGGTAGTCGCAGCGGTTCATGAACCAGGTTCCAGTTTCCACCCGTGCGCCGATCCTTGCCGCGTGCTCGAGGTCATCGGTCCACACCGACGCAGTCAGTCCGTACGCGCTATCGTTCATCAACGAAACCGCTTCGACGTCGCCTTGCACCTGCATGATGCCGACGGCCGGCCCGAAGGTTTCTTCGCTCATGATGCGCATCGAATGATCCACGTCGACCAGAGCCTGTGGCGCCATGTACGGCAGGCCGCGTTGGGTCTCCTTGAAATGACTCGGGTCGAGTAACGGGCGGGCCCCCGCCGCGACCGCTTCGTCGACCTGCGCCTGGATTGCCTCCGCGTTCCGCACTCGAACCACGGGGCCAAGGGTTGTCGACGAGTCCCGCGGGTCGCCGAGCTGAAGCTCGTGGGCCACCGAGACGAAGGCTTCGAGAAACGGCTCGTACACGTCGCGATGCACGTAGATGCGTTCGACCCCACAACAGGATTGTCCGGCGTTGTAGAAAGCGCCCTCGACGAGATTCGCGGCCGAGCGTGCAACGTCGGCATCACTGCAGACGTAGGCTGGGTCTTTGCCTCCGAGTTCCAACGAGGCGCCGATGAAGCGCTTCGATGCGGCGCGCTGAATGGCGTGCCCGCCTTCGACCGAACCCGTGAATGCCACAAAGGCGACACGTGGGTCGCCGATGACGTCGGCGACACCCGCATGATTGAGGTAGAGAACCTGGAGCACGCCGTCGGGCAGACCGGCTTCCTTGGCAGCCCGGCCGATGCGTTCCGCCACGAGCGGCGTCTGTTCCGAGTGCTTGAGCACCACGGTGTTGCCGGCGATGAGCGCAGGCACTAACGCGTTGACCGCCGTCAACCAGGGGTAGTTCCAGGGCGCGACCACGAAGACGACGCCAAGTGGCTCACGCCGGATGAACCGAGTGAAACCCTCGCGCTCCCCGAGCTCGAGGTCGGCCAGTGCCTCGGGGGCGAGGTCGACCATCGTTCGTCCCCGCAACAGCCAGCCACCGATTTCCCCCGCGCCATCGCGCAACGGTCGCCCCATCTGCATGGTGAGCTCTTGGGAGACGGCATCGGCGTCGTGCACTGCCAGTTCCACGAAGCGCCGGACCATCGTGCAGCGCTCGCTGAGGTCGACGTCGCGCCATGCCTCAAAAGCCTCGTTGGCGGCGGCGAGCACCCGTTCGACCTGTTCGACCCCATCGAGCGAACGCTCGAAGACGATGGTTCCGTCCACCGGGGAAATCGTTCGAAAGCTATCCGCCATGAACGGTAGCGTTTCTCAACACCCGGGCGGCGTCAATCCGGGCTTGCATATTCGCTCGGCGCGAGGCACGAGGGGCCGATGGCAATGCCCACACTCGATGGCAAGATACTGATCACGGGGGCCAGCGGTTTCATCGGAAGCCGACTGCGCGACGAGCTTCTCGCGTCTGGGTCCGACGTCGTTGCGATTCGTAGACCCGGCTCGCCAGCGGCGACAACGGGCCGCTCGGTGGAGGCTGACTACGCACAGGTTCCGGCCCTCGAGCGCATCATCGGCGAGGAGAAGCCGGACTACGTCTTGCACGTTGCAGGGGTGACCAAGGGGAACTCGTACGAGGACTTCCGACTTGGAAACGTGATGCCGACCCGGAATCTGCTGACCGCAGTGTGTAGAGAGCACCCCGACACCAAGCGCTTTGTACTGGTGTCGTCATTGGCATCCTACGGGCCCTCGGCGACTTCGGCGCCTCATCGCGAGGAGAATCCCCCTCGGCCAATCGAGTACTACGGGCAGAGCAAGCTGGAAGCCGAGCGAGTGGTCGAGGAGGAGTCCGCGAATGTGCCCTGGACGATCGTTCGACCCTCAGGCGTCTACGGCCCAGGCGATGTCGAATACTTCAACCTGTTTAAGAGCGCGATGCGAGGTTGGAACGTGTTCTTTGGCAATCGCAATCGATGCATGTCGATCATCTACGTGGATGATTGCGTTCGAGGCACGGTCATGGCAGCGCAGCACGAGAACAGCGTCGGCAAAGGATACTTCCTGACGAACGACGAGCAGGTCACCTGGGAGCAGTTCCAGTCCGAGGTCCTGCAAGTCGTCGACCGACGGGTGCGGACGCTCGACCTGCCGGAGCAATTGGTGTCGATCGCGGCCCTCGGAGGTGAGCTGGCGTCACGGATCGACAGGAAGCCGAGGCTCCTCAATCTACAAAAGGCGAAGATGGGCGCGCAACAGGCCTGGACCTGTGTGGGCGACGCGGCGCGCACCGACTTTGGTTTCTCGGCGGACGTCGACCTCGTCGAGGGCATCCGCCGCACGCAGGACTGGTACCTAGCGAACGACTGGTACTAGCCCATCCACCCGAAAGGTCGGGTTTCCGTCCGCTCACTCCGCGGCTTGGCTCGTCGCCTCGGTCGCTTCCGGTGACAGCTTCGCCAGTAGGCGCTGTCCCGTCGTCGTGATCTGATCGTGAAGGTAGCGCGCTTTCGGCTCCGCACGCTCGAGGTGCCGTTCGAGGACCTCGGCTCGCTCGGGATGCTTCCGGGCCTGCGCGAGCAGTATCTCAGCAATCGTGGTCTCGCCCAGAAGTTGGATCAGTCTCTCTGCGTGCAGCATCGCATATGCGAAATCGCGCTTCGGGTCCCAGTTCTTCGTGAGTTCGTCGGACCAGTCGCCCAGCGGCTTTCCAACAAGCCCCTTCACCTTGTTGCCCGCCGTCTTCAACACGAGATGTTGCTGAGCGCCGAAAGACAAAGCCTGGAGCTGCGCGACCCGCCGTTCGAGAGGGTTGCGACTCGAAATAGAGCGCCAACGCGCCTGTGCCATCCGGCGTACGAACGCCTGCGGGTTCGCGATGATCCCGCCGAGCGCGTCCTTCATAGCCATGAGCGCCTGAATCTGACTCGTGCCCTCGTAGATCGGCATCACCAGCGCGTCGCGAAGGAGTTTCTCGGGGAGGTACTCGCGGGTGTAGCCGTTGCCGCCATGAATCTGCAACGCGGTGCGTGCGTGCTCGACGGCCTTCTCGGCGGCGAAGTACTTGAGGAGCGGCGTGATTCGGCGTGACTTCTTTTGGTGCGACTTCATGAGCCGCTCGATCCGCTTCTGCTCGATCTCGTCGAGGTCCCCGTACCGAATCGCAAGCGCTAGCTTCTGCGCCATTTCCTCGTGGACGCCGGCCGTCACCGCCATCGCGCGGATGGCTTGGATCTCGGTTCTCATCGTTTCGAGGTACTCGGCGATCATCTCGTGGCGGTCGATCGTCTTACCCATGGACCCACGTTCGGCGGCGTAGTCGAGTGCGGCGCGGTAGGCCGACTCGCTGAGACCGAGGCACTCGAAGCCGACGCCCAGTCGAGCGTTGTTCATCAGAGTGAGCATGTATTTGAAGCCCTCGCCGCGTTGACCGACGAGTTCCGCCGGCGCCTTGTCGAACACGAGTCCGCACGTCGCCGAACCGTGATGACCGAGCTTCTCCTCGACGCGGCTCAGTTGCACGATGCGCGTGCGGTTCCCTTCTGCGTCTTCTTCGTAGGCCGGCACCAGGAACATCGAAAGCCCGTTGAGGCCACTCATGGGGTCGTCGGGGTTCGCTTCCTCAGTGCGCGCGATCACGAAGTGATACTTGCCGTGGCCCGAGGTGATGAAGATCTTCTCGCCCGTCACGTACCAGTTGCCGTCCGCGTCTTGCTCTCCAACCGCGCGAAGCGCCGCCATATCCGATCCGGCGTCAGGCTCGGTGATGTCCATGCAGCCCCAGGCCTCGCCCGCGGCGATCTCTTCGATCATTTTCCTCCAGCGGGTGTCGTTGAACCGGCCCGTCTTCGGATCGATGTCCGAGGTCCCTTCGAGAGCCGAGAAAACGAGCGCGCCCATCGCCATCCCTGCGTGGAAGCCATGGTGAGCCATCGCGGAGACATCGGCTCTCGCCATCAACTCGCTGTTGATGAAGTAGACGATCATGGGGGCGTTCATGCCGCCGAACTCGCGGGGGATCGGGAGCCCGTGAAGGTCGAGATCCTTGATCTTTGCGAAGATCTCGGTGAGCCGTGGCGGGAAGACCACCTCGCCATCGACTAGATCGACGCCGTTGGCATCAATCTCCTTCTCGTATGGCTTGATCTCCTCCGCAGTGAACTGCCCGAACATCTCGAGGATGTCCCGGTAGAAGGCAACCGCTTCCTCGGTGGTGCTGAAGCCATCTCCGTCGGCGTCCGCGAAGTCGTGCTCGGTGATCCGAACCAGCGACTCCCAGTCGATGCCCTTGTCGAAGTAGTACTGAAGATCGTCGTTGTCTTTGAAGAAATTGGCCATGCTTACTTCTCGCCTTCGTTCTCTGTGTAGAGGCTCGCTCGCGCAATGCGAATGAGCTCACGCGCGTGACGTTTGCGCGTGCCGCCTAGGGCCGGGTCATCCGGCAGAATCACTTGCAGGGTGTCGATGACAGCCGTCCCGGCGACCGCCAGGGTGATCACCTCGACCGCGTACGCTTGCGGGTCGACATCACTTTGCACCAAGCCTTGCTCCTTGGCGCGTTCGAGTTGGCCGCCGAGGAGTGCGACCCATGGTTGCACGAACTGCGCGAGCATCGCCTGCATCTGCTCGGGGCGGTCGAGCGTTTCGCGCAGGAACAGGCGCGCGCGGTCCGGGTCCTCGATGAAGAACTCACTCAGCGCTTCCATCGTCGCGTCGAAGCGCTCTTCGGTGGATGCCTTTAAGAGGAGACCCGGTAGCACCGCGTTCCAATGGGCCAGCATCTCGGCGAGTACGTTCTCCCGGAGCTCATCCTTCGACTTGAAGTGATAGAGGAGGCTCGGCTTCCGAATGCCCACCGCCTCTGCAAT
>CAXMRN010000230.1:0-10179 GCA_964195565.1 uncultured Polyangiaceae bacterium | reverse complement strand
CCCGTCTTGTATGCGAATAGGAGAGACGCCAAAAAGACAAACCCCAGAACGACCCGTCCGATGCGCTTACGCCCTTTCTTCATCCCACCCTCTCTCTGACCCTGCTTTCGCGAGCCGAGTTCGTTCGGCGCCCCCAGAGCGGTTCGACCACCCTGCCCACCGGTTCAAGATACCGCCTTACCAGCTGTGCAACCAAATCTGCTGACACCGAGAATGGTGGGCGCCGTTGGCACGGGCGAGAGAGTAGGGCGATCGGGGCGGCTGTCTCTGCTTAGGGCGAAGAATAGCGCGGAAGTAGTAGGCCGCGCGGCCTGTTCGAATTCGAAACAAAGCACGCAACTTCCAACGCCGCCGTCCGATAACCAGACATGCTCAACCCACTCCTCCTAGGCCAGGGTCAAAGCAAGCCTCGAGCAGTGCGAAGCGTCATCGCGCCCCGCGCGTTCGACGGAGCAACCATGCGAAGGTCTAGCTCGGAGGCCACGGCTTCCCCAACACGCAAAATCGCCCTGCTCGACGGCGAGCTCTACCGCCTAGCCCGCGGCGCCGGCCGCCTCCGCCTTCGCATCGGCCAAGCCCTTCACCGCCTCGGTGACGGGGTTCACGAGCTCGGCTTTTCAACCTTGGGCGCCTACGCACTCGAGCGCTGCTGCCGCGGAGGTCGGTGGGCGGCCGAGAGCCGCACCCTCGCGCGGCGTCTGCAGTCGCTACCGCAGTTGACCAAGGCCCTCGAAGCCGGGTCCATCGGCTGGAGCATGGCGGAGCTGCTCGCACAGCATGCCACGCCTCAAACCGAATCGGCGCTGCTCCAGGTGGCACGCAGCAAAACGGTCCAAGCGATGCGCATCGCGTTGAGCCCGCAAGAATCACCGGACCCACCCGACGACGACGAGCTCGCGCGCACGCTCTCGCTCACGCTGCCGGTCGAAGAAGCGTGGGCGCTTGAGGCCACGCGCATGATGGTCGAGCACATGGACGGCAAGCGCACCAGCGGCCACTTCCTCGAGTCACTCCTTGCCGAGGGCACCATCTCGCTGCTCGAGCTCATCGATCCAACTGAAGGCAATGTCTCCGCGCAGCTCGAGGCGGAAAGCGCGGCGTGGCACACCAAGATGAAACGCCTGCAGCTGCTTCATGCAGACGCAGAGCTCCGAAGCCGTCCGGCGGTCCCGACTGAGCCTAATCCGGGTGAGGCCCCCGATGCCGACGACCTGCCGCTCGGCCTCGAGGCGCTCGACGCGCGCATCCGTCACTACAGCGCGGAGCTTGCCAGTCGCGATCTGTTCTTTGGCCGGCTGGCGCAGCGCTTCTTGGCGCTTCGCGGATGGCAGGCGCTTGGCTTTGCCAGCGAGGCACACTACGCGCGCGAGCGGCTCGGGATGTCACGCGCCTCGCTCCGCAGCAAAGTCAGCCTGGCACGCCGCAGCCGGGGCCTCGACCACGTCGTCGACGCCCTTCAGCAAGGCCGCATCGGCTTCGAAGCCGCACAGCTCCTCGCCCGCATCGCCACCGCCGACACCGAGCGCGCATGGGTCGACCGCGCCACCCGTCGTACCTTCAAGCACCTGCGCGAGGAGGTCCAAGCGGTAGAAATGGCCGCCCGCTTCGCAGGACAAACCGTTCGCTCACCACCAAGCGAAGAGCACATCGAACAAATGCAGGCCCTCGAGCGCTCGATTCTCAGTGGAGAGCTCTTGCGTATCGTTTCTTGCAACCAGGCGACGGCTGACTCCCGCGAAGCACCGAAGCATCCCACCCAAGCACAGGAGCATCCCGCCCAAGCATCGCAAAACGGGGGCGACGCATTGGATGACGCAGCCGCTGTCCAGATATCCGGGAGTCCGGCGACCAAGGTCACCTTGCGCATGCGCGTCCCCGGCGATCTCCTCCTTCACTATCGCCAACTCGAACACGCCCACCGCGACAAGCTCCCCGGCACCAGCTTCATTCAGTTCCTCTGCGCGACCTTCTGGCAAACCTGGGTCCCGATGTTGGGCGTCTCGGACAAATGGGAAACGATCTATCGCCGAGATCGCTACCGCTGCACCAGCCCGGTCTGCCACCAGCGCAACGTCACCCTTCACCACGTGCAGTACCGCGCCAACGGCGGCACCGACGACCCCGACAATCTCACCTGCCCGTGCGCGTTTTGCCATTTGCAGGGCCAGCACGGCGGTCGCCTCAAGATCCTCCCCCCCGGCTCCAACCCAACCTGGCTCCTGGGCCGCCGCCCCATCATGCGCGTCCACCGCCGCGAGCGAACCCTCCTCGCATAGCCCGCGTCACGCCCAATCCGCCTGCAGCCGAAACTCCCGCGGCGCTTCCCAAAATCGCCCTAGACCCCCAAGCCTCCCTACTCTTCACCTTCATCACCGCCCTCTCGGGCTAACTCGCTTTCGCCAGTCTGTTCGAGCGCGCATATCGCAACCAACTCGCGAGCGAGCTCGCTCAGAGCGCGAGCCTATCGTCGCTCAGAGCTCCGCGGCGCAGTCGGGTACGCAGTTCTCATTGCCGGGACAGCAGACGAGGGGGCCGAGAACGAACTCGACATACCCGCGCCTCGAGTCACCGAAAGTTCTGCACGCTCCAGACCTCACCGTCTGCGCTTTTCGCAAAGCCGCATGCGACGTGTTCGTAGCTCGGGTTGCTCATATTGAGGTAGTGGCCGTGCTTCGAAAACCGCTTGCCGGGCCCTTCGTCCCACATGCGCTGGAGACATTCCCCGACGACGCGGCTCTTCGAAGGCCACGCGGGGCACTCGTTTTGCGCCATGCCTTGGGGCGTACAGATCTCGCCGTTGAAGCCCGCGTGAATGCCATGCTTGCTGTCGTATTTCGCGTGCGTGTTCGCGCATGGTTCACCACCCTTCCAACGCCCGAGTGCTGGCAGGCATTGGCACTTCCAACGCAGCTGGTTGATTTGTGCGACGCAGTCTTCATGGGGGTTCCCGGTACTCGGCGGCGGAGCCGGCGCGCAGTTCTTGCGTGGCTGACGCAGCGGCCCTTCGCGGCAGCTCATGTCAGACGCCAGGTCGCCGACCGGACCAAACGCGTCCGAATGCAACGGACCCAGCAGCCCCAACCCCGCAAGTGTGACCAAAGCCGCCGCCCCCACCGTTCCCCACTTCATGGCATCAGACTAGCAACACCAAGAACAAGCCAAAAACAACAGACCGCGCGGCCTCACCAAAGTTGATACTGTCCGGAAGCGAGCGCGCGCCTTCGGTCGCGAAATGGCCCTCAAGCTCGCCGCCGCATTCGACAGCACCGCCGAGTTCTGGCTCGCCGCCCAACGCGCAGTCGACCTCTACGAAGCCCGGCAACGCATCTCGAAGCTCCCAAAGCCGCTCGCGCACCTCGCAACCTGAGCCACCGTCGGCCGAGAACCCATCAATGCCGCAACCAGAAACCAAACCCAAACGCGCTAGGCCCCCCAACGCCCGCGTGCTAACCTCACCATGATGTCAACGATTCGCGCCCGAGTTCGTAACGGCCGCCTCATCGTAGACGAGCCAACGAGCCTCCCCGAAGGGACCGAGTTCGAACTCGTTGTCGACGACGCGGGCGACACTCTCGACGAGGCCGAACGCGCCGCGCTCGACGCAGCCATCACGCACGCGTGGGCGTCGGTGCAGGCGGGCGAAGGCCGTCCAGCCGCTGACGTCCTTGCCGATCTAACCGATCACTGAGCCCACGGTGGCGAGGCAGGTCATCATCACGCCTCAGGCCGAGGCGCACATGCGAACGATCGACGGGTGGTGGCGTCTTCAGCGTCCCCGCTCATTTCCGCCCTTGCCCCACGGACTCAGGATCGATCTGCGCCAGTGCCTCAGCATGCTCCAGCTGCGCTTCATACTCCGCGATCTGCTTCAGGCGCTCATGTAGCTCCGTGTTCTCAGCGCGCGCCTGCACCAACTCCCGCTCGATTTCTTGACCCTCCCAGGCCCGGAGCACAGCGGCCAAGCGCGCTTTCTGGTAGTCCCAAAGCGAATCCACATAAGCGCCACGCTCGGGATCGTCGCCATCGTTGAAGTAGGACGAGCATGGGTAGAGGCCGCAGTCGGAGTCCTCGACCGGATAGTCGATGTCCTCACGCGCGCGGCTCCTCGCGGCCTTGATCGCCGCGCCTTTGTTCGTTTCCGGGCGGAGCGCCCACGCCGCCAGCCCGCCATCGCGTTGAAGGAGCGAGAAGCCGTCCCTGCAGGACGTCCATTGGCCTTCGGGGACCATCGTTGTTTCACACTCCCCGTGGAACAGCGCTCCAAACAAACCCAGCACGCCGGGTGGCAATGGAATCCAATCGATGCCAGCCGACTCGGAGTCGATGGCGTCGCCCGGCTCAGCTGGCTGGAAGATGCTCGTCGACTCGCATTCAACGAGCCAACCGCCGCTGTACTTGGTTTTCACGCACGAGGCGTCGCGTACGCTGACCGCGTATCCAATCACCGCGAGCACCGCGAGGGCTGGCGCCAGCCACTTCATCGACTTCAGAACGACTATCTTCTTCATCATGATGTTCCCGTCTCCCAAGCCCTCCGCCCGGTTATTCATTCCGAGGTGCCGCACCATCTCCGCCGCGAGCACCAGCCGGAGCTGTTTCACGCGCGCGTCTACGCCGGCCCAGCGAGCGGATTCGTGACCCGCTGTTCTCCCTCTCCCCTCCTTTCAACCTATGGGTCAATCGCGCGGCAGTGAAGTGCGGCACCTCACAACGCTGCAACTATTCTGAGTCGCGTGACCCAAGCCCCGCCGCGCGGCCGCTCCAAGTTGCTCGGGGACGACGGCCAGCTGCTCGGCCAGATGACGAAGGTCGCCGCTCTCTAGAGATCCAACGGAAAATCCCCTATCGGATCGTCAAACACGTCCGCCTCGCGCTATCGCCGCGCCACCGCACCGCGGCGCTCCGGAGCCGGCACCGCCATTTGCACGCAGCCTTCGAACCCGGGCACTCTCCCGACGCTGTCCAACTTGTCGAAGCATGCAAACCGAACCGGCATCCCCTCGCGATTCGGCGCGCGGGACTCGACCCGCACGCGCGAGCGGTGAACGACGGCCCGAATCCTTTTAGGGCAAGAAATACGGTGAAAACAACAGGCCGCGCGGCCTGTTCGAATTCGAACGAAAGCGCGCAACTTCCCCCAGCGTCGGTCGACCACCAAGCATGCCGAACGCACTGCTCGAACCCACTCGGAAAGGAAGGTATGCTTTGCCCATGGCCGTGATCGTCAACTGGAACGGCGTCGACGCTCCTGAAGAGTTCAAAGTCCTGAAGAAGGGCCGCTACGTGCTGGTCCCGATCGATGAGTCGCCCGACCTCACCGACGAGCAAGAAGCCGGCCTCGAGGCCGCGCTGGCGTCGGTGCAGGCTGGGCAGGGCGTCTCGCGCGACGAGGCGTACGCCAAGGCCAAGGCAAACCTCGAGTGATGCGCACCGTCGTAGCGCCTCGCGCGCTCGACGACTTGGCGGCCACAACGAGCTACATCGCCCGCGACAAACCTGCCGCCGCTGCTCGCCTCGTCGATCGCGTCTTTGAAGTCATCGATCTTCTCGCCGAAGGCGGCTTAGATGGTCCGCTGAGCACGCTCCACTCAGGGCTCGAAGTCCGAAGCTGGCCCGTCCCACCACTCCGAATCTTCTGCCGGCGGGAAGCCGACGCGTTGCACGTCTTGCGCATCTACCACCAATCCCGTCGGCCACTCGAGAGCTAGGCCCGCACCCAAACCGAGGTCGCCGACCTCATCGGCTCCAGCCAATCCCGCGTCGCCAAGATGGAAGCCGGCGACCCACGCGTCTCCGTCGACCTCCTCATCCGCACGCTGCTAGCCCTCGGGGTGCACCGCGGGCAACTGGGTAGGGCGATCGGCGCGGCAGCCACGGCGTGAGAGCCACAAAAACACCGCAAAAACAACAGCCCGCGCGGCCTGCCCGAATTCGTCTTCGCGCGCCTATTCATCACCCGCGCGTTGTAAACTAGCTCCGTGCCAACCAGCCCCAGCCCCATCTCCACGAGCCCTGAAGCGAAAGCGTTCTATCAGAGCCGCGTCGCTTCCTTTGGCTTGATCATCGCGGTCGCGGGGGCGATTGGGTTGGTCTTTCGGATGGTCATCGGGCTGGCGTCCGGGACGCTTCTCGAGAAGTTGGGCGAGCCGAGTTACTGGGTTCACGCGGCGGCCATCGTTCCGTGCTTGGCGATTTGGCTCGTCTGCCGTGGCGGTCCGCGGCCGCTCAACACGGTGATCGCCGTCGAGACGATGGGCCTGCTCCTGGGCTCGGTGGGCTACATCGGCATGGGGATGACGATTCCGCCGGAGGTTGGCGCCGATGTCATCACGGCGTTTGCGCTCTCGTTTGCCTTGTTCTCGCGCGCAGTCTTCGTGCCGAGCACGGCGCGACGCACCGCCATGTTGGGTCTCCTGATCGGCGTCCCGCTCGTCGGCATGATGGCTCTGCACTACCGCGACGTGAACCCCGCGATGTGGCGCATGGTTGGTTACGACACCCGTGGTTTCGAACGGAGCACCATCATCATCTCGACCGCCCTGATGACGACGATGTGGTGGACGCTGACCGTCGGCCTGTCGAGCATCGCGTGCTATGTCATTCATCGCCTGCGGAGCGAAGTGAGTAGCATCCGAAGCCTCGGTCAGTACCAGCTCGAGCGAAAGCTCGGAGAAGGCTCGATGGGCGTCGTCTACCAGGCGACCCACGGCATGCTCAAGCGCCCCACGGCCGTGAAGCTGTTGCGACCCGAGCTCGGCGGCCGCGAGGTGCACGACCTCTTTCGGCGCGAAGTGCAGCTGACGGCAAAGCTCACCCATCCGAACACCATCAGGATCTACGACTACGGCCGTACTCCGGAGGGCTTGTTCTACTACGCGATGGAGCTCCTCGACGGCGCAAGCCTGCAAGACATCGTCGAGGCCACCGGGCCTCAACCCGTGCCGCGCGTCGTCCATATCCTGCGCGATGTCGCCCTTGCGCTCGACGAAGCGCACTCGGTCGGGCTCATCCACCGCGACGTCAAGCCGAGCAATATCATGCTTGCGCGGCGGGGTGGAGCCGACGATGTCGTCAAGGTCGTCGACTTTGGGCTCGTGAAGCGCCTGCAAGACGACGACGACCCCGAGACGAGCGACACCCGTTCCATCAAAGGGACGCCACACTACCTGAGCCCCGAGGGGGTCAACACGCCGGACGAGGTCGATGCGCGAAGCGACCTCTATTCACTCGGCGCGGTGGGCTATTACTCGCTCACCGGCCGGCCCGTCTTCGAAGCCGACACCGTGTTCGAGGTCTGCATGCAGCACGTGCAGGCCGCTCCCGCCGCGTTGAGTGAAGCGCGCGGCGAGCCGATCCCGAAAGAGCTCGAGCGGCTGATCCTATCTTGCTTGGCGAAGCGCAAGGACGACCGACCCGAATCGGCGCAGGCGCTTGCCGATGCACTCGACCAGCTCGATCTCCCACGTTGGACGCGAGCCGATGCGGAACGATGGTGGCAGCGCTACGGGTCTCTCGTCGAAGAGCAGCGCGACTCGATTGCGCCCCGAATCACGGGCCACACGATGAACGTAGTCATCGACGAGCCATGGTTCGAAGGCGCCGACGATGCACCTCGCAAGGCGTAGCCACACTCGCCCCACGCCAATCGCGAGCTACCCGCAACGCTTTCAGGAGGCGTGCATCAGCTAACTAGCTCATCGCCTGGCGATTTGGGTCGCCCCTGCCTCGCTTGCTAACTTGCACGAGGGGGATGGAATGATGTTTCGAGTTCGGATTGCGCTCGTGTGGATGGCGCTTCTCGTCGCTTGTAGTGGCGAATCAGGAAACCAGGGAGAGCCGGACCCCCGCTCGGGGCCGCCGTGCCCGACGAGCATGGAGCAGGTGGCGTCGCAAGTCTTCGATGTGAGTTGCGTCGATGCGGGCTGCCACGGCTCGAACGACCGCGCCGGTGGGCTCGACTTGCAGGCGAGCTCTCTCGAGCTCGAGCTCTTCGGCCAAGGGGCCGCGCTCTGCGACGGGGAGGTGCGGGTGGTTCCCGGTGATGCTGCGAGCTCCTACCTCATCGACAAGCTTCGCGGCACGGGGTGCGGTGCACAGATGCCGCTCCTCGGGTCACTACCGAACGAAACGATCGACTGCATCGGCGCGTGGATCGATGGGCTCGACCCCGCGGGTGCTTGTGAGACTTGCGGCGTCGGCCAGCTGTGCATCGACCTGACCGCCGACCCCGACAATTGCGGAGGGTGCGGAAACGCCTGCCCTGCGACGTCCTCCTGCATCGACGGCACCTGCACGTGCCCGGGCAGCGAGTCGGTCTGCAATGCGAGTTGCGTAAGCCTCGTGAGCGACCCGGCGAACTGCGGCGCCTGCGGCACCGATTGCGGGGGTCTCTTCTGCCTCGAAGGCCAATGCTCCTCCGACTGCGGCGACTTGGCCGAATGTAGCGGCGCTTGCATCGACCTCTCGACCGATCTGAAGCACTGCGGCACCTGTGGAAACGTCTGCGGCACCGGCACTTCTTGCTTTGATGGCCAATGCCAATGCGGCGACACCACCGTCTCGCTCGCCAACGACGTCCAGCCGATCTTCTCGGCAAACTGTGCATCGAGCGGTTGTCACGACGGGAATCGCCGGCCCGGCGGCCCAGGCGGAGGCGCAACGAGTCTCGATCTCACCGCGGGCAACGCGCGCCAAAGCCTGCTCGACACCACGACGCCGTGCGGCGCCGTCCTCGTGCCGGGCGATCCCGGTTCGAGCGTCCTCGTCGGCAAGCTCGATGGCACCGAACTTTGCATGGGCAGCCTCATGCCCAAGGGCAACGGCTCGCTCACAACCGCGGAGATCGACCTCATCGCGACCTGGGTGTGTCAGGGGGCCGAGGACAACTAGAGGGGCTAGCCGAAGCGCTTCGGCCCCGTAGCGAAGTCCCTTCCTGTCGTGTGCGCCGCTGTAGGCTTTCAACGCACGCCCGATAGCCGATACGATCCACCCATAGGGTCGCGGGGGAACGCAACCCGTCATGGGGGACACGATGAATCGGATGGTGAGTGTGGCGGCCTTTGCGCTGCTGGTGGGTTTGGGCTGCTCGAGCGATAGCAGCGATGCTTGTGACCCGATCGCCCAGACTGGGTGTGATGAGAACCTGGTGTGTGAGGAAGTGGTCGAGGGAGGGACAGCGTGCTTCGCGCCTGTCGTCCTTCGCGGCAACGTCTTTGACCAAGTCGACGAGAGCGGCATCGCAGGGGCTACGGTCGTTGCACTGGATGCCAATCGCGCGCCGGCTAGCACGGTTGCCGTCACGGACGTCAGTGGCGACTACGAGATTCAAGTCGCCCGGCAGCGTGACACCGATGGCAATCCGCAGGGCGGCGACGTCACCCTACGCGCGGACGCTGCAGGGTACCAAACGTTTCCCGGCGGGATTCGGCAGGCACTTCCGATCGACGTGTCGAGCCCAGTCGAAGAAGATGGGTTGCTGGTAGTCGACACCCCGACGACCGACGTTGGCCTGATTGCACTTCCGTCGGGCGCGGGAACGAACCAGATTTTCGGCAACGTCGAGGTGGCAAACGATAGCACCGGCGTGCTCGTCGTAGCCGAGACTGCCGGCGGCACTCCCGAGGGCTTCACCGCCATCGCCGACCGCGACGGCGTCTACCGGATCTTCAATCTACCGGACGGCGACTTCTCGGTGCTCGGCTACGCGCAAGGCGTGAACTATGGCGCCCAAGCAGCATCCGTCAGCGGTGGCGAAAAGACGCAAGTCGATCTCACCATTGTCTCGGACGCACCGGGAACTGTGACCGGCAGCGTGCAGATCGTGAATCCGGGCGCTGGCAAGGGGACCTCGTACATCCTCGTCGTCGAGTCGACCTTTGATGAAACCTTGGCCCGCGGCGAGACACCGCCGGGGCTGAGGGCGCCCGAGGGAACGGACTTTTCCGACAGCGGCAGCTGGTCGATCGAAGGTGTGCCGGCCGGCAGCTACAAGGTTCTCGGGGCGTTCGAAAACGATCAGCTCGTGCGGGACCCCGACTTCGGGCAGGGCAACACCGAGATCGTTCGCGTCGACGTGGTGGCGGGTCAATCGGTCGAAGCGCCGAGCTTCAAGATCACAGGGTCGCTCGACGTGATCGCACCGGGCGCCGAGGGCGCCGAAGAGGTGAACGGCAACCCCGT
>CAXMRN010000229.1:0-6057 GCA_964195565.1 uncultured Polyangiaceae bacterium | reverse complement strand
CCTCACCGGAACGAAACGTCGTAGGCGAAGCCAAGAGCGTACGCCAGCAGGTGCTCGAGTCCTCCTTGCTCGTCGCGGTGGTCGCAGGTGGCGTGGCGTTCGCGCGGACGTTGCTGGACGCGGTCAACCTCGAGGCCTGGTACATCGCCGGAGGAACGATCACGTTGTACGGCGGCTTCCTGGTGCTGTTCTTCGCGAAGCGCCTTCCGTACCGAATTCGAGCTCTCAGCTTCTTGACCCTTCTCTACGTGGTGGGGGTGTATTCGTTGCTCATGGCCGGCTACCTCGCTGCCCCGGTTTTAATGCTGGCGTGCCAGAGTGTGCTCGCATCGGTGTTGTTTCGTCGTCGCGTCACATTGATCGTGTTGGCCACGAATCTACTCACCTTGCTTGCCGTAGGCGCGGTGTTGTCGATCGGTCTATTCACGGTGGAGACGACGACCTTCTACGACCCCGCCGGCTTCATGAACTGGGTCCGCGTCGCAACGATTTTCGCGGTATTCTGCGGCATCGCAGTCGTCAGTGTCGACGTCGTGACGAATCATCTCAACCAGAGCCTGCGGGACCAGGCCGAGCTCATCGAGAAGCTCAAAGGTGCGATGCAGCTTCACGATGAAGCGGAGAATCACCGCCGCGCCGCCGAATCACGGCTGCGCGAAACACATCAAGACGACGACTGAGCGCCTCTGAACCTCAGGCTCGCGACCAAACCGAGCACGGCGAACGCGCCGAGAAACAAGAAGAAGTGCTGATGCCCCGCGACACCCGGAGATCGGTCGAGGAACCAACCTCCCGCCAACGCAACGAACACGTCAGGTGTGTAGCCAATCACCGACACCAAACCGACGGCCGTTCCTGTGGTCTCGATGGGGACGGAGCCCTCCTCGAAGAGCGCGAAGTAGACACCTCGTAGGCCGAAGATGGCAGCACAGCTCACGAGTACGTTGGCGTAGAGCACCCAGGGCATGGACGGGACAGGTTCGGTCAGGCCGAACCAGGCGTACGAGGCGACCATGGTGCCAAAACAGAGGCTCGAAACACGCGACGAGTAGAAACGGTCGCCCAGCAATCCGGCGCCAACCGCCGCGACCGGCCGGACCCAAGCGCTGATCGCCGTCACCTTGGCGCCCTCTACCTCGTTCATTCCGTACCCCTGCACGGCGAAGAGCGAGTAGTTGTCGACGCCCTTGTAGCCGACGTACGCGCTCACGACGATGAGCGCTTGGAGCCACACCGAACGCGAACGCAACACCTTTCCGACGTTTCGAAGCATGTGGGGTCGCTCGCTCGCTCCGGCATCTCGATCGGGCACGAACCACCAGCACAGAAGCCCCGCGCCCGCGGTGACCGCGGTGTAGACGAAGATCACGTTACGAAGCGCCTCAGCGCGCTCAACCCCCGTCGCGGTCGTCGGATCTTCGGGCAGCATGGATTCGAACACGAGCACGGCGCCCGCTGCGACCAGTGCGGCGAAGAGGCCACGGCCACCATCGAGTAGGCCGTAGGCCCGGCCTTGCTCGTTGGCGCCGCCCCACTCTCGAGTCGCCCGGATGAGAGCCCCCCAGAACAGGAGAATGGTCGTCAGCCCCCAGTACGCGAACAGCCACCACATACCACGGTAGTCGGGGACGGTAGCGAAGTAGAAGCCGCCGAGGCTGGTGCACAGGAGTGACCCAGTGAGAAGACGACGCGTCGAGAAGCGATCGGCCAACAGGCCGCCCGGAAAGTACGCCAGCATGGCGACCACGCCGTAGACCGCCTGGACGGCCCCGAGCTCGGTGTTCGTGAAATCGAACACCTGGAGAACCGTGGGGCGAAAGAACCGCGCCACGTGGAAGGGCAAGCTGAACACCGCCTCGCCAGCGACGATCAGGCACCCGATGAACATGGCGCGCTCGAGTGGTTGCTTCTCGGTCACACCATCCCCGCGTCGTCCTCTACTTGACGGCCACCGTGGCCCCGCCATCCCTCTCGGCAAACGACGGGGTGAGGAACTGTTCGTAGCCGCCTTCGCCGAGCATGTGCGCCTTGAAGAAAGACACGAGGTAGAGGTTCTGTAGCCGTGTCGCCTCTTCGATCGGAAGAACGTCGGGCCCACAGGTGGTCTCGTACGGCTCGATGAGCTCCCCCGCGCCGAGCATAGGCCAGGCGTCGGGGCCCCAACCGAACTCCATCAACCGGTTGGCGATCGGGCAGATCGCAGCGAAGTGGTTGTGAGTCGCTCCGATGATATCGACTTTGTAGACCCGGGGCGCGTTGATCATCTGCTCGAACGCTATCGCATTGTTACTGATGAAAACGTTGATGTCCTCGGTGCCGCCCACCAACATGGCCGGCACGACGATGCTCTCGAGTTGCTGCTGGGTGAAGCCGGCGTTGGGGCTGGGCCGGTCGTCGCTCTGCATCTCGGGGTCGATCACCGCCGAAATCGGCGCGATAGCCGTCACTCTCGGGTCGGGCGATGCGCCCGCCCACCCTGCTGCCATCCCGATCGATGTCATTCCGCCAAACGAATGCCCCAGAACACCGACCGCCTCTTCGTCGATGCGCCCGAAGAACGGGTCCTCGGAGTCCTGGTTGCGCTCGAACATCGCGTCGATGAGGAAGGAGATATCCGGAACCCGCTTGCCAGCAGCCTCGTCGAATGAGTCTGGGTCATCCGAGGAGGCTTGCGAGTTCCCGGTGTGCTCTGGCGAAACGACGATGAATCCATGGCTCGCCAGCGTCTCCATCAGCGCGAACGACTGAATCTGGATTCCGCCGTACCCATGAGAAAAGACAAGTAGGGTCTGTCCGGATCGTGACGAGGCCGGCAAGCCCTCCACGGCGACGTCGGACGGGAGACCGAGAGGATCGAGCAACAGGTACTCCGCTTCCGGAGAGTCTTCCGCGTCCTGTTCGTCGACTGGATACCAAGCGTCGACGACTAGTGTTCGAGCGTCACGCGCTTCGTCGACGACCTCGAACGAAGAATGCCCAACCGCGAAAGGCCCGAGCTCGTCTGGCGCGTCGGTCACATCGGGCCGTTCAGTCGACCCGCTGGAGGTGGAGTCACCGCAGGCGATGAGCCCGGTGACGAATAGAGCAACAAGGAGGGTCCGAGTGATAAAAGTCATAAGCAGTTCTGTCTCGTGCGGCATGTCGGGGGATCGATCAAGCGCACCGTTCGGGCAGAGCCCTCGACCGGCTTGTTTTCCAGGTTTCCGGCGGATTGCCACCGTGGCCGGCTTCAAGTAAACGGCCGGGAGCGTGTCAGCACAGGATCCCACATCACCTCCGCGGAGCCCTCTCGATATCGGCCGGTACAAGGCCCTCGAGTGGACCGATGAGCATGTCCGTCGGTTCTGGGAGTACGAATCTCAGTTCCCTGACAACTACTTCAGCTACGGTTACCGGGACCGTCTCGTGCCACGGCTACGCGGCACGCTGAGCGGCAAGAAGCGCGTGCTCGATTTTGGCTGCGGCGGTGGATTTCTCATCCCCGCACTCGGGCGTGTGGCCGGCGAAGTGTACGGAGTCGATTTTTCTCCGACGTCGGTCGAGCTGACCGAAGAACGCAACGCCGCCATCCCGAACTTCCGCGGCGCCTCCTCTCCGATGGAAGCGCTCGACATGGGACTCGAGTTCGACGGTATTTTGTCGGTCGAGGTCATCGAGCATCTCTCCGACAAGCAGCTCACGGGCACGCTCGATATCATCAAGCGCTTGCTGGCGCCCGGCGGGGTCATCGTATTCACGACCCCGAACGACGAGGACCTGGGCGCATCGCGCCTGTACTGCCCGGAGTGTGACCACGTGTTTCATCGCTGGCAGCACATTCGCTCGTGGAGCGCGCAGAGCCTGAGCGCATTTCTCACCGCGCAGGGCTTTCGCGACGTCAAAGCTTGGACGACCGACTTCTCGCCCCCCGTAGGTCTCGGCGCGTGGGGACAAGTGCGGCGTGCATTCCGCGCGATTGGCAACGGACGCGACACCGGCCTTCCACACCTGGTCGCCGCCGGGACGCTTCCCTAGCAGCGCAAGTAGCCTCCTACTCGTCCGCGCGTCGGCGCAGCACGACCGTAATCGTGATGACCATCATGACGGCGAAGGCGATGAAGGTGCCCCACGCCGCACCCACCTCGCCCATGCGGGGAATCAAGACCGCGTCGGCGCCGAGGTTCAAGAGAGCCCCGGTGACCGCGATCGAGGAGGCTGTCTTAGCGTGCCCCCGTGCAAGAAGCGGCGCTTGCCACAAGAGTGCCACCCCGAGAAACCCAAGCCCTGCTGCAAGGATAGGGACGGAAACGATGACACTGCGCGACGTGCGATACGATTCCTCTAGCAAGGGCGTGTAGATCACGACCAGCGGCAGCAAGACCACCAAGAGCGTAACCAAACCACCGACTTGCAGGCTTGTCTTTCGGAGGAGCTTCGCAGCGCCCGCACGATCGCCTCGCGCGAAAGCAGAATAGAACAGCGGGTTGAACGAGTGGAGCGTCACCACGTTGACGGTGCTCACCAATAGAGCAACGCGGTACGAAGCTTCGTAACGCCCGGCGGCGGCGATCCCATTCCAGAGGGCAACGTAGAGACGGTCCGCGCTTTGGTACCCGACGTAGGCGAGCGCGGCGAAAATCATGGGGAGCGAGTATCGGAGCGGTTCACGCAGGGAAGCAAGCGACGGAGGGCGTCGCAACCATCCTTGTCGAGTCAAAACCCAGATCGCGGCGAGGCCCGCGCCGGCCTGGGCGACGACGAGCCCGCCCCACCGCGCCTCCCATGTCCAACCGAGCAGGAAGAAGAGCGCGATCGCAATGAATGGTCGCGTGCCGTCAACGAAGTCCGACCACATCGCCGCCCGCGTAGGCTGGCTCTGCGTCTCGTTGATGGTCTGAGCCATGATGCGAGCGGTCGAGAGAGTCGCTGCCACAATGACCCCCGCGACGGCCCAGCGGGGAATCGCCTCACCGGCGAGTATGAACAGCGAATCGGGGAGGAGGAACATCAAGAGCGTCGACAGCGCGCCCACCAAGAAGGCGAGCCCCAGGATGCCGCCCAGGTCTCCCGCTAGCGCGCCACGCTCCTTCTTGTGCAGGTACACGAGAATGTAGGCCTGCGGAGCAAGCGGAATCGTTGCAACCGCGGCGCCGAAGACCACGCCCTCGAGGATCGCAAAGCGACCATAGTCCGCCTGGTCGAGGAGATGGGTCCACAACAAGTGAGCGACTTGGACGAGGCTCCCCATCGCACTTGCCATCGTGTAGATGACGACGTTTCGGCGAAACGTCTTCTTGGTCGATGCAGAGTCCAGAGGGATGGAGGTAATCCAGCCGTCGCCGCCGCGCCAGCCCCATAGACCAAGTGAACCTTGGCCGAGCTCGGGGTAACCTGAGGTTCCCCGCCACCCGCAGGAGTCGCCATGTCAGCATCGCCCGACGCACCTCTCGAGGAACTGGTCGCCAATCGCATTTGGACGATGCGATACCCGATCCACTACGCGGGTCTGGACTTCTTCGCGCGAACAACTGTGATTCGTCTGTCGAACGGGGAGCTGATCATCCACTCACCCTCACCGCTCGACGAACAGCTCGTCGAACGCATCCGCGACATCGGGCCAGTTGCACATCTGATCGCGCCCGGCAGCTATCACTACTTCCACGTGACCGTGTGGCAAGAGGCATTCCCTGAAGCCACCGTGTGGATCTGCCCCGGGGTCGAACGCAAGCAACCGGACCTCGAGTTCGACTGGTTTCTCTCCGACCACGCGCCCAATGCATGGGCTGACGAGATCGATCAAGTGTTGGTCCGAGGCAATCGACTCATGTGGGAGGTCGTCTTTGTCGACCGGCCGTCCAAGACCCTGATCGTGACCGATTTGGTGGAGAACATTGGCGAGAAGTCTGGTGCGGTGGGCTGGCAGTTCAAGTTGTGGTGGAAGGTCGTCTTTCGTATGTGGGACAACCCAAAGCCTGCCCCTGAGTACCAGATGGGGTGGAAGAACAAGCGCGCAGCGAAGCGTTCTCTCGAGCGTATCCTCGAGTGGGATTTCGACCGCATCGTCCTGTCGCACGGTGA
>CAXMRN010000228.1:0-61103 GCA_964195565.1 uncultured Polyangiaceae bacterium | reverse complement strand
CTCTCTTCTCTTCCAGGTCGGCGCGAAACCGCTTGAGCTCGGACTTCTTCATACTTCTGATCCCCTTTGAGGGAGCGCCAGCATAATGATCGCGATCCACTAGTCAAGAAGGCAACACACAAACGGCCGAAATCACAGTGGATCTGCTCAGCTCATTCCGTCGAAAAACGACGTTGGGCCCGTCAAACCCGGCCCACAGAGGATGGCTTCGACTTCCTCGCCGGCTGCGAGTTCCGCCTTGTCGGCGGGCAGAACGACGAGGGCGTTCACCCCGACGAACGAGGGGAGGGAGCCGGACCCCTGCAGCTGATGCAGGGTGACGACGATTTCATTCCCCTCTCGGGTCGCGAGCGCGCGCGCGATCTCGGTTCGCCCAGGGCGGCGCCGATATGAATCGCGCAACCTCGCAAGCACCGTCTGGGGGTGCGGCTTTGGGTCCCCAAGCATGTGGCGCAAGCACGGGGCGATCAGCACCTCGAACGCCACCATCGCGCTGATCGGATTGCCCGGCACGCCAATGACGGGTTTGCCCTCGTACTGTGCAAACGAGACAGGCTTGCCCGGTTTCATGCGGACCTTCCAAAACAGCAGCTCGATGCCCACATTCTCGAACGCCTCATTCACGAAGTCGTATTCGCCGACCGAAACCCCGCCAGTCGTGATCACGACATCCGCTTCGAGGGCGGTTCGCAGGGAGGCTTCGATGTCGGCCAGTGTGTCCGGAGCTGCGGGAAGGGGGACGGGAATCGCCCCGAGCCCGCGCAGCATTTCGGTCAGCACATAGATGTTCGAGTTGACGATCATACCCGGCTCGAGGTCATCGCCGAGCTGCCGAAGCTCGTCGCCGGTCGAGAGGATGGCGACTTTGGGTTGCCGGAACACATGCACGCGGTCGATATTCTGGCCGGCGAGGAGCCCAATTTCGCCGGGCCATAGGCGATCGCCTCGGCGCAACAACAGCGAGCCCGAAGACACGTCGCTCCCTCGTGCCCGAACGTGCCGCCCTTCGGGGGAGGCCTCTTTGATCATCACCTCGTCCCCGTGGCGGTCGGTGTCCTCCTGGATGACGACTGCGTCTGCACCTGTTGGCATCGGCGCGCCCGTGAAGATACGGCACGCGGTCCCGCGCCTCATCGCGTCTCGAAGAGGCTTCCCAGCGCGAGATTCTCCTCGCACGGGCAGCCGGACAGGGGCGTCCGCAGTCGCAGAAGCAACATCGCCGGCACGAACGGCATAGCCATCCATGGCGCTGTTATCGAAAGCCGGCGCGTCGAAGCGGGCGGTGATATCGCGAGACACGCGGCGCCCCGATGCTTCAGTCAGATGGACGTCTTGTTCCCCCAGCGGAGAAAACACCGGCATCATCGAAGCGAGGGCCTCTGCGATCGATCGCATGAGGGCCGAGCCTAGCACGACTCGTCAGGTCGATTGACTCGCGGGACACACCCGATTGCGACCAGCTCGTTTCGCTTCGTAGAGCTGCTCGTCCGCCGCGCGAACGAAGTCGTAAGCTCGCCACTTTGGCTCGAGCTGAGCCACCCCGCAGGAAATCGTGACATCGATGTCTTCGTCCTCGAAGACGAAGGTCTCGGTCGCAATCATCTTTCGCAGCTCGTCGGCGATACGAACGCCGCCGACCACGTCGGTTTCGGGAAGAATGACCGCGAGCTCTTCTCCGCCGTATCGCGCGATCACGTCATCCGGTCGGAGCCTGCTCTTCGCAAGCTGCGCGACCTCTTTGAGCACGTGGTCCCCCGCCAGGTGACCGAACTCGTCGTTGACCCGTTTGAAGTGGTCGATGTCGCACATCACCAGGCTCAGCGGACGTCCATGTCGCGTCGCGCGCGACAGCTCTCGGTCGAGTTGCTCCACCAGGTAGCGCTTGTTGTGGATACCGGTGAGTCCATCCACGATGGTCATCCGATAAATCGTTTCGTGGTACTGAGATTCGAGGTCGGCGCCACTGAGGAACTTCATGATCGTGTCGCCGATTTTGATCTGGTCGCCACGGCGAAGCTGTCGATCCTGCACGAGCTCGTCGTTCACGTACGTGCCGTTGGTCGAGTGCAGGTCGACGACCCGATAGCTTCCAGCGCTCCTCTCGATGCGCGCGTGACGGCGCGAGACGCTGTCGCTGTGGAGAGTCACGTCGTTCTCGACCCCTCGGCCGATCTGCACCGTTCCGTCTGCCAGCGAGAAGCGCTTCCCCAACTGATTCGAGCTGGGCGCGTAGATCACCACGAGACAATCTTGACCGGCCCCGGTCGAGATATGAGGCTCCGAAAAGGGCGTGACCCTCGTTTTGATTTCGCTCTCCACGGGTATCCACTCAGGGTAGAAAGGGGCGCGTCGAGCGTCAATGTCGCCGAATGAAGGCCATGTTGCGTTGATTGATCCAAACGTGGGCCAAAACAGCGCCCCAGAGTACGCCGGTCGCTTCGAAGATCAGACCCAACAAAATGCCCATGACGAACGCCCAGGTCGTCCAGGCTAGGAATACGCGCTTTGGGCCGACGTGAACGGCGCCAAAGATGACCGAGGTGATCAGCAGCCCCAGAACCGGCTGCATCGCCCCTCGAAAGAAGAGCTCCTCGGCAAACCCGGAGGCAAGCGCCAGCCAGGTGATCTCGGAAGATGACAGCGGAGAGACGATCTCCCTGAGCTCTGCGTGGAGAGCGCGCGCCCACTCGGTCCGTCGAATGAGGATCGGGGTCAGGGCGACCACGGCAAGCGCCAGCGCGAGACCCAACCCGAGGGAGAGCGTAAGGCGCTGCCAGTACGGCGCGACCAGCCAAGGCTCCGCAAGCGTCCAAGCGAAGCGATCCCCACCGAACCATGCCCAGGCCAAGGCACCCAGTGTCAGCGGGGTGTAAACGACGAACGCGAGCGTCGTGATCCGAGTTGTCGATGGCAAGGTCGAGCGGGATGTATCAAAGTGCGCCTCGAGCCGCAATGCAGCCAACCCTCGGATTTGACACGATCGCGCGGACCGGAGTACTAGCCAAGGCCATACGTTCATGAGCGGGCAGCCAGGCGAAGACGTCGCGAAGGTCCTCGTGGTCGACGACGAGGAAGTCATACGGGAAATTCTCGCAGACTTCCTGACGATGGAGGGCTTCTACGTCCGCACCGCGGAGGACGGGAGCGCCGCGCTTGTCGAGCTTTCGCGCGACCGCTTCGACCTCGTGCTGAGCGACCTGAAAATGCCCAACATGGGCGGCCTCGAACTGCTCGGCGCGATTCGTAAGCACACGCCGCACGTCGTGACGATCATCATGACGGGATTTGGCACCGTGGAAACGGCGATCGAAGCAATGAAGCAGGGCGCGTACGACTACGTCCTCAAGCCGTTCAAGGTCGAGGAAGTCGTCCATACGATTCGGCGCGGCCTCGAGACGCAGCGCCTCGAAGCCGAGAACTTCCGCCTCAAAGAAGCGCTCTCACTCTACAAAGTGAGCGAAGCAATAGCGGCAAGCCTCTCGCTCGAGCAGGTCGTGCACACGTTGAGCCGCGCCGCCATCGACGAGGTCGATTCCGACCTGGTCACCGTGCTCCTAAGCGACGGAGGCGGGAGCTTCTATCGGCGGAGCACCGAGCTCAACCCCAACTTTCGACTGCGGCGCGAGCCGGACACCTTGAACATCGAGACTCTGGGCGAGCATTTTGTGCACGCACCGGCGCTCCTCGAGCATGGGGAGCGGTGCTGGCGCTACTTCGACGAGGTCGAGGAGGAGCCGTCGCCGCAATCACTCGCCGTCGCCCGACTCACCGCGCGCGGCGATACCATCGGTTTCTTGTGCGCGCTCAGCTATACGCGGGGAAAGCGCTTTGACGAAGGGCAGCGCAAGCTCCTGCACGCCACCGCCGACCGCGCCTCGGCCGCCATCGAGAACGCGCGGCTCTACGAAGACCTCCAGGCGACGTTCAAGCAGACCATCCGCGGGCTCGCGAGCGCAATCGACAAGATGGACCGCTACACGGCGGGACACTCCGCGCGGGTCGCGGCGTATGCGCAGATCCTCGCCATCAAGCTCGGCCTGAGCGACGCCGACATCGAGATTGTGCGGCAATCGGCGCTGATGCATGACATCGGCAAAATCGGCTGCGTGATGAACCTGAACAAGCCCGGGAAGCTGACCCAAGAAGAATACGAAATCTTCAAGCAGCACCCCGACCACGGTCGCGACATCTTGCAGCCGATCGAGTTCCTTCATCCGCTCATTCCGGGCGTACATCTGCACCACGAGCGCTGGGATGGGCTCGGCTATCCGCTCGGCCTCAAAGGAAATGACGTCCCCATCATTGCGCGCATCATCGCCGTGGCGGACACCTACGACGCGATGACCAGCGACCGTGCGTATCGAAAGGCGCTCGCCCACGACCTCGCCATCTCCGAGATCGACCGCTGTGGCGGGAGCCAGTTCGACCCGGAGCTCGCGCACGGCTTTCTCGAGTCGATCGACTTGTTTCGCGAAGAGGGCAGGTCGCTCGAGGAGTTCCCCGACGTGCGGGAAACGCGGTCTGGCATCATGGCACCACGGACGTAGCGGCGCCCTGAGGGGGCGCGGGCAGGGCGAAGGCCGCATGCCAATGCTTGGACGACGCGGGCACCGACCAGCGGCGCGCGATCGGGGCCCTATCGGGCACCTTGAATATCGTCACGAGCTCGAGCTTGCCGCGCCGATCTCGGCGGAGCCTGTGGGGCACTACCGAGACGATGGTGAGCGTTTCGGAGGGCCCGATCGACGCGTCCGCATGCTCCAAGTCACCTAGCCCCTCGGCCACCAGGCGCTGGATGGTCTTCTCGTTTCGAAACGAACGTGTCGTCGTGACGACGTGCCCATGCTCGTCCTTCCACTCCGTGGGACCGGTCGCGTACTGCGGTGGGTTGCCCAACTGCTCGCATGCGCCGAGCAGAGACAGGACCGCAACGACCCAAGCGTGCCTAGGTCGACTCACGGCTTCGCTCTCGCGCCACGTCCTTCTCGGTCGCCACGCCGGGAGCCGGGAGCTGCGCGTCGCCACCGCCGTTCTTGTCCTGCCAGGGGTACTTGATACGGTTGTGGTACGCGTTGCACAGGGTGTCCGTCAGGGTGCTCTGGAGCACGCGAATGTCCTCCATAGTCAAGCCGCATACGTCTAGCTGGCCTTGGCGAAGCTTGATGTTGGTCACGCGCTGAACCACCGTTTCGAACTTCTCACGCGATGGCTCGTCGACGGTGCGAGCAGCGGCCTCGATGGCATCGATGAGCATCAAGATCCCGGTTTCCTTGGTTCGTGGTCGCATTCCCGGGTAGCGAAAGGCCGCGTCCGAAAGCCCCTTCGGGTTCCCCTCCTCCAGGTACTTGTGCCAGAAATACTCGATGACGCTGGTTCCGTGGTGCGTGTAAGCAAACTCAACCACCGGCTCCGGAATGCCTCCCTCGCGAAGGATCCGCGCGCCTTCGACGACGTGCGCCATGATCGCGTCCGCACTGACGTCGGGCTCGAGATCCGCGTGCGGCGTGGGCTCGCCCGGCGATAGGTTCTCGACGAAGTACTTCGGTTGAATCGTCTTCCCTAGGTCGTGGTAGTAGGCGCCGACGCGGGTCAGCAGCGCGTCTGCTCCAATTGCCGCGGCGGCACCTTCGGCCAGGTTCGCCATCGCCCGAGCATGTTGCCACGACCCCGGAGCGTCTCGCGCCATCTTGCGAAGAAGCGGATGGTCCACGTCGGTCAGCTCTTGCAACCGGCCGCGGGTGACGACGCCAAGGGCTGCGGTGGCGAGCCGCTGCAGCAGCACGGCGACGACGCCGGAGATCATGCCGCCGGCGATAGTCGACAGCAAAGCCGACTCGTTGAGCCGCGCCAAGTCGCCGATGACGTCGATTCCGCTCCCGACCGACATCGCGACGCTGATCAAGACCAACGCCGCGAATAGCCCCGCAGCGGTGCCTGCGACGAGCATGTGTGTCGCGTGCTTGCGGTCGTGGAAGAAGATCACGACGCCGAGGGTGGTCGCTAAATACACGACGACCACGGGCATCGAGAAGTGAAGGAACGATGCGCAGACGAGCGAAATGACGAGACCCGACGCTGTCGCGGTCCCGCGATCAAAGTACAGGGCCGCCCACAACGGCACCGTCGCCAGCGGCAGAAGGAATGGCGATAGCCCGGTGAACAGCAGCATGAGCTTCGCAGCGACACAGGTGGCGCCTACGAGTACGAGCAGGCCCGCCTCGGTGCGGAGCAGCCCGCCTCGTCCGCCGGTAAAGAGTCTCAGGTACGCGAGGAAGATGTACGAGATGAGGAAGTAGCTGATCCAGACGCCGAGGAGCGTCTCCTGGTCTGGGGGACGTCGCTCGCGTTCGAATGCGCGAACGATGCGTTGGCTCTCCGGGTCGCTCACCACCTCACCGCGTGAGACGACCAGCGGCTGTGGCAACCCGCGGCGGCTTCGGACGACCTCCTTGGGCAAGTAGTTGCTCGGGATGCGCAGAGTGACGGGGGCCGGCCGCACGGGGTCGACACGAAGCGGCTCGAGCACCACCTCGACTTGGCTTGCGAGGGTCATGACCGAGGCGAAGACGGCGCTCAGAATCAGCCCGGAGGTGCGACCAGCGATGAGGCGTGTACGAAGCATCGTCTAGCGGGGCGAGTCCGAGGGTTGCGCAGACGGCGCGCCCTGTGGCTTGGGCGCGGGCTCACCCGCGTGTCGTCGATTGATCGCTCGGTTTCTAATCATCGTGTCCTTCACGCCGGGCTCGAGCGCCGGACCGCGCACCATCGGCTTCGGCATGCGGTTCCCAGAGATCTCCAGTGGCTCGTTCGTCCCCACCATTTCCTCGGGTGGCCCCTCGAACGCAAGGATACCGAATCGACGCGGCACATGGAAATCGCCAATGCCTAAAGATGACCAAGCGGCCGCTTGCTGACGGTCCGCGGTCAGGTCCATGACATACAAATTGGCCCGCCATTCGTCCCCGATGGCGGGCGGGGACCCAGGCCTCCCATCAAGACTGAACGCCTGCCACGGGATCGCGATCTCGACGGCGTACCCAGCATCGGCCTCCCTGTCGTCGATCTTTCCACGGGGCAAGACCCCGACACGGATCTTGCTGTCCCAATCGGTGTGGCCGAAAGGCTGTGGGACACGCCTCGAATCGTATCTCGTGTCGAACACCATGCCGCGAGGCGAAACCTGAATCTCGAAGTAGTTCTTCGCGTCGCCGTCCGGGTCGATCATCAGCTCGACGCAATCTTGCTCCCAAAGGTGGTCGTCGCGTTCGGTGTGGCTCGCGCGAAGTAGCGAGTCGTTTACGTCGACCCCGACGTAGAGGTAACGCTCGTCCCACAGGAGCTTGGCGGACGCCTGTACCGGCGCGACCCCACCTCTCCGGGTTTCGACGAACACCCGCGTCGTGTTGGCAAAGCTCCACACCGGATCGCCGAGCGAGCCGTCGAGACGCGGCGGGCGCTTCGTCTGAACGAGCGCGAGTTTCGGGACATCCTGCGCGCCACCTCCCTCGTCCTTCGCGCCGGGCGTCGGGATGGTCACCGCGAGCGTACGGCCCTGTTCGTCGGAGACGGCATCGGCCACTCGTAAGCGCCTTCCGTCCCGCCATAGACCCACGTAGACCTGCGCGGAGGGTCCCGCCCAGTCCTCGGGCAAATTCAGATCCTGAGAGTCTCGGATGTAAGTCCCCGCGTCCCAGCGGTCGGGGCCGTACAGCCAGCGAAGGGTGCCGTTGCTGTCCTGGTTGAGCGTGCGACCGTGGTCGGCATCATCGATGTGGGTGAAGAGCTTCCAGCCTTCGCCGGTCGGCTCGACCGAATGCCAGTACCACGTGACCCGGATGGTCTCCCCGGGTCGCCACTCCGCGCGATCGAGATCGTACCCCAACAGCGTAGCCTTGCCCTCGAAGTCGAAGTCGAGGCGGTGTTGCGGGGAGGGCGCTGCCTTCGATACGTACGCGGCGACCGCCTGCCGCTGGGCGGGTGTCAGCGGTTCCACGTCGCTCGTGCACGCCGCGGCCCAACCGACGAGAAGCAAGGAGGCGAAGCGCGTGAAGCCCATGGTGCTCGTGTTCATCGTCGCGATTTGCGGCGTGACTTCTTCTGCATCTTTCGCTTGGATTTCTTCTGGGTCTTGTTGATGACCTTGCGCGGCGCCTGGCCTGGCCCGACGCCCCCGTGCTCGGCCACTGCGGCTTGGAGCAGCGAGTCGGTCAAGTTGGCCATCATCGGGTTGCCTTCGAGGCCGCCGGTCTTCACCGCATCGCGAAGGCGGTTGGCGGCCGCCATCTGCTGCATGCCCGGTATCTTCGAGAGCATGCCTGCCTGCGAACCGATGTTACCCATCATCTGCTTCATGAAAGTGAAGCGCTGAAGGATCTCTGCGACCTGCTTCTCGGCGGTGCCTGAGCCCTTGGCCACGCGCGCGAGGCGCGTCGGCTGCTTCTTGAAAAGCTCAGCCTTGGCGCGTTCCTGACGAGTCATGGAGCTGACGATGGCCTTGATCTGGCCGATCTCGCGCTCGTCGACCTGAAATCCGTCCGGCACGCTGTCCGCAAAGAAGGGGACCTTGTCGAGCAGGTCCTGGAGCGGCCCCATGTTTTGAAGCATCTGGAGCTGCTCGAGGAAATCATCGAGCGTGAAATGGCCCCGGAGCATGCGCTTGGCGTCCTGCTCGGCCTTCTCCTCGTCGACGACATCCTCGAAGTCCTTCATCAGGCCGACGACGTCTCCCATCCCGAGGATGCGGCTCGCCATGCCCTCGGCGCGGAACTCCTCGAGCTGGTCGAGCGTCTCGCCGGTACCGACGAACTTCACCGCCTTCCCGGTGACGTTCTTGATTGAAATCGCTGCTCCGCCACGGGCGTCGCCGTCGAGCTTGGTGAGGATTACGCCGCTCAGCCCAAGTAGCTCGTCGAAAGACTTGGCGGTCTTCACCGAGTCTTGCCCGATCATGGCGTCGACCACGAGAAACACGTTTTGTGGATCAACCGACGAACGGATGTCGGCGAGCTCCTTCATGAGCGCTTCGTCGATCGCTAGGCGCCCCGCAGTGTCGTAGATGACCGTGTCGCACTTGAGCTTCTTGGCATGCGCGAGCCCGCGCTTGCAGATCTCGAGTGGCAACCCGCCAGGAATCGAGAACACCGGCACGTTGATCTGCTCGCCAAGCACTTGGAGCTGCTCGATGGCGCCGGGGCGCGCCACGTCAGCCGCCACCAGGAGAGGCCGCCGCGCGTTGTTGTTTTCGAGGAGCCGGGCGAGCTTCGCAGACGTCGTCGTTTTACCCGAGCCCTGAAGCCCGACCATCATGATGCCGGTGGGCTTCGGCGCCTTGGCGAAGTCGACAGGCTCACCCTCGAACGACATCATCGCCTCGAGCTCGTCCTGACAGATCTTCACGAACTGCTCAGCGGGCCCGATCTTCGCTTTGCGCTTCTTGGACTTGGTTGCGGTTTCGACGACCTGGCCGACCGCCTTTTCTTTCACCCGAGCGAGGAAGGCCTTGGTGACGCCGAACTCCACATCGGCTTCGAGCAACGATAGGCGTACGTCACGGAGCGCCTGATCGATGTTCTCTTCGGTGAGCTCAGTGACTCCCGAGAGGCGATTGCGGGCGTTGCGAAAGCCCTTTGTGAGCGTCTCAAACATACGGCGTAGGGATCCGGGTCCTGCGGCTCGTGCGCGTAGCATGTGCCAAAGCCGCCATGCAACCGGGCTTCGCCCCTTGACCGTCGGTTTCGGGCGTTGGATGGTGCGCCCGCATGGTGGAGAAGCTGCCCAACAAGGGGGATCCCGAGACGATCTACGTGATCGACATCAGCTCCTACGTGTTCCGTGCGTATCACGCGCTTCCACCGCTTTCGAGCAGCAAAGGCGAGCCAACCCACGCCGTGGCCGGGGTCGCGGCCATGTTGCACAAGTTGTTGCGGGAGCACGAGCCTCACGGGCTCATCGTGGCGATGGACTCCAAGCAACGGTCCTTCCGCAAGGAGCTGTTTGAAGCCTACAAAGCGAACCGCCCCCCCGCGCCGCCCGATCTGCAACAGCAGATGAGTCGCGTCCGAGAGGTGGTCGAGGCCTGGGGCATGTCGCCGATCGAGGCGCCCGGGTTCGAGGCGGACGACATCATCGCCACCCTGGTGGGCCAGGCGCGTGACAAGGGGCTCCGGGTCGTGATCGTGAGCGCCGACAAGGATCTCCTCCAGCTCGTCGGGCCGGATGTCGTCATGTACGACACCATGCGCAACAAGGTGTTCGGCGCCGAGGAGACGCGCGAGAAGCTCGGCGTGGACCCAGGGCAGGTGCGTGACCTGCTCGCGCTGATGGGCGACAGCTCTGACAACGTGCCCGGCGTTCCCTCGGTCGGGCAGAAGACCGCCGCCAAGCTACTGGAAGAGTATGGGACGTTCGAGGGCATCTACGAGAACCTCGACAACATCACACGCAAGGCGCTCAAGGCGAAGCTGACTGACCATCGCGACGACGCGCTCACTTCCCGGGAGCTCGTGACCCTTCGGACTGACGTCGAGATCGATCCGGCTGCGGTCACCCGCCCGTTCACCGGTGGCAGCACCAGCGCCCTCCGGGCGATCTTCAGTGAGCTCGAGCTCACCCGCCTGCTCGCCCAACTCGAACCGGCTTCGCCGGACGAGGCCGCAGCCGTCGTCGAGGGGCACTACGAAACCATCACGACCGCCGAGGATCTGGCCCGAGTCGCCCGAGCCATCCGCGAAACCAACGGCTTTTCGTTGTATTCCGTGATGGACATTGACGATCCCATCCGCGCCGAACTCGTTGGGGTGGCGGTAAGCTGGGTGGAAGGCGTCAGCGCGTACATTCCGCTCGATCACCGCTACATCGGTGCACCGGACCATCTGAGCTGGGAAGAAGCCGGGCCCGTCCTGACCCCACTCCTCGAGAACTCACTCATCCCCAAACTTGCACTGGCCAAACGCGAGGCCGTGTTCTGGGCGCGGCGAGGCGTGACGCTGCGGGGGGTTCGTTTCGACCCGTCACTCGCGAGCTACCTGCTCGACCCGTCTCGGCATGCCCATCGGCTTCAGGACGTGGCGCGCCACGAGCTGGACGGCGACTTGAGCGAAGAGGAGCTCGTCCGCGGGAAGGGCAAGAAGGCGCTGACCTGGGACGAGGTCGAGGTCGGCCCCGTCGCGGACTTCGCCAACGAGCGCGCGGACTTCACCTTTCGGTTGAGCGAACTGCTGACCCCACGGATGCACGAAGGGGAGTTCGAACGCTTGTTCTACGACGTCGAGCTTCCCCTCGCAGGCGTCCTGGCCACGATGGAGCTCAACGGCATCAGGGTCGCCACACAGCCCCTCGAGGAACTCTCCGTCGAGGCGACGGCGGAGCTCGAAAGACTCCGCACACTATGCACCGAGCTCGCCGGCCACGAGTTCAATGTGTCCTCGCCGCGGCAACTCGAGACCATCCTCTTCGACGAGCTCGACCTGCCGGTCGTCAAGAAGACCAAGACCGCGCGTTCGACCGACCACGGGGTTCTCGAAGAGCTCGCACTGCTTCACCCGCTCCCACAGGCGATCCTCGAATACCGCTCGGTTTCCAAGCTCAAGAGCACGTATTTAGACGCTTTACCGCGAGAGATAAATCCCGACACCGGGCGGATCCACACCCGCTATAACCAACTCGTCACCGCCACCGGACGGCTCTCCTCGAGCGACCCGAACCTCCAGAACATCCCGATCCGCACCGAGATGGGCCGGCGGGTGCGCGATGCCTTCGTGCCGGCGGAGGGCTGGTCGATGCTCGCAGCCGACTACTCGCAAATCGAGCTCAGGGTGCTCGCCCACCTCAGCCGGGACCCGGCCCTGGTCGACGCCTTCTCTCGTGGAGACGACGTCCACGTCCAGACTGCCTGCGCGCTCTTCGGGGTCCAGCCCGAGGAAGTCACCAAGAGCATGCGGGGCCAAGCCAAGACGGTGAATTTCGCGGTCATCTACGGACAAACCGGTTTCGCTCTCGCTCGCAACCTCAAGATCGAGCGCAAGGAAGCCAAACGCTACATCGACGCCTTCTTCGACCAGTACGCCGGCGTCAAAGCGTTCCTCGACGAAGTGGTCGAACAGGCCGGCGCCAATGGCCTAGTCACGACTCTGCTGGGCCGACGCCGTTCGCTCGCCGACATCCGAAGCACGAACCACAACCTCCGAGCCGCCGCCGAACGCATCGCGCGCAACACCCCGATTCAAGGCACAGCGGCGGATATCATGAAGGTCGCCATGGTCCAGATTCAACACGACCTCGAGAAGCAGAAGCTGCAGAGCCGCATGGTACTGACAGTGCACGACGAGCTCGTCTTCGAATCACCGCCCGACGAACGCCAAGCGCTCGAGAAGCTCGTCGTCGACCACATGCAAAACGCAGTACCCCTATCGGTACCGTTGCCCGTCGACATAGGCTGGGGCCCCAACTGGGGCGCGGCACACTAGACGCAAGAGCCGGGGCACAGCGAAACGCCATACGCGGTTTCTGCGGACGGGGCGCCTTGCAAAGGTGGCCGGAAGAACTGGGGGCGTGGGCCACGCAAGGCGCCCCGTTCGTCATATCCGCGTGTCGCGTTCCCCCGTGCCCCGGCCTCCGCCCCGGATCCCTACTTCACCATTTCAAAGTGTCGAAGGCCTTCCAGGACGCCGCGGGCGTATGGATGTTCGGAGAAGTAGACCCGGTCTGCGATGCCCTGTGCGGCGGCATCGGCGGCCAGTTCGGCTTTGAGTGCCTCGTCTGCGTTGCCCACGACGATGGCTTGATACCCGCTGAGTAGGGCGGCGCGGTCGTTTCCGGAGTCTCCGGCGTACACGAGAAGCGCCTCGTCCACGCCTGAATGCTCCTGGAGGTATCGGATCGCGTAATCCTTTGCGATACCCGCGGGGAGGACATCGAGCAGCCCGCGCCCGGACACGGGATCATGGCTCGCTACGAGATTCACTTTCGCCTCAGCAACGTCGAGCCGCGACTGCACAGTGTCGACAAACGGCTCCGGCCGGCCTCGGGTGTAATAGCTCACCTTGAACTCCGCCTGCTTCTCATCCTCTTGAAGTTCGAGCCCCTCGATTGTTCCAACTGCGGCTCGAACGTCGTCGCCGCCAAGCCCCCCAAGCGCGTCCCGCATCGCTCGGCGATACTCCATATCGGCCTCGAAGCCTCGGTTTGTCCGTCGGTACGCGCTCGTACCGACGTCGCAGATGAACCAGTCCGGTGAAGGCAGGCCGATGGCTGCGATGCCAGCCTTCGCGAGCGCAAGATGGCGGCCCGTCACGTACGCAAGCAGGAGCTCCTCGTTTGCTTCGAACGCAGCGACCAGCTCCGCGACGCCACGCAAATGTTGCGCGCCACGTTCCAACGGAATCAACGTGCCATCGAGATCTGACGCGAGTAGGGAACGTGGTATGCTCATCCGGACGTGAGCTTAGCGAGGACCGAACCCTCCTGCACGCAGGAAGGCGTCAGGTAAGAAGCCGTGCACCGTTTCCACAATCGCCCTGTCATTTTTGGCGAGGTTCTCTTCGACCACTTCGTCGACGGGAGTCGTGTGTTGGGTGGCGCGCCGTTCAATGTCGCTTGGCATCTGCGGGGCTTCGGGGCGAATCCCCTGGTGGTCAGTGCGGTGGGAGAAGACGCCGACGGTCGCGAGGTCCTCGAGCGGATGACCAGCTGGGATCTGATGACGGACGGCGTGCAGACCGACGCCACCCATCCGACGGGAAGAGTCACCGCAACGGTCGTCGGCGGCGAGAACCACTTCGAGATCGCGCCGGCCCAGGCGTGGGACTTCATCCACCGCGACCATGCCGTTCGGGCCGCGTCGGAGAAGCCGGCCGGCCTCCTCTACCACGGGACGCTCGCCCTTCGCGCCGCTGATAGCTGGAATACGTTGCGCGCGTTGAGGGACAAGGCCGATGCCCCGACGTTCGTCGACCTCAACCTTCGCGATCCCTGGTGGACGAAAGAAAAAGTCGATTGGTGCTTATCGACCGCAGACTGGATCAAGCTCAACGACAACGAGCTCGCGGATCTTTCCGGCCGGCCGACGCGCACATTCGAAGAATGCAGAGACGCGGCACTCCGGCTGGCGAGTGACCACTCGATCGACGGCGTGATTGTGACTCGGGGTTCACGGGGCGCGCTATCGATCGTGGACGGCAAGCGGGTCTTTGAAGCAGCGGCTGCGCCGGTCACCGACATCGTCGATACAGTGGGAGCGGGCGACGCGTTCAGCGCCGTCGTGTGCCTCGGATTGCTTCACGATTGGGACCACCAGACGACCCTCGACCGCGCGGCCCGATTCGCGGCGGACTTGTGCGCGGTCCGTGGTGCGACCACCCCCGACTTCGCCCTGTATGAGCGGCACCTAGCCACCTGGTCCGAAGACACGAGCGCCGGGTCGATCAGTGCGCCTGGCTCCGAGGGCCTCTACGTCCTGTCGCTCACCATCCACGGTTTGGTGCGCGCGACCGATATCGAGCTTGGACGGGACGCCGACACAGGGGGCCAGGTTTCGTACGTGGTGGACCAGGCCAGGGCGCTCGCCCAACACCCTGACGTCGAACGAGTTGACGTCGTGACGCGACTCATCGAGGACCGAAGGGTCGACGACAGCTACTCACGACCGTTCGAACCGATCTGCAAGGGCGCGCAGATCGTCCGCATTCCATTTGGCCCCCGCCGTTATCTCCGCAAAGAGACCCTCTGGCCCCATCTCGACAGCCTCCTGGATCAGCTCACGCGCTACGTACGGATGCAAGAGCGAACCCCCGACGTGATCCATGGTCACTACGCAGACGCGGGCTATCTTGGCGCTCAGCTCGCAAAGCTGCTCGGTGTGCCATTCGTCTTCACGGGCCACTCGCTCGGCCGGGTCAAAAAGCTGCGGCTCGAATCCCGGGGCGAAGCCAGTGAGCAAACGTACCGGTTCACACAGCGAATCGAAGCCGAGGAACGGGCCGTCGAGACGGCCGCCTTGGTCATCGCCAGTACTCGCCAAGAGGTTAGCGAGCAGTATGAGCTCTACGACCACTACCAGCCCGACCGCATGCAGGTGATTCCGCCGGGCGTTGACCTGTCGCGTTTCTCTCCTCCAGAGTCGGGGTGGTCACGCCCGCGCATCGCCGGCGAGCTCGACCGCTTTTTGGCCGATCCGCGCAAGCCGATGGTCCTCGCGTTGGCCAGAGCAGACGAGCGAAAGAACTTCGAAGGCCTGGTGCGCGCATTTGGCGAGACCGACGGGCTCCGTGAGCTGGCCAACCTGATCATCGTCGCGGGAAACCGCGACGACATCGCGGAGATGAGTGCTGGTCAACGCCGCGTCCTCAGGAACATTCTGGGGTTGATCGACCGCTACGACCTCTACGGCTCGGCGGCATACCCGAAGCATCACGACTCGACCGACGTGCCCGATCTCTACAAGTTGGCGGCACAGACGAGGGGCTTGTTCGTCAATCCTGCGCTAACCGAACCGTTCGGACTGACGCTGCTCGAGGCTGCCGCTACGGGGCTCCCGGTCGTGGCCACAGACGACGGGGGTCCGCAGGACATCATCGGCGCCTGTAACAACGGACTCCTGGTCGACGCCCTCGATTCAAACGCGATCGGCGAAGCGATTCGGGACGCTCTGAGTGACTCGGCGCGTTGGAGCCGTTGGTCCAAGGCGGGCCTCGCCGCTGCACACGCGAACTACTCCTGGGATAGCCACGCGGCCCGCTACGTGCAGGAGGTCCGCAAAATCGTGAGGGGCACGCAGCCGGTCCATCGGCTCCGGAGCAAACTCGCAGGCATCGACCGGGTACTCGTGACCGACGTCGATGACACGCTCACCGGCGACGACGAAGCCTTGGCGATCCTGCTGCAGAAACTCGAAACGACCGACGCCAAAGTCGGCTTTGGCATCGCTACCGGACGAAATCTGAACGAATCTCTCGACCTCATGAAGGAGCTCGAGGTGAGGGTGCCCGACCTTCTCATCACTGCGGCGGGGACCGAGCTCCACTACGGCACCCGCCTGCTGCCTGACCGATCCTGGGAGCGGCAAATCCGCTACCGATGGAACCGCGACGAGGTGCATCGCGTCGTCGGCGCGATTCCCGGCCTGAGCCGAGTGGCCAAATCCGAAACCAAGTACCGTCTTCGATATCGCCTCGACCCAAAGCAGGCCCCCAGTCTCCGTGAAATCCGGCGCCTCGTTCGCCAAGAGGGCCTCCGAGTGACGACCATCCTCGACCACGAGGTCTACCTCGATGTGATTCCGGTCCGCGCGTCACCGGGGCTTGCGATTCGGTTTTTCTGTTTCAAATGGAACCTGGAGCCGCAGCGCTTGCTCGTGGCAGGCGATTCCGGGAACGACTGGGACATGCTTTCAGGAGACACGTTGGGTGTCGTGGTGAGCAACCACACGCCGGAGCTCGAACGACTGCGCGGACGGCCACGCGTGCACTTTGCGGAAAATCCACACGCCCGAGGTATCCTCGAGGGCATCGATCACTATGATTTCTTAGGGGACATTCGGGTCCCAACAGAGGACCACGAATGATTCAAGAGCTCGAAGCGTTGCTCCAGGCCCATCGCGAACCGATTTACCTTCTGTTCAGGCGCCTCAAGGCGTTGGATCGGAAGTTCCTCCTGTGGTCGGACTTGGTCCACGAGTACGAACAGTTCTGCGAGTCGACAGTGGGTGCGCCCCTTCTCGAGACGGAGTTGTCGTCGATCATGCGGCATGCGCAGGAGGCCGCCATCGACGAGCCGTTCGTCAGCCTCGCGGTTCGGACGCGCGTGGGGCGCTGGCAGTTCGTACAAGTACACACCGAGGAGATGCACTGCAGAGAGCTCACCGTGGCGGAGTTCTTGGACGTCAAGGAACGCGTCGCGGCAGGGCTCCCCAAGGGCGATCGCTATGTGCTCGAGGTCGACCTGAGCCCGTTCGAGCGAGGCTTCCCCAAGCTCAAAGATTCCCGGAGCATCGGACGCGGCGTCGAGTTCCTCAACCGTCATCTGTCCGGACGGCTCTTCATGGACGGCGGTCGCGGGGAGACTCTCCTCTTCGACTTCTTGCAGGTGCACCAGGTTCGCGGTCAACAGCTGATGTTGAACGGGACGCTGCACGACACCGAAGAGCTTCGCGAAGCCCTGGACCGCGCGATGAAACTGCTCGAAGAGCATTCGACGGAGAGCTCCGGCCTCACGCGCCAGCTCCGGAGGCTAGGTTTCGAGGCGGGCTGGGGACGAACGCCAGCGCGCATCAACGAGACGATGGGGCTCCTGCGCGACATCCTCGAAGCCCCGTCTGCGGCGAACCTCGAGAGCTTTCTCGCGCGCATGCCGATGATCTTTTCAATCGCCATTCTTTCGCCGCACGGCTATTTCGGACAATCGAACGTCCTCGGCAAGCCCGACACCGGCGGGCAAGTCGTCTACATCCTGGACCAGGTTCGCGCCCTCGAGCGTGAGATGCGGCAGTCGATCCACGAGCAAGGACTCGACATCGCCCCACAGATCGTGGTGCTCACGCGATTGATCCCGGAAGCAGACGGGACGACTTGCGATCAGCGCATCGAGCCGATCCTCGGGACGGAGAACGCGCGCATCCTCCGTGTGCCTTTCCGCACCTACGAAACAGGCGAGGTCATTCCGCAGTGGATCTCACGATTCGAGGTGTGGCCGTATTTGGAACGCTACGCCGTCGACGCGGAGCGCGAGCTTCTCGCGGAGCTCGCTGGCATGACGCCCGACTTCGTCATTGGGAACTATTCCGACGGCAATCTCGTCGCCAGTATCATGGCGCATCGACTTGGGGTCACGCAGTGCAATATCGCCCACGCCCTCGAGAAGACGAAGTATCTGTTGTCGGATGTGTACTGGCAGGACCACGAAGCAGAGCATCACTTTGCCGCGCAGTACACCGCCGACCTCATGGCGATGAACACGGCCGACTTCATCATCACCAGCACCTATCAGGAAATCGCCGGGACTGCGGAGAGTGTTGGACAGTACGAGAGCTACAGCTCGTTCACCCTGCCCCGTCTGTACCGCGTCGTCTCCGGGATCGACTGTTTCGACCCAAAGTTCAACGTCGTCTCGCCGGGCGCCGATACGCGCGTCTTCTTCCCATACTTCGATGAGGGGCGTCGCCCCGAAGAGCTCCGCGCGGAGATCGAGACGATGGTGTACGGATCACCGGACTGCGCCTTTCGGGGGTCCATGAAAGACCAAGACAAGCCACTGCTGTTCTCCATGTCGCGGCTAGACAGAATCAAGAACATGGCCGGCTTGGTCGAGTGGTACGCGCAGAACGACGAGCTCCGAAACGCCGCCAACCTACTCATCGTCGGGGGCCGACTGCGTGCCGAAGAGTCCGGCGACCGCGACGAGCGGGAGCAAATCGAGCGCACGCACTCGCTCTTTGACCAATACGATCTCGAGGGCAGCGTCCGCTGGGTCGAGATGCAGACCGACAAGAACAAGGTGGGGGGGCTCTACCGCTTCGTCGCCGACCAGCGGGGCGCCTTCGTGCAGCCCGCGCTCTTCGAAGCGTTTGGCCTCACCGTCATCGAATCGATGAGCAGTGGCCTACCGACCTTCGCAACTCGCTACGGCGGCCCCCTCGAGATCATCGAGGATGGCCTATCTGGCTTCCACATCGACCCCAATCAGGGCGCCGCGACGAGTCAGAAGCTGCTCGAATTCTTCCGGGCTTGTGAGAAAGACCCGAACACCTGGGATTCGATCTCCAGGGGCGGCATCGCGCGCGTCGACGAGCGATACAACTGGAAGCTCTATGCCTCGACCCTCCTCAAGCTGTCCCGGATCTACGGCTTCTGGCGCTACATCTCATCGCTCGAGCGCGACGAGACGCGGCGGTATCTGGAGATGTTCTACGGGTTGCTGCTGCGTCCGCTGTCGAAAAAAGTCCTCGACCAGCATCAGCACTAAAGCGGCATCGTGTAGCAGAGCACCTCGCCCTCCAGCACGACGGTCCCGTCCTCGCGCACGACCTCGGTCTTGAGCTTCGTAATCGGCTTGTCGGTCCTCACTTCGAGGACTTCGACCCTGCCCGTGATCTCATCCCCGGGCCGCACCGGCGCCTTGAAGCTCCAGTCGACGTGCAAGAACACGGTTCCGGGGCCTGGCAGATCCTCCGCGACGACGGCGTTGAGAATGGCGCTCGTGATGCCACCCTGAACCACGATTCCCCCAAACCGCGTGGCCTTCGCTAGTTCCTCGTCGTAGTGAAGCGGATTGCGGTCGCCGGAGATCTCTGTGAACAACTCGATGTCGCGTGCTTGGACAGCCCGCGTTCGTTCCGCACGCTGACCAACCCTCGGCATCCCGCTCGGCCAGACATCATTGGTTTCAGCACCCATGATCCCGTTTCGCACATCTCTCGGGGCGATGAAACGCTAATCGCTCACCACACCCGAATTCGTGCGATGCGCCAAGACCGCCACGCCCACGCCACCAAGGATCAATACACTCGAGATGGCCAGGCGCAGGGTGGGCTCCTCGGAAAGGACCATAATCCCGCCGATTCCGGCGAAGACGGGTACGGCAAGCTGAACGATAGCCGCTCGAGTCGCCGTGAGGCCGCGGAGGGCGAGGTACCAGGCCACGTACCCGAGTCCCGAGGTGAGAGACCCCGAGACGACGGCCAGGGTCACTCCGCGTGGCGTCGTGTGTAGCGACCGCCACGCGACCAGGATGGCAAGAAGAGCGAAGGGAAGGGCGCGCAGGAAGTTGCCGGCCGTAGCGGCTACGGGTGCCGGGGCACCCTTGCCGCGAAGCGAATAGATTCCCCACCCGACCCCGGACGCGAGCATCAGCAACGCCCCGACAGGGTCCGGCGCAGCGATGCCGGGCAACACTAGATAGACGAGCCCGCTCATCGCGACGACGAGGCCGATCCACTCGCGCGGCCGGGGGCGCTCCCCGCGCCAAAGCCCAACCCCAATCATCGTCGCCTGCACAGACCCGAAGAGAATCAGCGCACCCATTCCGGTCTCCAACGACACGTAGGCAAGCGAGAATGCCATCGCATAGAGGAAGAGGGCGACGCCCGACCCCCACGACCCCGCGGACCGCCCCAGCGGGCGCGACTCTGATGTCAAAGCAGCCAGCGGAAGCAACACGGCAACCCCGCTCCCAAGCCGAATCGCGGTAAACGCAACCGGGTCGATCAGCTCAGCCCCAAGCGCCATCCGACAAAACAGCGAGTTCGCAGCAAACGCCACCAGCGTCACGACCGTGAGCAACCCGTTCATGTCATCTGCGCCGCGTCCGCACTACGGACATCCATTGACGCACACCCGAAACTCGCTCTCACAAGCCGCGACGCAGTTCTTGTCCTTCATGTCGCAGTAGGTGTTGCAACCCGCCCAGCGATCGTTGCAAAGCGGAATACAGGGGGCCGTGTGGTACTCCCCGGGTGGCGCTCGTGGATACTCGTGCTCGCGCGCGGGGATCGGCTCGGGCTCCTGGTGGGGAAGCGGCCTCGTCGATCCGTCGACCGCGAGCTGTTGAAGGCGCATTTCGGCGTAGCGAATGCGTTCCGGTGGTTGGTTGTCGGCCTGCTCTTCGAGCCAGCGGCTCCAGCAACCACGACGCTGGTCGGGGGTCACCGATGGATCGAAATCTGCGCCGTAGCACTGCTCATAGTACTCGGTGCTCCTTTGGGCTTGTTTAAGGCTCGGTCCGCATGCAATTGAAACCAACAGGCAACATGAACAGAGCAAGCGAGCCATGACCGCAGAAGGTATCACCGCCGGGGAGCCCAACCAAGCTCCGGTCGCGGGGTGGGGCACCTTCGAGGCCGACGGCCTCGGGACACTCTGGCTCGAATGGAGCGACGCAGGGTTGCTGCGACTTGCCTACGAACGCCTGAGTGACGCCTTGGCCGATCAGAGCGCTGTTCCCGACGTCTACGTCGAGCCGTTGAGCAGCTATTTCGAAGGGGCACCCGAAGACTTCGCGGCGGTGCCACTCGATCTGCGGGGCACCGATTTTCAACTGCGCGTCTGGAATGCGCTCCGCGACATCCCCTGGGGCCAGGTCCGCACCTACGGAGGCGTCGCCCAGGAGATCCGCTCGCCACGCGCAATGCGGGCGGTGGGCCAAGCCAATCACGTCAATCCCGTCCCCATCATCGTGCCCTGCCACCGGGTCGTCGAAGCGGGGCATCACCTTGGTGGCTACGGCGGCGGAATCGAACGTAAGCAGCTGTTGCTCGAGCTCGAGGGCGTCCGTTTCCACGAGGGCGTCGTACAGCCCGGACAGATGGAGCTGTTCTGAGCTACGCGTAGCGTGCGACCAGCAGGCAAGCGACGACCAGGGCGCCAGCCGCCAAGCTGATTCTGTCCTTCACGGCGAAGAGCACGGGGTCGTCGTGCATCTGGTTGCGCGCTGCGAGGAACCAGATGCGGATGATCCAGTACACCAGGATCAGGCAAATGCCCCAGAGTGCCTCAGGACGAGAGTAGTACACCACCATCGTCGGGCTGTTGATGTAGAGAGCGAACACGAGCACGGCGATCAACCCCGCCGCTGGTCCGGCGGATGCGATGATTGGGAGGTCTGCCGGAACGTAGTCGCGGCCCTTGAGTGACTGCGTCGGGTCACCCTTGATTTGGATCAGCTCCGCGTACCGCTTCACGAAGGCGAGGCTGGTGAAGAAGAAGATCGAGAAGGCGAGCAACCACGGTGAAAGAGACACACTCACCGCGACGCCACCTGCAAAGACGCGATAGGTGAACAACGAGGCGAGCGTGAGCACATCGACGATCATCCTCTGCTTGAGGACGAACGTGTACGCCGTCGTGAGCACGACGTATCCAAACAACACGAGGACAAAGGCCGAATTCACGAAGATCGCGGCAAGGGCGACCGCCAGCGCCAGAGATCCGGCCGACAGCACGATGCCGCTCGGAATCGACAGTGTGCCGGCAGCGAGCGGGCGCTGACTCTTGGTCCTGTGCTGTCGGTCAGACGGAAGGTCGACCAGGTCGTTCAGCACGTAGATCGACGATGCACAGAAGGAGAACGACAGGAATGCCATCACCGCCGTGAAGACCAGGTGCAGATCCGTGTACTGATGTGAGAAGTAGAGCGGCACGAACAGCAACACGTTCTTCGCCCACTGATGGGGCCGAAGTTCTCTGACGGCGGCCTTCCATTGGCTCGGCCGTTCTGAGAGCACGCGCACCTTCGGAACCGAACGCTCGGCGGCCATCCGTGTGCTCGAGCTCGGCCACACCATGATCGCCTCGTTGGCCGCCTTCCAGACGGGCAAGTCGGCACGCGAATCACCGATGTACTGAAAGCCGCCGGCTTCAAAGCGCGACGTGAGGTAGTCGGCTTTGTGCTGAGCCTTGAGATTGTTCTCGCCGTTGCTCCCGATCGCCTCGTCGAAAAGCGCGAGGTGGCCCGCAACCAAGTCTGCCGTGCCCTGGTCCGACGCGGTGACGAGGAGCACGCGGCGGCCGTCGTCGCGCGCGCGGCGCATCTCCTCCAACACTTCTTCGCGGTAGGGAAGCGTGGCCGGGTCGACCGGCGCATTGCGCACCATGAAACGCTTGAGCTTCGGTCGCCCCCCCATCCACGCCGCGAGGAGCCCGAAGAGCTTCCAAGGCGCGGTCTTCAACAGGCCGAGGAAGCTCTCGGCCAAGGTGTCGGTGGCAACGAGTGTGCCATCGAGGTCCACGCAGAGCGGCCCCTTCGTCGGAGCGGGAGTCGATTCTGTGGACGGCATGCTCAAGGTCCTCTTCTCAAAGGCTAGCTAGTGCGGCGCCCAGTCGCTCGCGCTTCTCGCCGAGCTCGGAGGCATCGCGCCTCGCCTTCTCGACCACCGTCGCCGGTGCACGCTCGACGAAGCTCGGATTGGCGAGCTTCGTCTCCAGGACACCGAGTTCCTTTTCGACCTTCTTCAGGTCACGCTGTAGGCGGTCGCGCTCCTTTTCGGTATCGATGACGTTTGGCACGGCCGCTCGAATTCCCGGGATCATGAACACCGCGGAGTTCTCGAAGTGCTCGGCCGGATTGTCCAACTTGGCAGCGTCTGACTCGTAGCAGAGCTCGCAACGCCCCAGCCGTTCGATCGTCGACCGCTCGGCCTCGAGGACCGCGCGTTTGTCCCCGTCGTCGGTGTGCCAATGAATTCTCATCGGATGACTCTTCGACACGTCGTGCTCGGCTCGGATCGTTCGCACGCTTCCGACGAACGCCTGCACCACTGCGAAGTCACGCTCAGCATCGCGGTCTATCTTCGCATCGACCAGCGCCGATGGGAACCGGCTGATCATGATGCTCGCCTCGGCGGCGTCCCATTTGGGTACGCGCTGCCAAATCTCCTCAGTGATGTGAGGCATCATCGGGTGGAGCGCGCGCAGCACCGTCTCGAGCGTATGCACCAGAATCGCTTCGGTCTCCTGCACGAGAGCCGCGTCGCCGCTATCGAGCGCCGGCTTGCTGACTTCGAGGAACCAGTCGCAGAACTCATCCCAGACGAAGTGATAGAGCGCGCCCGACGCCTCATCGAGGCGGTACGCGTCGAGGCCGGTCGAGGCGACGTCGAGCGCGTGGTAGAGGCGCGAAAGCACCCATCGGTTCGCAAGGGCGTTCGGCTGCGGACAATCCTGCGAAGCCTTCGTCGAGGAGTCGCTCAAACGCATCAGCGCATAGCGCGACGCATTCCAGAGTTTGTTGGCGAAGTTGCGGTAGCCTTCGATACGCTTCATCGAGAGTGCGATGCGCCGCGACTGCGGGGAATAGCTCAAGAGCGTCATCCGCAGCGCGTCGGCGCCGTACGCCGCGAACCCGTCCGGGTAGGTGGCCCGCAGGTACTTGACCCCCGACTTCTTGGCGCCTGCCTTCTCGGCCTTCGCGATCAGCTCTTCTCCGGTGGCGCCGTAGATCACGTCGAGCGGATCCACGACGTTGCCCTTTACCTTGCTCATCTTCTCGCCGCGCTCGTCGGTGACGAGGCCGGCCAGCAGGACGCGCGTGAATGGAACCTCGCCCATGAAGTGCAGGCCCATCATGATCATTCGCGCGACCCAGAAGAACAGGATGTCGTACCCCGTCTCCATATCTTGTGTCGGGTAGAAACGGTCGAGCGCCAAGGTCTTGTCGGGCCAGCCAAGTGTCGAGAACGGCCAAAGGCCGGAGCTGAACCAAGTATCGAGCACGTCCTCGTCTTGGCGAATCGAGCTGCCGCCACACCCCCCACACGCGGTCGCGTCTTCTCGCGACACCGTGACGTGATCGCAGTCCTCGCAGTACCAGGCCGGAATTGGGTGTCCCCACCAAAGCTGACGCGAAATGCACCAATCTTGGATGTTCCGGAGCCAGTGGAAGTACGTCTTGCTCCAGTCCGGCGGTAGGATCTGAATCGTGCCGTCCTCCACCGCCTTGATCGCCGGCGCCGCCAACGGCTTCATCTTCACGAACCACTGGGTCGAGATCATTGGCTCGACGATGGTCCCCGAGCGCTGCGAGCGGGGCAGCGTCATCGTGTGCTTCTTGCTCCCACGCGCGAGCCCGCGGTTGGCGAGCTCGATCTCGACGGCCTTGCGCGCTTCGAAGCGCTCGAGCCCCTGAAACGACCCGCCGTTCTCGTTGAGCGTGCCGTCGAGATTGAAGATATTGATCTCTTCGAGGCCATGCCGTTTACCGGTCGCGAAGTCGTTGGGGTCGTGGGCAGGAGTCACCTTGACGACACCGGTACCGAACTCCGGGTCTACGAGCTCCCCGTCGAGGATCACCGGAATCATTCGGTCGACGAACGGGTGGCGGACGTACTTGCCGTGCAAGTGTTTGTACCGTTCATCGTCGGGATGAATCGCCACCGCAGTGTCCCCAAGCATCGTTTCGGGACGCGTGGTCGACACCACGACCTCGCCGTCGCCGTCTGCTAGCGGGTAGGCGAAGTCGAACATCGCGCCTTCGACATTCTCCTCCTGCTCGACCTCGAGATCCGAGAGGACCGTCTGCGACTCGACGTCCCAGTTGACCAACCGGGTGTCCCGATAGATCAGCCCTTCTTCGTGGAGCCGCACGAACGCTTCACGGACCGCGCGCACCATGTCCGGGTCCATCGTGAACTTGGTCCGAGGCCAGTCACATGAGGCGCCCATCTTGCGGAGCTGTTGAAGGATCCGCCCGCCGGACTCTTCCTTCCATTGCCAAACCCGCTCGATGAACTTCTCGCGGCCGAGGTCGTGCCGGGTCAAGCCTTCCTGCTTGAGCTGCCGCTCCACGACCACCTGCGTCGCAATCCCGGCATGGTCGATGCCGGGCACCCACAGCGTATTGTAGCCCTGCATTCGCTTATGGCGGCACAGGACGTCCTCGAAGGTCGTCCGGCACGCGTGCCCCATATGAAGCGAGCCGGTGACGTTGGGAGGGGGAATGGCCAGGGTGTACGTCGGCCGATGGTCTTCGGGATCTTCAGACGCGTTGAAGTACCCCGAAGCCTCCCAGAACTCATACCAGCGGGTCTCGCTCTCGGCCGGCGAGTACTGCTTGGGCATCTCCTCAGACGGTTCGCTCATCCGACCGATCGTGTGCGGTGAAATCGCGGGGCAGTCAAGCCTCAGTCGCCGACGAGACGGTGCAATTCCTCACTGATCATCGCCTCTGCGAGCTCGGGAACGACCTCCCAAACCACACGCTCCACGACTTCGGCGGAGAGCTTCAGCACGCCTTCAACCTGGTCGGGGGTAAGCCCCAGCGTCTCGAGGCGTTCGACGACCGAATGCGACAGCGCTTCGTTGGCCACCGCGCGGGCTTGCGCTGGCAACGAGGTGGAGGCAATCACGGCAGCCGCTGGCTCCGAAGAGAACGATGCGGCGGCAGGCGCAACCGAGACGTGTGCGCCAGTCAGTGGCGTGCTGGTCATAGGCGTCGGTGCCATCGGCCGCGAAGAGGGACCATTGATAGGCAGCGGCGGCGGGGTGGGCCGATACGAAGGCCGCGAGATCGGCCTAGGTGGGCCCGTCGCGGGACGCGCATCGGAGACAGCGGGACGCGCATCCGAGACAGCGGGACGCGCGACGGGGATCGAGGGAGCGTCCGAGAGGCTCGCCGCCTTGCCGGCGAGGCCGGTGGCCTTGTCGATGGCTTCCTGCGTGTCGAACGGCTTTAGGATGTGGTCGTCGGCGCCGACCTCGGAGGCGCGCGCCTCGTCGAGGGGGCGATGTTGGCTGGCCATCAGGATCACCGAGGTGCCCGCTAGCTGTGGGTCGCCTTTGATGGCCCGGGTGACTTCGTACCCGTCGATCCCGGGCAACGACGCATCGATGAATGCGACGTCCGGACCGAAGTCACGCCCGTGCTGAAGTGCAAGCTCGCCGCTCTCGACGGCGAGCAGCTCCGCGTCTTCCCCCGCGAAAGTCATCTCCATGACCTTGCGTATGGTCACGCTGTCTTCGACGATTAGAATCCTCATCGACTCAAGCCCCGTTCACCTAGATGTATGCTCGCTGACATACGCGATCGGCACCTTCCCGGTCAAGAAGCGGAACGCCCGGTTTGACCCCCTAGGCGGGCCCCGGTAGGGAGCGCGGGTGTCGGATTCGGACCTACGGTGGCTCTACCGAGACGAGGCCCCGAGGGCCCCGGAGGGCCGTTTTTCGCTCATCGACCTCATCGCAGGGCAAGGCCCGATCGAGTTAGACATCGGTTTTGGCCGTGGTTTGTCCCTTTTCGAGCGTGCCACCGCCTTCCCCGAGAGCCGCATCATCGGCATCGAGGTCAAGACCAAGCTCGCCTACAAAATCAACCAGCGGCTCCCAAAACACGATCTCCAAAATGTCGCGATTCTCTGCGGGGATGCGCGTGAAATCTTGAAAAGAGCTGAACCAGCCCGATCGGTTCAACGGGTGGCGCTCCACTTCCCCGACCCATGGTGGAAGAAGCGGCACGACAAGCGGCGAGTCATCGGTGAGGACCTGCTGACGGAGCTCGGCCGCCTGATGGCGCCCGGGGGCGAGCTCTTCATTCAAACCGACGTCGAGCATCGGGCCGAGCAGTACGTAGCTCAGCTTCGCAAGACGGCGGGCTTCACGCTCGCTTCGGACGGTGGGTACGTCGACGCGAACCCGTTCCACGCGCGCTCCAATCGCGAGAGGCGAGCCATCGAAGACGGGTTACCGGTGTGGCGCATCCTCGCCACGCGAGACTGATCAGCGAAGCGCGAGGGTGTTGCACGCACGCTCTGTGCGCTCTCGAAGCTCTTCCTGACGCTCGTCGAGCGTCTGGTCGGGCTCGTGCCCTGGAATGAAGTAGCCCAGGTCATCGACGATGTCGTACAGCTCTTCGCCCTCGGCGAGGAGCTTGCAATTGCGCGCCTGCAGAGCGCTCACCAAACGGGGCACGGCGTCGAGGCTGTGTGGTTTGGTGTCGTGCATGAGGACGATGCCCCCTCGGTCGCCGACTTCTCGCTCCCGGCGGTCTAGGACCCGGAAAAAGGTCCGAACCACATCTTCGGGCGTGCTGACCTCGAGGTCACCACCGTACAGCGCCCACATCACGCTGGTGTATCCGTTCTCCCCAAGGAGTTGCTCGACGCGCTCGGACAGGGCGCCGCCTGGGGGCCTGATCAGCCTCAGCTCGCTTCCGATGGCGCGCTCGATCTTCCGCTCGCTCACCGCGAGCTCCGCTTCGATCTCGGCGTTGCGAAGCAGGGGAAGCTGTCGATGGGTCTCCGTATGGTTACCGACGGTGTGCCCGCGGCGGACGATGTCGCGAACGATCGCCGCGTGTTCCCGCTCCCATGGATTGCCGTTGCCGAAGCTTTCGGTCTTGACGAAGAAGACCGCCTTGATGCCGAGGTCGTCCAGCATGTCCAGAAGGCGCGGGGTGGTCCGCCGCGAAGGACCGTCGTCGAAGGTGAAGAGGATCGCGCGGCGCTTGGTGCCGCCTTGAATCGTCAGCCCACTCGGAAAGCGCAGACCCGCCACATCCTGGTTCGGAATCGGAACGACTTCGACCACCTCCGGCCCAGGCTCGGAGTGAACGGGCTCGATGATCGGAGCCGGGGCCGGCCGAATCCCGATTGGCGCGATCGCGCTCGGAGCGGGGCCTGCCTCCGAAGCGCCCGCAAACGAACCGCCGCCCACCAGCGCGAGGGCGCAGCAACTGAGTCGAACCGTCCATGGGATCCGGGTCATCCTGAAGGCGATCCTACGGAAGCACGGGGCACGGATGCGAGAAACCGGCAGCACCTGGACAGGTCTGCAGTTGCAAGGGGGGATCGCATCGAGTACCCCGTGCGCCTTACGGGCAATACGTGATTGAAGTCGAGGCGCTCAGCAGACGGTACGGAAGGCGACTCGCGGTCAACGAAATATCGTTCCGCGTTGAACCAGGGGAGATCGTTGGATTCCTCGGTCCAAATGGAGCGGGCAAGACCACCACGCTCCGAATGCTGACCGGCTATCTCGCGCCCACATCGGGCGACATTCGGATCGACGGCATCGATGCGGTGAGCGACTCGATTCGATCCCGCGAGCGCCTCGGGTACATGCCCGAGGGGGTGCCTCTCTACCGCGAGATGCGCGTGCAGGAATACCTCCGCCATCGCGGCGCTCTCAAGAACGTTCCCAAGCTAGCCGAGGCGGTCGACCGCTCACTCGACTTGGCGGGCGTCGCCGACGCACGGACACGAATCGTCGGGCAACTCTCGAAGGGCTACCGTCAACGCGTGGGACTCGCTGAAGCGCTCATCGCTGACCCGCCGATCCTGATTCTCGACGAACCGACATCGGGGCTGGATCCCAACCAGGTGCGCCAGTTCCGCGAACTGGTGCGTGGCTTCAGCGGCACGAAGACGGTCGTGCTTTCGACCCACATTCTTTCCGAGGTCGAGGCGGTGTGTGACCGGGTGATCATCATTCGCGAAGGCCGAAAAGTCGCCGACCTCGCGCCAAACGACTCCGAAACGAGCCTCGAAGACGTGTTTGCCGAGCTCACGAAACCCGGAGCGACAGGAGACGCGTCATGAAGAGCGCGTGGGTCGTCTTGAAGCGCGAGCTCGGGTCCTTCTTCGTCTCCCCGTTGGCGTACGTGGTGCTCACATCATGGTTGGTCTGGAACGGAGTCGTGTTCTGGGTGCTCAGCGAGTTCTACTCCCGCAACGCGGTGTCTTCGGGAGCCTCGTCCCCGCTGGCCGGGTTTTTCGGCGGGAGCGCGCTCTTCTTCATCCCACTTCTAGTTTTCGTCCCGGTCCTCACCATGCGACTCGTCGCCGGAGAGAAGCAATCGGGCACGATCGAAGCCCTATTGACTGCGCCGATCTCCGAGGCCTCCGTCATCTTCGGAAAGTACTGGGCCTCCCTCGTGATCTGGTGCACGTTGTGGCTGCCAACGCTCATCTACGCCTGGATCATGAGCCAACATGGCAGCGTCGATTGGGGGGCGACGGCAGCGAGCTACTTCGGGATCTTCTTCCTGGGCTCCTACTTCATGGCGGTCGGCCTCTTGATGAGCGTGCTCGCGCCCACTCAGATCATCGCAGCGGTGCTCTCGTTCGTGACTCTTGGCGTACTGTTCACGCTTGGCATCGGCGAGTTTGTGCTCGATGGGTTGGCGCGTGAGGTTTGCGGGTACCTGAGTATGTGGGGCCACATGCGGAGCTTCTCGAAGGGCGTGGTCGATACACGGTACCTGGTGTTCGACGTCTCGGTCGCGACCCTGGCGGTCGGATTGAGTATCGGCGCCTTGAAGGCACGGAGGCACGGGTGAGCGCGCAACCTCGCACCCGACTGAACCTCCTGCTCACTGCGGTACTGGGCCTCGTGGTCGTCGTGTTGGTCAACTACCTTTCGGCTCGCCACTACAAGCGATGGGACTGGACTAGCCACGGCCTGTTCACGCTCTCGGACCGTAGCCACCAAGCGCTGCGGGAGCTCGACCAAGACGTTCAAGTCTACGTCTTCCTCGGGCGGGACGAGCAGGACTTCGCGGACGTCGAGACGCTCCTCGAAGAGTACAAGGCGGTCACGGATAGGATCACCGTCGAGTGGGTGGACCCCGATCGCGACCAGGCGCGCTACCAGATCCTCGCGGACAAATTCGGCATCGACAGCTGGCTCGCGGGCGAAGTAACGCTCTCCCAGGTGCCCGTCGTCGTGACCAGCGGCGACCGTAAATGGAAGGTGGAGCGCCATCAGTTGATCGTCGAGGACTTCGAGACCTTCGATGACGCGGACGGCCACAAGCTGGACCTGCAGTCGGAGAGAGCGTTGACCGGCGCCATCCTCGAAGTGACCACCGGTGAGCCGACGAAGGTCTGCGTGACGGCGGGCCACGGGGAGTGGGAAGTGGGAGCCTACGGCGACCGCAGCCTCGACGCGGTGGTACGCGAACTCGAGTGGGAGAAGATCGAGGTCGAGCCGGTCGAGATTCGCACCGACGACGTCCCCGAATCCTGCGACTCCTTGTTTGTCGTGAGCCCCCAGCGCCGATTTGCCGAAGACGAGGTCGCCGTGGTCGACCGCTACCTCACCTCCGGTGGCAACGTGCTCCTCGCGTTCGACCCGGTGCTCAAGAAAGAAGCGCTGACGCCGACCGGCTTCGAGACGTGGCTCGAGCAACGGGGGATCCTCGTCGGGGAGAACCTCGTCATCGAGAACGACCCGGCCCAGCAGCTCCCTGGCAACCCCGGCGACCTGTTTCTGGTGACCAATCTCGGAACACATCGCCTCGTCGACACCATCCGGAAGCGTGGGGGCGGTCTCCTGTTGGCCGTGGCTCGTTCGATTGACGCGGCCAAAGGAAGCGACGCCGAGGTCCTCTTCCGGACGAGCCTCAACGCTGTCGCGGAAACCGACCTGGCGCGCGCGATCGACCCGGACGCCAACGGAGGACCGACACCGCCGAGCGCCGTGCCGCTTGCGGTGGCCTGGGAGTACGTTCCGCCTCTCGGCGATGATTTGACGCCGGTGAAGAACGAGGGGCCGACACCGGGCCGCCTATTGGTCATCGGCGACACCGACTGGATGGCGACCGAGCTCCTCGAGAACCCGCAGCTCTCCAATATCGATTTCCTCTCCTCCACATCGGGTTGGCTCACGCAGCGTGAGGCATTGATCAACATCGCGCCGCGCAAGACCAACGCGCGTGCCGTCATCATGAGCGACGCCGATCTGCAGAACCTGCTGTTCCGGGTGGTGGTGCTCCTGCCGCTGGCGGCGCTGATCGCCGGCTTCGGCGTATGGTGGTCGAGGCGCTCATGAGCGCACGCACGCCCATCGTCCTCTTCGTCGTCGCCGCCATCTTGCTGGCTTACGTACTGCTGTTTGAGCGGGACCGCCCCGGCCGCTCCGAAATCGACTCGCGCTCCGGCTTGTTGCTCGAAGCGGTCATTCGCGAACGGATCACCGGGGTGCGAATCGCCGCGGGGGACAAAAGGGTGGCACTCCACCGCGAGGGCGAGGGCTTCGATGAGACCTGGACCCTCGAAGAGCCGAAGCAGGCGCCCGCCGATTCCGAAGTCATCGAGGACTACCTCCGCAACTGGGAGTTTGCGATTCCGGTTCGCACTCTGCAGAGCCCGAGCCCAGAGGACCTCGTGAGCTTCGGGCTCGACGCGCCAAAGGCCGAAGTCACGTTCGAGATGGGGCGCGCCAAAGTGCGGGTCTCACTCGGGACGGGCTCACCCGTAGACGGAGGCGGCTACGTGCGCGTCGACGATAGCCGTGCCATCTCGGTGGTCGGCGACGATGTCGTCTCGCTCTTCGGCCGCACCGCGGATGGTTTCGAGATCAAAGGCGACGCGGGCGCACCGGATCTCGATCAGATCGCCGACTCTGAAACAGACGCGGCGGTCGCCGCGCCCTGACTACTTCGCTTCGGCCTTGGCCAGTGTGTCGTGCGATGCGTACTCGAGTAGCCCATTGCTCGTGTTGAACCCGCCGGACGACATCAGCGTGAAGTGACCCTTCACGCGCACCTTGTTGCCAACTTTGAGGTCCCTCGGGACCACGACGGCTCCAGCAATGGTCGTCGTCCTGCGGCCACGGCGCGCACGGGCGAGTTGCTCCTGGTTGTCGGCGTAACCTACGACGAGCAATTGTTGGGCCCGCTCGGTCTGGTCCGCGGTGTCCGCGATGAACATGTGCGGCGCAGCAACCTTGGGGCACTCCTCTTTCTTCCGCTTCTTGCAGACCGGAGGCTCGTAGATGTCCATGATGTAGCCCGTCACCGAAAGGTCCGTGTCGAGCACATTGGTCGGCCGCAGACGAACGCCATACACGCTGTACGACTCATCCTCGTAGGTCGTTGGAAACGGTGGCGGCGGCAGCGTCGGAACCTCGGGGAGGTTCGGGACGATTTCCGGCAGTTGTTCGGCCTCAGCCTCAGGCTCTGAAGCGGACGTAATCTGTTCACAACCGGCGCTCAACAGCACCCCAGCCAACACTAGGCCAATTAGACGAACTCCCATGCTTCCCCCTGTCCCAAACAAAGTAACACGGCGGATTCGCGAGGGACAATCTAGCGGCCGAAAGAGGAGCATCCCCCCTCCTCGGGTAGGGGCTGTTCGAGGGCCATTTTCAGCGTGGGCGGAACCCCATCGGTGGATCGGAGCTGTTCCACGGCCGCCTGGGCGTCGGACGTCCCGAGCGCCCGCAGGGCCTCGATGGCGCGGGCTGCGTTGTTGAGGTCTTCGGTGGGCGCGTTGCTGGGAGCGGCGCGCATCACGATGTGGAGCAGGGCGTCGACGGAATCGGTCCGACAGTGGGCGACCACGTAACCAATGGCGGCGGCGGTCACCTGCGGCCACTCGTTTCGGGCTCGGAGCCTCCGGTGGATGCGCTCCCAGCCCTGGTCGTGCGAGGAGGCGGCAAGAACCTCGATCGCGGCCGACCGAACCACGGACATCGAATCGTCGACCGATGCGACGAGCACCGGAATCGCATCGCCCTCGGTCCGAAGACTGATCACCGCTTCGGCGCGCACCATGGGCCAGGTGTCTCGCCGGGCGAGCGTTGCTCGTTGCACCAGCGTCTCCGAATCCCCAGATAGCGCGGTAGCGGCGCGCGAGCGGACACGCGGGTAGGGGTCGGTCAACGAAGCGCGAGCGTCCTCGCGATGCCCGCGCGCGGTGATCGCGTCGACCGCGGACTGACGAATCATCCATTCCTCTGGGCCGGCCAGCTGGGACCGCACCCACCGGTCCACCTCGTCGCTCGAGCCCGCAGCGCCGGCGCTTTGAAGGAGCCGCCACTTCGTCGCGAAGTCGGGCGACCCGACGACCGCATACTCGATGAGCGCCGCGACATCTTCGCGGTGCTCGTCGAGCAAGGCCAGGCCGAGCGCGACGCTTGCAGCCGCGCCAGCCGGAGGACTGCCAGCGACCCACGCGCGAAGGCGCTCCTTCACGCTGCCGCGGGCGTGCTGCACCGCAATGCCAAGCGCGCTCCGGAGCCCAGGACGACCCTCACCTCCCGGACTCGCTATCGCTTGCAGCATTGGTTCGATCGCAAAGTCAGGGTCCGACCGCGCCAACGACGCGGCGGCCCGGTCGCCGACGATCGGATCGCCGAGCAGCGCGACCAACCCATCCCTTCCGCGGGGAGTGGTCCGCCTCAAGATCAGCAACGCGCGGTTGCGGATCTCCTCATCGTCGGACCGCGCCGCCTCAATCAGAACGTCGACGGCCGCACCGTGCTCCTTCGCGAGTTGAGCAAGGGCGACGAGCGCTCGCTTCTGCCCGAGCGACGACATTGAGGGCCAGGCGTCCCGGATCTGTCGGGCTGATCTCTCGCCGCCAGCCTGCAGCACGTAGACCGCAGCGACAGCCTGGTCGTGGTCTCCCTCGAGGGCTCGGACTGCGTTCGCAATGGCGACGGGGTCCGGATTGGCCAGCGCCTGCCCGCTCCAAGCGGTCAGCACCACGAGGGCAGTTAGTGCAGTAGCGCGTCTGAAGTTCGTCGTTCCCACTCGGTCACCGTTCCGTCTCGCAGCTCTAACACGCGGTCCGCGTGGCGCAGGAAATCCTCGCGGTGCGTCGCGACGACAACCAAACCGCCGCGCTCGACATACTCACGACACACGTGAATCACGTTGCGCTCCTGCTCGTCGCCGAGCGCGGAACTCGGCTCATCAAGAAGCATCACAGGCGCTGCGCGGTAGAGGGCGCGCGCCAACATGATCCTTTGTCGCTGACCCACCGAGAGGTCGCTCCCGCCTTCTTGAAGCACCGCGTCGTAGCCCCCGCGCCGCTCGGCGATGAACTCGTGCGCGTCGACCCGACGGCACACCTCGATCACACGCGCCCGGTCGGGATGCGCCGCGCCGATCGCCACGTTGCGCAGAACTGTGTCGCGGAAGAGCACTGGGGCCTGCGGCATCCATGCGGTCGCTCCGGCGAGCACGGCGCGCGGGGTAGGGCCCTCGTCGATCACCACCTGGCCGCTGTCGGGCGGGAGAACGCCTGCGATCAGGCCGAGCAGTGTCGACTTGCCCGCGCCGCTCCGGCCGCTGATCACGACCAGCTCCCCGGAACGAAAGGACGCGGTCACATGGGTCAACACCGGCTGGTCGTCGTAGCCAAAGCAAAGGTCCTCGAGGCCAAGGGATGCGATGGGGCGCACCGGCTGCTCGGCAGTGGCGAGGGGTTCGATGGGCAGCCGGAGAAGCTCATCCAAGCGATCGAGCGAAGCCAGGCCGGACCACCAACCGAACACCGCCTGGGCAAGACCGTGCAGGGGCCGATACATCAGCACGAGAGCGACCAGCACCGTGCCTGTCGCAGCGAGGTCCACCGGACCTCGCTGCGACCAAGCGAGCGCGAATACCATCGCGATACTGAGAGCCCCAGCCAGCTCGACGAGAGGCCCGGCAGCGGTGCTCCACGTCTCCGCCGCGATCCCGCGCCCTTCCGAATGGCCAGCTCGAAGGCCGATTTTGCTCTGTATCGATCTCACGGCCCCGTACGCCCGGAGGACGGCGGCCCCGTCGATGGCCTCGGCCGTATCGGAGACAACCGATGACTCGGCGGCGAAGAGTTCACGCTGAAGCCTCCTCGCCGGACGGGCCAGGAAGACGACGGCAGCGACCGCCAGGGGCACCACCAAGAGGCCTGGGATGGCTAGTGCAGTGTCCACCCCTAGAGCCACACTGGCTAGAGCTGTAGCCACCACTATGCTCCGAATGCCCTGGGATACACCCAAATGGAGCAAGGTCCGAACCCCATGCACCTCGACTTGAATGCGGGACGCCAGCTCGCCACTGGGCCAGCGAAGGAGGGTCGTCGGCTCGAGGCGAAGGACATGCGCGAGCACTTTGCCCCGGAATTCCCGCACCACACCGAGCTGGAGCTTGGCGCTCAAATTGGCTCGAACAGTCTCTGAAACCGCTCTGAGAAGGCCCAGTGCGACGAGCAGCCAGACGATCTGCGCAACGGAGAGACCGGGGACCTGGAGTGCCCCTGATGTGACTTCGGAACCCGAATTGCCTTCCAAAGCGTGCACCAGCGGCCCGACGACCCATGCGTAGCCGGCCGTGGCCGCGGCGGAAAGTAGGGTGACGCACAAAGTCTTGACGGCAAGGGGGAGGCGTCCTCGTACGGATTCCAGTAGCTCGCGACGAGCGGGATTGTCACTGGAATTCGCCCGCAGAAACACTCCGAATACCCCTTCCCAAGATCAATCGAGGACCCATATACTCCTTGTTACCACAACGACAAAGCCATCTGGTTCGAGAGCGCGATTCCGCAGCGGACCACATTCCGGCACGGTGCGTGCATCTCTGTTGGGCCACGACGATTGGTTCATGCCCGGTGGAAGAGTCGGGCGGTTTCGAGTGTTCAGCCAGTAATCGGGGTGCCACACATCGCGGGGCGCCACCGGAAGGCGAGAGGCAAAATGGCAAGACAGGCAGTAACAAGAACAGCGGCGACAGGACGGTCTGGGAAGAAGAGCCAGGTTCGGGCCAAGGCATCCAAGCAAACGGAGCCGAAGGCTGAGGCCGAGGTTCAAAAGCCCACCGAGGCCAAGGCAGGCGTGGCTCCGGCCGCCCCCTCGGTCGAGCCCAGCAAGGAGCAGCTCGAAAAGGCTCGCGTCGAGAGCGAAAAGGCTCTCAAGGAGTTCGAGCGGCAAGGCGCCGGAGATTCGACCCTCACTCGGTACTTCCGAGAGATGATCGGTCATCGCGTGCTCACCCCCCAGGAAGAGATCGAGGCCGCTAAGCAAGTCGAGCGGCTCGAAATCGCCTACTGGGAGGCTCTGCTCAGCTACCCCTCGTGCTTCGAGAGCGTGGCCGCCGTCATCGAGGCGCGCGTCAAGGAAGAACCGCTTCCGGAAATCGCTTCGCTTCGCAAGCTCTGTAAGAGCGCGAAGGCCGAGAAGCTCGGCAAGCGACAGGAGACGCGTTGGAATGACCTTTGTCTCCAGCTCTCGACCAAGATGCGCGAGCTCGACAGCGACCGTCTCTTCGTCCAGGAGTCGGACCGCGCGGTGCACCGCCTCGCCGGTGACTTCGCGGACGAGCGCGACATCGTCGGTGATCACGTCCGCGTGACCCCCACGTTCAAGAAGTACCTGCAACACGTGCGCGGCGCGCAAGATGGGCAGCAGCGAGCGAAGAACCGATTCGTCGCCGCCAACCTGCGTCTCGTGGTGTCGATTGCCCGCCGTTACAACCGCGGCCGGCTGCCACTCATCGACCTCATCCAAGAGGGCAACATCGGTCTCATGAAGGCCGTCGAGCGATTCGACCACAACCGTGGTTACCGCTTCAGCACCTACGCTTCGTGGTGGATTCGCCACGCGATCAGCCGAGCTCTTGCCGACAAGGGCCGCGCGGTTCGTATCCCGGTTCACATGCTCGACACGTACAACCGGGTGGCGCGCGCAACGCAGGCCATCGCGACTCGGACCGGCATGGAGCCGACGCCCGAAGAGCTCGAGAAGGAGACCGGCATCGCCGCCGAGAAGCTCGAGAAGATCAAGGGCTACTGGGCCGAAACCCCGTTCTCTCTCGACCGTCCGGTCAACGATGAGGACGGCCGCAAGTTCATCGACTTCCTCGAAGAGGAAAACGTGCCGACCCCCTACGAGCAGCTCGTCTCCCGCAAGTGGAGCGACGAGGTGCGCAGGCTCCTCGACACGCTGACCCCGATGGAGGCCCGCATCCTCCGATGGCGCTTCGGCCTCGACGACGAGGACGAGCTCACCCTCAAGGAAATCGGCGACAAGTACAACCTATCGCGCGAACGAATCCGCCAACTCCAAGAACAAGCCCTTGGCAAGATTCGTCGCCAAATCAAAGAGTAACCCCAACCCACACCCCCAAACGCCGGTGAGCCCCCCTCACCGGCGTTTCCAATTTAACCCTTCCAAAAAGGGGACAGTCCCCTTTTTGGAAGGGTTAAGTCGCGGCGCCGGGGCCGATGTTGATACCGAATCTCGTTCAGCATACTCTCTCCACAGGGATGCCGATGGTTGCGAGGGCCCCTTACTACGAGCTCGAGATTCGCGTTCGCCAGACTCTGGCGGCGGATGGGACGACCTCCTCGTATTCGACCGTCTACTGTCCTCGGCGGATGCGCACCGTGCGGGTCAACGAATGCGTCGACTGCGAGGAGTACATCGGGCTTTCCTTCGACCGCGAAGAGCAAAGCGGCCTCCTGCATTGTTACGAGAGCAGCGCGCCCACCCCGCGACAGTCTCTTCGACGGTTTCTCGCAGCGGGTGAGCGCGAGGGGTTGCTACGGAAGCTGCACCAGCGTGCCGATTCCACGCCGGTCTCACGAATCATGAGCCTCAACGTCCAGTGCGTTGCCGAAGACGTGAGCTTGCCGGCGTTGGCGAGTTGCCTGCTGGAGGGCGGGTATAGCGGCGCGCCCGTGGTCGATGCCGAGGGCGCGCCGGTGGGGGTTGTCTCCAGGACCGACCTGCTTCGCCACGGGGTGACGCGCGACGGTCTGGTACGGGACATCATGACCCCGATGACATTCACGCTGCACGAGGAGCAGTCGCTATCGAAGGCCTCCGCGCTAATGGCGTACGAAGGCATCCACCGGCTCCCCGTCGTCGACACTGGCGGCAAGGTCGTTGGCCTCCTTTCATCCTTGGACATCCTGCATTGGTTGGCGTGCAAGACCGGCAACTCGGTTCCGGCCCCGCGCTCCCGGCGGAACCGCCGCTAGAAGCCCCGGCGAACTCCTCCAGAATTAACCCTTTGAAAAAGGGGACTGTCCCCTTTTATGGGAGGTGGGTGAGGATGAAGGCGTAGTCTAGGGAGGTTTCTTTGAGGTAGTCGTAGCGGCCGGAGGCTCCGCCGTGGCCGGCTTCTAGGTTGATCTTGAAGAGTAGGGGGGCGTCGTTGGTTTTTAGGGCACGGAGCTTGGCGACGTATTTTGCGGGCTCCCAGTACATCACTTGGCTGTCGTTGAGGGATGTGCGGACTAGCATCCTTGGGTACGGGCGCGGGGCGATGTTGGTGTATGGGCAGTACGCCTTGATGCGAAAGTAGGCGTCGCGTTCGTTTGGGTTTCCCCATTCCTCGTATTCGCCCACCGTGAGCGGGAGGTTGTCGTCGAGCATGGTGTTGAGGACGTCGACGAAGGGGACGAGCGATACGACCGCGCCGAACAGGTCGGGCCGCATGTTGGTGACCGCGCCCATCAGCAAGCCACCGGCGCTGCCTCCTTGGATGGCAAGACGCTCACTCGAGGTGTATCCGTTCGCGATCAAGTGTTCGGCAACCGTGATGAAATCCGTGAAGGTGTTCATCTTGTTCTGCATTCGGCCTTCGTCGTGCCACGGCTTCCCAAGCTCGCCTCCGCCACGAATGTGACCGATGGCGTAGATCATGCCGCGATCCAGCAGGCTCACGCGCGCATGGGAGAACCCCGTTGGGTACGGGTAGCCATACGACCCGTAGCCCACGAGCAGCATCGGAGCGGAGCCGTCCCTCGGTGTGCCTTTCTTGTAGACCACCGAAATTGGAACTCGGGTGCCGTCTTCGGCCGTCGCCCAGACGCGCTCCGATTGGTAGTCGGACGGGTCGTACCCGCCCAGGACCTCGACCTGCTTCACCAGGCTTCGACGCTTTGACGCCACGTCGTAGTCGAACACGGAGTCGGGCGTCGTCAGCGACTCGTACCCGAAGCGAAAAACGCCCGCGGTGAACTCCTCGTTGTTGCCCGGGTACAGCGCGTACACAGGCTCGTCGAGCACCACTCGATGGGAACTGCCATCACCAAAGGCCGAGATCCGAAGATGTGGAAGCCCCTTTTCGCGCTCGAGCAGCACGTGGAAATCCTCGAACACATCTAAGCTTTCGAGCATCACCGCGTCGCGGTGCGCCACCAGTTCCTTCCAGGAAGCGGGGCCGGGGCTGACGACCGGAGTCCGGACCAGTCGGAAGTTGCGGCCGCGATCGTTGGTGCGGATCAAGAAGTCACGGCCGCGGTGGGCGACCATGTATTCGTGGTCTTGCTTGCGCTCCGCGACGACCCGCCAGTCGCCCGCGGGTTCGGCGGCCGACACGAATCCGATCTCGGTCGTCGTGTGGCTGAACGCGCCTCGAAAAACGTACTCGCCACTACGCGAGCGCCATACCGCGACTCGGAAGCGCTCGTCGTCCTCCCGGTACACGAGGGCGTCTTCGCCCCCCGAGCCGAGCTCGTGCCGTCGAACCTGGTGCGGCCGCTTGGTGTCGTCGTCCACGGTGTAGAACAGCGTGCGACTGTCGCTTGCCCAGGCGGCCGACTTCACCTTTGCCATTCGTGCGGGAAGCAGCTCGCCCGATCGAAGGTCTTTGATCTGAAGTGTGTAGTCGCGGAAGCCGGTGTCATCGAGGGAGAACGCGAGATAGCGTCCGTCCGGGGACACCTCGTAGGCGCCCAGCCCGAGGAACGGGCGCCCTTCGGCGAGCGCGTTCATGTCGAGAAGCACCTGTTCGGTTTCCGTATTGCCAGGCTGGCGCCGGCAATAGGTCCGGTACTGCTTCCCTTCCTGAGTGCGATGGTAGTACTCGAAGGCGCCTTTGCGATATGGCGCGCTCTGGTCAGTCTCTTGAATGCGTCCGAGGATTTCGTCGTACAGCGTCTTTTGGAGCCCGACGGTCGGCGCCATGCGCTCCTCGGCGTACGCGTTCTCCTCCTCGAGGTAGGCGGTCACGGCGGGTGTCCCCTTGTCGCGAAGCCAGAAATAGTCATCGACGCGTGTGTCGCCGTGCAGGGTCATGGAGTGCGGTTGGATCGGAGCGACGGGCGGCGGCATGAGAGTTCGGCCTTCCGGTGAGGGTTTCTGGCTCCCCGCGCAACCCGTGGGGGCCAGGGCAGCAAAGACAAAAAGGAAAAGAACGGGGCGCATCATCTTCACGGGACAGCGTAGTTGGCGAGTGCTCTCACGATGTTGTCGGCCAGTTTCTTCGCGTCTCCCTGCTTGCCGGCGATCCCGTTTGCCAAGAAACTAAACGCCACCGAGCGGTCTGGCTCTCCGAGCACATAGCCGGACAGCGCGATCACATCTCTGAGAGTTCCGGTTTTCGCCCGGACCATCCTGGGGCGCGGAAGATCTTCGAGGCGAGACTTCAAGGTCCCGTCGGAGCCACCGACGGCCAGGTGGGCGACGTACTCTGCTCGGATCGCGGGATCACGATATGCGGCGATCAAAGTCTGCGTCACGTGCCGTGGCGCGACCTGGTTTCCGTCGAACAAGCCCGAACCGTTGACCATCACCAGGCCCTCCGTATCGACGCCCCTCTTCATCAGCTCTTCTCGTACCGCGATGACCCCTTGCGCGGAGCTGCCAGGCTGCTGCACCTGCGCCCCCATGATCTTCAGCAACATCTCAGCCGCGAAGTTGTCGCTCCACTTGCCCACGGAATAGAGCATCGAGCTCAGTGGCGGGGAGGGCATGTCGGCGATCAACGGCTGCCGTTCCGGCGCCACCCCGTACTCCACAGCTAGCGCGCCCTCGACTCCAGCTTTCTTCAACGCCCGGACCAACAAGCTCGCCGCATAGGCTTTCGGGTCCGGTACCCGGCGCCGGTAGTACAACGTTCGGACCTGCTTCGGAATCGCTCCGTCGACGCGAACGGCGAGGTGCCCGTCGTCGGTCAACTTGTGGTCGATCCGAGGCGTTGGCGCGCCTCCCGCGGTCGTTACGGTGCGGTTCTCGACTCGCACGTAGGCGCCCGCGAGCACCCGGACGCGTCCGGGATCGTCCACCTTTGGCCCGGGACCCACGTGGACGACGTAGCTGTTCCGGTTCACCGCAAACGCCGAGATCGCGGAACGGAAGGCTGCTGCCTCCCTCGGTTGTTGTTCGAACGCAGGCGGGAGGATCTGATCGTCGAAGTAGCTGTCATCGATGACGATCCGATCGACGGTATCCACCCCGCGCAGATGCACGGCCTCGCCCAACGCGGCCAACCCGGCGTATCCGAACGTTGGATCCCCGGAAGGTCGCACCACCAACGTGGCTACGCGGCCGTTCTCGATGGCGCCTTCGACTTTCGTGGCGGCGCGGAACGTAGGACCCAGTCGCCAAAGAGCGGCCGCCGAGGTGAGAAGCTTCTGGTTGGACGCCGGATTTCGGGGGCGCTCGGGCCGATTGCGGTACAGTTCGACACCATCGTGCAAGCGAACGACATGAATCCCGAGCCCATTGCCAAGTCCGGCCTGCCGCACGAGGTTCGCGATGGTTTGCGCGACCGGCTCGGGTCCCTTGGCGCGCGCACCAGGGCTCACGACCAGCAGGCCAACGATCGCGAAACAAAGAAGCACTCTGTGCGCCATCGCCTGCACCCTAGCAGCGCCCTGCTTCTGGTCCTAGTGATCGGCGTCGGCTGCACGGAGCCCATGCCCCCCGACTCGGACGCCCTGGTCGTGATGCTCCCCCGGGACGCAGAGCAGCTCGACCCGCGCTTCGTCGGCGACCCGTACGGGCTGCGCGTCTCGAGGCTTCTCTTTGCTTCGCTCGTCACGATCGATCCGCGGACCCTCAAAGTGGTTCCGGACCTCGCAGAGTCGGTGACGGCGTCGAGCCCGACGCGTTTCGAGGTTCGGCTCCGGGAGGGCTTGCTTTTCAGCGACGGAAGCACTCTCGATGCGCACGATGTGGTCGCCACCTTCGAGGGCGTCGTCGATCCGGAGCTCCGGAGCCGCTACGCGCACACCTATCGAAGGATCGCGGAGATGCAGGTGTCCGACCCGCGGACGATCGTGTTCATCCTCCGCGAGCCCCACGCCACCTTCATGACCGACCTCGAGCTCCCGATCGTCCGAAGCGAGGATGCATTTCGGCGCGTCGCAACGCCCGAAGACCCCTTCCCAATCGGCGCCGGCCCCTACCGCTTGGTCAAGCGCGATCCAGGCGTTCTCGAGCTGCGCGCGAACCCTCACTGGCACCGCGGCGAGCCGAAGTACCCGAGCCTGCGACTGGTCGTCATCCGAGACGACAACACGCGCGCACTTCGGATGCTCGCAGGGCAGGGCGACCTCGCAATTGCGTCGATTCCTCCGCTCCTGCTTCCCCTCTTCGAGGACGATCCCCGGTTCGAGACACGACGTGCTCCGGGAATCTCGACGATGTATCTCGGGTTCCACACCGCCTCGCCCAAGCTCGGCGACGTTCGAGTGCGGCGCGCCATTGGACACGCGATCGACCGGGACCTCCTGGTTCGCGCGAAGTACGACGGACTTGCCCGGGTCACGGACAGCTGGATCCCGCACGACCACTGGGCCGACACCGAGGCATTGCCACCGATGGGCTTCGACCCCGACGAAGCGCGTTCGCTTCTCGACGCCGCCGGGTTCCCGGATCCACCAGGCCCGGAACCGCGTCTCCGCCTCGCACTTCGAACCACCTCCGAGCGTTTTCGCCAATCGGTCGCGCGCGCGATCGCGGCGATGTTGGGCGACGTCGGCATCGAGGTGGACGTCCGCCCCTCGGAGGCCGCGACGCTGATCTCCGACCTCAACCGCGGCCGCTTCGAGATCACGCTCTTGCAAGTGCCCGAGGTGATCGAGCCGCACGTGCTGAGCTGGTTCTTCGATTCCTCGCGGATCCCTGGCCCGCAAAGCGAAGGCGCGAACCGATGGCGCTACCGGAACGACGAGCTCGACCGGCTGTTCGAGCTGGGGAGAACCCGAGTCGATCAGAACGAGCGGCGAGCAGCCTACGAGCGCGTCCAGAGCATCCTCGCCCGGGACCTTCCCGTCCTGCCGCTATGGCAGCCGGACACCGTCGCGGTGGTCCGTCGAGGATCGAGCTTCGATGTGCCCAGAGACGGACGCTTCGGAACGCTGGCGTTTTGAACGGGCGGTGGTACCGTAAAGGGTGATCCTGAGGGACCCGGTCCACGGTTTGATCGCCTTCGAAGGCATGGCGGAGCGGGTGATCCGCTCCCTCCTCGATACTCGGGAAGTGCAGCGGCTGCGGCGTGTTCGCCAGCTCGGGCTCGCCTCGCTCGTGTTTCCGGGGGCAGAGCACACGCGCTTCTCGCATGCCGTGGGTACCGCGCACATCATGCAGTCCCTTCAACGCCGGATCGATGCGTGCAGCGACGAGCTACCCGCCGACCAAAGGCTCGACGACGAGGCGAGGGCCGAAGGGTTGGCCGCGGCGCTGCTGCACGACCTGGGCCACGGGCCGTTCTCGCACCTGTTCGAAGAGGTGCTCCCGCATGCCAAACACCACGAACTGTGGACGCAGGAGATCATACTCGACCCCTCGACGGAGGTGCACCAAGCCCTGCAGGCGATCTCTTCGGGCATGGCCGAGCGGGTCGCGGGCTTGCTGAAGGGCGACTACCGGCTCGGGTACCTCAGCCAAAGCGTCAGCGGCACGCTGGACGTCGACCGCGCCGACTACCTCTTGCGCGACAGCCACATGACAGGCGTCCGCTATGGCTTGTACGACCTCGACTGGTTGCTTCAGGCATTGACCTTTGCGTGCGTGGACGACCGATGGGTTCTTGCAGTGCAGGGCCCGAAGGGCTTGCCGCCGGCCGAGAGTTTCTTCCTCGGCCGACACTTCATGCATCAGCAGGTCTATCACCATAAGACCACGCGCGCGGCCGATGCCTTGGTGCGCGCCATCTTCACGCGAGTGAGCGAACTGATCTCCGCCGGCACTCCTCCCGACCCATTGCTGCCTGCATTTCGAGCGGCCGCCCTCGGTGAGCCTGTGTCGCTCGCCGAACATCTTCGCATGGACGATGCAGAGCTGCTTACATGCCTCGGCGCATGGGAGCATGGGGGCGACCCCACGCTGGCGCAGCTCAGCAAGCGTCTTCGGTGCAGGCAGCTCCCGAAAACGCTACCGCTTCCAGACGACCGGCCGGACCTGTGGAGCAAGGCGCGGGCCCGGGCAGAGGAAGTCGTGGCGGCAAGAGGGCATCGCGCGGACCTCACGGTCTGGCTCGATGTCGCCGAGGATGTCCCCTACAGCGAGCCGACGGATGGCAGCACCGATGGCATGTGGGTCACGCTCCGCCACCAACCCCTGCAGCGCCTCGGCGATGCTTCTTTCCTTCTCGGCCAGCTCCGCAACAAGCGCATCGAGCGACCGCGGCTCATCTTCCCCGCCGAGCTCCGGGATGAGGTGGTGGCGGCGATGCGCGACGTGCTCGATTGACAGCTCGGGCACAAGACGACGATTTGCGGTAAGGTCAGGGCTAGACGGAACCGGTTGGGGGATGGCCAGGATTCTCATCGTCGATGATCAGGACAGCGCGCGCGGCATGCTTTCGGAGATGCTGCTGGCGGAGGGCTATGACGTCGACCAGGCGGCAAGCGGCGACGCCGCGTGCACGATGGTGGCCGACAACGGCTATGACCTCGTCATCACCGATCTGAGGATGGGAGACGTGGGCGGCTTGGAAGTGCTCCAGCGCACGCGCGAGACATCGCCGTCGACCGAGGTAATCGTGATGACGGCCTTCGGCACCATCGAAGACGCCGTGGAGGCGATGCGCTTCGGCGCACGCGACTTCGTTCAGAAACCGTTTGTGCAGGACGAGCTTCTCGTGAAGGTCGCGCGCTCCGCCCGCCGGTGGGAACTCGCGGGCGAGCGGAGCGCCGTAGCGGAAGATTTTCGCGAGCGCTACAACTTCGGCAACATCATCGGACAGTCGGCGGAGATCCGCGACATCCTCGGGCGTATCGTCCGCATTGCCCCTACCGACGCGACGGTACTGATCACCGGCGAGAGCGGAACCGGAAAGGAGTTGGTCGCGCGTGCCATTCACGCCAACTCGCTGCGCGCGGAGCGGCCGTTCGTCTCGATCAACTGCGCAGCGCTCACCGAGACCCTTCTGGAGAGCGAGCTCTTCGGGCACATGCGCGGCGCGTTTACGGGCGCGGTGCAAACACGCAAGGGGCTGTTCGAAGAAGCCAACGGCGGAACGTTCTTCTTCGACGAGATTGCCGAGACCCCGCCGTCACTGCAAGCGAAGCTGCTGCGCGCGATTCAAGAGGGCGAGATCCGCAGGCTGGGCGACAACAGCTCGATCAACGTCGATGCGCGCATCATCGCCGCAACCAACCAGGAGCTCCGAGTCCTCATCGAGGAAAAGCGCTTTCGTGAGGACCTATACTACCGGCTCAACGTCGCGCGTTTCGAGCTTCCTCCCCTGCGGGAACGCAAAGAAGACATCTCGCCCATCGTCGACAGCTTCCTCGAGAAGTACGGCAAGAAGATGGCACGCCGAGCGACACTCGGGCCTGGCGTGATGGATCACCTCTTGGGATACGACTACCCCGGCAACATTCGAGAGCTCGAGAACCTGATCGAGCAGGGCGTGGCCCTGGCGCAGGATGGGCAGGTCCATCTCACCGACATCATGCCGAACTCAAACGGCAACGGCGCCTCCTTGCATCCGGGACGCCAGTCGTTGGCCGAGATCGTGCAGGGCGTTGAACGCGAGGCCATCGTGCGCGTTTTGCAGCAAGTCGAAGGGAACAAGGAACGGGCGGCGGACCTCCTCGGTCTCAGCCCAACGACCCTGTGGCGCAAGATGAAGCGCCTTCAGCTCGAGTGGCCCTGAGGTGGGCGCCGCTCCGTCCGCTCCGTCCGCTCCGTCACTGAGACTGCTCTTGGCGAGCGGTGTCGATGCGGTCCTCACGGTCGTACGCATGTCCGATGACGCCCTGGAGCTGGTTCGATACCACCTCGGGGACCTGGGAGGCACCCGCATCCTGAGCGGGGGGCTGCGTCACGTCGTGCACCTGTCCGCCGATCTCTTTGCTGATTCGCTCGGTCGCCGCGCTGACTTCGCGCCCTAGCTCCTGGGCCTCATCCGTATCGGCGACCCGCATGAGGTGCTGGAAAGCCGACAGCTCACCGAGCTGAACGAAGAAGAGGACGTAGACCAGGAAGGCCAGGACGGCGCCCCTCCACATCAGCCTCAGCGATCGCTTGATCATACGTCTTCCCGACGGATACCATAGCTCCGCATTTTCTTGTGAAGGTTGGTGCGCTCCACGCCAAGAATCGTCGCGGCCCGAGAAATGTTCCACGCCACCTCGTCGAGTGTCCGCAGGATGTAGTCCTTCTCCGCGCGGGTCCGATACTCCCGCAAAGTCAGGCGTTCGCCGGCATCGTCGAGGGTCGAGGGCACGTCCGAAGGGGGGGCAGACTCGCGTCGAACCTCGCTGAGCACCCCTTCCTCGGGCAGATCGTCGAGGGTGATCCGGTCGCCGCTCAAGATCGCCATCCGCTCCACGACGTTCCGGAGCTCCCGCACGTTCCCAGGCCACGGTCGCTCCGCGAGCGCCTCGAGGACCTCTTCGTCGATCGGCTTTTCGCGCAACCCGTTCTCGACCGAAAACTCTTGGAGAAAGCCTTTGGCCAACAAGAGGATGTCGGACTTACGCTCCCGGAGTGGGGGACTCACGATAGGGACGACATTGAGGCGAAAATAGAGATCCTCGCGAAAACGCCCGTCCTTGACCTCGAGCTCCAAGTCCTTGTTGGTCGCGGCCAACACACGGACGTCGACAGCGATCGGCTTTTCGCCACCGACGCGAGAGATCTCCCCGCTCTGAAGCGCGCGCAGCACCTTGGCCTGCGCGCTCGCGCTCATGTCGCCAATCTCGTCGAGAAACAGCGTACCGGCGTTGGCGAGCTCGAACATGCCCTTCTTGCGGCCCTGCGCGCCGGTGAATGCGCCGCGCTCGTAACCGAATAGCTCGCTCTCGATCAGCTCGGCCGGGATTGCCGCGCAGTTCACTTTGACGAAGGGCTGCTCCGCGCGCGGGCTGAGTCGATGAATCGCGCGGGCGATCAGCTCCTTGCCGGTCCCGCTCTCCCCGGAGATGAGCACACGCCCGTTCGTCGGGGCGACTTTCTCGAGCTGGGCGAAGAGCGAGCGTAGGACAGGGCTCTCGCCGATCATCTCGTACCGGTGCTCGACATCGGCGCGCAGCTGCTCGACCTCGCGTTGGAGCTGCCAGGTCTGTAGTGCGTTGCGAACGGTGACCAGAATGCGGTCCCGATCGAGCGGCTTCTCGAAAAAATCGGTCGCCCCGAGCTGCACGGCCTGAACCGCCTCGGCGACCGACGCGTGGCCGGAGACCATCAGCACCGGGAGCCTTCGCGTCTCCGGTTTGCTGCGGATCTTTTCCAGCGCTTCGATGCCGCTCATCTTCGGAAGGCGAACGTCGAGGATGAGGAGGTCGACCTCCTGACCGCCCAACGTCTCGAGGCACTCTTCCGCTGAGGACGCCTCGAGGGTGTTAAACCCAGAACCCTCGAGCACCATCCGCAAGGTTCGCCGGATGTTCTTTTCATCGTCGACGACGAGAATTGTGGCAGCCATGCAACGCCGCTTATATCACGGCGGATTATCGCCCACCCAAAGAGTGATAGAGTCGGGGGATTGTGAGCGATGGGGAGTCCGCCGTAGATCGCTTCGAGGCCTTCCTCGAAGACGCAAGGCCAGCAACGGGAGGGGTCCCGTACGCGGACCTCGCTGCGGAAGTCTCACCGCTCCTACCGCTGTTGAGCGAGCTGCCTCGGGATGAGCGTGCCAATGGGGACTACGAGTCGTTCGGTTTCCGCGAGTGCTTTGCGGTGCTGAGCCTACTTGGTCGTCGCCTCGCTCTGCTCGACCTCACACCCACATCGGCGATTCAAGCGGTTCTGCTCGCGCTTCGCTCCATCGATGGCCTCGATGAGAAGGAGTCCCTGGAAGAGTTTTCGCAGCGCGCCGTTGCGGCGGCGATGGAAGGGTTCGTCCTCGGGCGCGAGGAACGAATCGCGCAGGTCGCGGAAGCGCGCGCGGCCAAATCTCTGCGGCCGCTACGCATCGATGACGAGGTGTTCGCGTTGATCGTGTCGGGAGTGCATGAGCCGGAGGTGCTGACCGAGTGTGTCGATGCTCTCGGGCGCGCCATGCTCAACGCCGACGTCGAGCTTGCGGTCGTCGACCTGACGCAGCTCGGCGAACCCAACCGGGAACGAGCGACCGCGATCTTCGCCGCGGACGAGATCACCAGGATGCTCGGCGGGGCGTGCTTCTTCAGCGGCGTCGACTCCCGCTGGAAAGCAGCCGCAGACGATGCACGCATCCTACTTGACACGTTGCAGATCGCCGCCGACCTCGATCGTGCCCTCGCCGCAGCCCGGGACATGGCTGCACGCGCGAGCGTCTCGAAAAGGCCAAAGTGGCGCGCACTCCTCGACTGGCTCCGCCGATGACACGCCCCGTGCTACTCGGGCGCTAGTGTTCGGAGCGCCTTCTCGGCACGTGCCTTGGTCTTCCGGTGAGCTGCCGCGCGCTCGAGCCACTTGCGAGCCTCAACCACGTTCTTCAGCCGCTGGTAACACAGCCCGATTTCGAGTTCTTCCTCGGGCGCGGGCGCGGGCTCGTGGTCGTCGTTGGCACGCGCGCTTCGCTCGATGTCGGCGATCTTGCGCTTGCATGCGGAGGCCAAGTCGACGGGTGCGTCTCCCTCCTTCTTCTCGGGAGCCGACGCCTTGGCGGTCACTTCACGACTCTGTGATTCCTCCGCGTTGAGCCCTTGCATGTCGGCGACTGCAATCGAAGCGGGAGCCTGAGCCGCTCCCCCGACGCGCTCTTCGTCGATCGATGCCCTCGACCTCCGGTTCTCGCGTGCGCGTCTTGGCGCGCTCTTCTCGGGGCCGGATTCGCCGCGTTCCAAGGCGGCTGCGGGCGCATTCACTTCGGCCGGCGACTCGGTCGCGGCCAACTTGCCGGCAAACTCATCTTCGTCGTCCGCGAGCGTCTGCTCCGCCAGGAACTCTTCCTCCGCGACCTTCCGGTCAGACCCGTCACGTCCGACCGGCGCATCGTCAGCCGGCGCGAGATCCCCCTCAAACCGGATCTCCCGCGGGATCGACCAAACCCCGACCCCGACCGCCAGCATCGCGATCGCCGCCATGGCCCAAGGTGGCGGCTGCAGGCGACGCTTCCTCAGCGGAAGCACCTTGGTGGCCTTGGCACGGGCGGCACGAAGAACCACCGCATCGATCTCGGCCGGCGGCGGTTCGATCGGCAACTGCTCGGCCAGCATCAGCGCCGCCTTCATTTCCTCGAAAGCCGCACGGCACTCAGGGCACCGAGAGAGCACCTCGTGCACTCCGTCCCGGTCGACCGCCTCGCGTTCGATCAGTTCGAAGACCTGCTCTTTGCATTCCTCACAGTTCATGCGGATCTTTCAGATCGCTCAAAGCGTCCTGCAGGCGCTCGAGGGCATAGCGCATTCGGCTCTTCACCGTGTTGGGCGGAGCGCCGACCACCTCGGCGATCTCCTTGAACGGCAACCCCTGGAGCTGTCGCAGGAGAAACACCTCTCGTTGCTCCTGCGGCAGCCCCTCCACCGCCCGAGCGATCCGTTCCCTGACCAGGCCGCCGCCGGCGAGTTGCTCGGTCGAAGGACCCGAGCCCGACACACGCTCGCCAACGGGCTGCCCCGACCGCGGTTCGGGCGCATCGAGGGAGGCGTGCCCCCGAAACTTCATCTTCCGTTGGTGGTCGATACAGAGGTTGCGGGCGATGGTGTACAGCCAGGTCGAGAACTTGGCGTCTCCGCGGAACTCCTCGCATCGCTCGACCACTCTGAGCCAAACGTCTTGGTAGAGTTCCTCCGCTCGCCCGCGGTCTCGGGCCGATCGCAGCAGGAAGTTGAAAATCGGTCCGCGGTATCGAACGAGCAACGTCTCGAAGGCTCCCAAGTCGCCCGCACGGTACGCCACGAGTAGCAGTTCGTCCGAGGGATCGCTCAAAACGCGTCCCCCTCACGGTAGTGCCTATGTTGCGTCGGATGACCACACATCGATCGACGTCTGAGACTGCGAGAGGATCTACTCGATCGTCCCCCTCCAAGTGAAGGACAATTCAACCCTTCTGCGTATTGAGCACCTTCGGAAATGCACTGGACCTTGATTGACCCACCTCGTGACGCTGCGGTATAAGCGCGGGGACTGCCGGGGGGCAATTTCGCTTCAGATGGTGGTGACTTAGAGGGGAATTCCGATGCGCAGGACAGTTGCGCTCTCAATTGCGTTGCTATGCGTTGGGATGGGGAGCGCCATCGCGGCGGTCCAGGCCCAGGATGCGCCGGCGCGGGACACATCAACCGAGGCTCCCGGGGCGCCGGACGCTCCGGCAGCGGCCACGTCGACCGCGCCGACGAGCACGATCGATGCGGGCACGTACGCGGTCCGGCTTCGCGATCTCGAGCAGCGCATCAATGAGCTGAAGGAGCAGATCTTTCGCTCCAAGGCGAGGCTATCCCTGCTGGCGGAGACGGTCCTCGAGGGCGTCGTGGGCGGCGGTCAAGCGGTCATCCTCCACGAGAATCGGATGTCACAGTCCTACAAGTTGGTGCGGGTGGTCTATGCGCTCGATGGCGCTCCGATCTTCACGAAAGCTGACGAGGAAGGGACGCTCGGCGAACAGCAGGAGTTCGAAGTCTACAACGGCAGCATCGTTCCTGGTGAGCACACCATCACGGTGAACCTCGAGTACCGGGGGCATGGGTACGGCGTCTTTGCGTACCTCAAGGGGTACCGTTTCAAAGTGCGGTCAACCTACACGTTCGCGGTCCCCGAAGGACGGGTCGCGACGGTGCACGTGGTCGGCTACGAAAAAGGAGGACCGACCACGCCACTCGAAGAGCGGCCGGCGGTTCGATACATCGAGCGTGTTGAACGACAGGCTCGACCCGAAGCAAGCGGTGAGGGCGATCGGTAATGCGACCTCGTGGGGCGACCACATCGCCGCCCACACCGACACTTGGCAGGGGGCGACGGGTTTGGCGGGAATGGGTCCCGTTCGCCTTGTGCGTGAGTCTGCTTGCGTCCGTTGCGTCTGTTGGGTCTGGGGTCGCCGCACAAGACATGACCGCAGCGAATCGCGAGGTGTCGGACCTCGAGTCCGACACACAGCGCCTGATGGAGCGCCGCGTCCATCCCCACGACCTGAAGAGCGAAACGTTCGTCGAAGAGCGACTGACCGACGGAGAACTCTACCTGCGCCTCGAAGACTATCTCCGGGCCGCGATTCTTCTGATGGACATCGTCGAGCACTACCCGACGCATCGCGCCTATCCGGAGGCGCTGTTCTTGCTCGGCGAGTCTCTGTTCTTGGCGGGCGACTACCTTGGAGCGCGAAAACGCTATGCGGAGGTGATCGATCGGAGCGCCGACCCGACCTTCTCGCCATTTCTTCAAAGGTCGCTCAGCCGCCTCATCGAGATCGCGATCCACACGCGTGATTTCCGCGAGGTGGATGGCTACTTCGCACGCCTCGAAGCTCTCCCGTCCGCGACGCTCTCGATCACCACGGCATATTTCCGGGCGAAGTATCTATACAACCGGGCCGTTCCGGTGGATGACGTGCTCAACGCCCCCGCCAACGCCGCTCTTCGAGGAGTCGACCAAGGTCGGCTCGAGCAGGCGCGCAAGGGGTTCATCGCCATTCCTGGCGGCACCGAGTTCTCCCTACGCTCCAAGTACTTCGTCGGCACCATCCACACGTTGCGAGGCGAATACCTCGACGCGATCGCGGCGTTTCACGGTGTCCTCGGCCACGAAGCGACCAACGACGAGGAACGCCAGGTCATCGAGCTGACCTATCTCGCGCTCGGCCGCCTCTACTACGAAACCGAACAGCTCGAGCAGGCGATCGAAGCATACCGGGCGATCGAACAAACCTCGTCACACTTCGCCGAGGCGCTGTACGAGCTGGCGTGGACGTACATCAGGCTGGGCGATGCGATTCAGGCCGAACGTGCACTCGAGGTGCTCTCGGTGGCTGCGCCCGATAGCCCGCTCAACGCCGACGGCAAAGTTCTCAGAGGCGACCTATTGGCCCGTAGCGGGCGGTACGATGAAGCCGAAGTGGTGTTCGAGGAGGTCCGCGCGACCTTCGGGCCCATCCGCGACGACTTGGATCGCACTCGCCGCGACCACCCCGATCTTCATGCGTATTTTCGACGGGTTGTGCGGGAAAACCTCGAACACTTCGACATTGATGACTTCCTCCCCGAGTCCGCGCGGCGCTGGATTGTGCTCGAAGGCGACTACCAGCGCGCGCTCGAAGTGCTCGCCGATCTGAGCGAGGCCAAGCAGCTGGTGATCGAGACCGACGAGCTCGCCCGCAGAATCACCGCGGCCCTGAGCGCCCCGAATCGAGTGAGTGTCTTCTCTGACCTCCGCCGGCAGCGCGAAAGGACGACCGGGCTCCGCAACCGCGCGGCGCGCGCCCGAGGAACCCTGATTACCGGCGAGGCCCAGGTCCGAGGGAACCGAGCAGGCGAGGTCACCCGTGTTCGCTCCCGGCGTCAGGAACTTCAGGCAGAAGTGCTGAAGATGCCGATCGACACCGAAGACTTCATCGACCGCGATTTGGAGAAGCTCGAAGAGTACCGAGCGGCGGAGCGAAGCCTTCAAGGGTTGCGCGTCGAGATCCTCGGCCTTGAAGCTCGAATCGTCGCATCGAGGACGGGCCTCGGGGCTGTCGACCCGGCGAAGGTCGATCCCGAAGCGTTGCGTGAACAGCTCGAACAGCACGAGGCAGAGGTCAAGAAGCACGAGGAGCAGCTGACGTGGATTCGGCGCCGCCTGGAAGTGGGCCGGCTCCACGTCGGGGTGGGCGACAAACGCTATCAAGCTGACGATGCGGAGCGTGCCAAGTTCATCAACCTAGTCGACCGGGAGCGTGAGCTAGCCGGGTCGGGGGGCCCCGCGTACGACGCCGCATTCGTCCGTGTGGCCTCCGTCGAGCGCCGGCTCGATCAACGCGATGCAGAGGTCGCGGCGATGGTGCGACGACGGGTCGCGGAGATGCTGGTCGTGGTCGACGAAGAGACTGCCAACCTCGCACGCTACCGCGTGGCTCTCCGGTCTTTCGAGGGCGAGACCGAGGACGTCGTCGGCGCGATCACCTATCTCAACTTCGACCGCGTTCACAACCGATTTTACGAGTTGGTTTTGCGGGCGGACCTCGGCACGATCGACATCGCCTGGGCAAGGCGCGAAGATCACCGCCTGCGCATCGACTCGCTGACTCGGGAGCGAGCTCGCGAGCTCCAGGCCCTCGATGACGAGTTCCGCGACGTGATGGACCAAAACCAGGGCGGCGAGGGCGAGCCATGAGCCCAGGTCGCAAGGTCGTCTCCCTGGTGTTGCTCGCGATCTGCTTCGCGGCGTCGGGCTCCTCGGTTCCCGTGGCGGCGCAGGAAGCTGAGGCTGCGCCGTGGGAGGGGGCGACCGACGTGACGCTGCCGCCGTTCCTTCAGGACACCGACAAGCGTATCGTCGACCAGAGGCCGCCCCCTACCGCCCAACAACTCGAAGCGTTGCGACAGCTCGAAGAGGAGGTCGACCGGTTCACTGAGACGGGCGAAGCCTTCCGCTCGACGGTCACGTCATTGGTGCGGCGCGAGTATCTCCAGCAACGGCGCGAGCGCGACCGGTGGTATGGCGAGCGGCTCGAAACTGAAGAGCGCGCCTTCGACGAGGCTCGTGAAAATTCGATTCGAGTTTTCGAAGACTTCATCCGCCGGTACCCCGACCACACCAAGTACACTCCGGACGCGATGTTTCGTTTGGGCGAACTCTACTTCGAACGAAGCGCCGTCGACTTTCAGAATCTCTACGACGATGCGCAAGCCGCCCGGGAGGCCGGCGACCTCACGGCCGAGGACAGCCTCCCCACGTCGCCCGACTTCACACCGACGGTCACTCTCTACAAGACCCTCGCGCGGCGGTTCCCTGCCTACGAACGCTCCGACGGGGTCTACTATCTGATCGGGTACACCCTCAACGAGATGGGGCGGCCCGAAGAGGCGGTCGCCGCGTGGCTCGCGCTCGTGTGCGCGAACAAGTACAGGTACAATCCCGATTGGCGTCCGCCCCCGCCAGACAAGTCGCTTGCCGCGCAGGCCAAGTACCCCGCTTTGACCCTGGACGGTCGACCCCTCGGTGCGCAGGTAGACGGCGCGTTCGCCAACCCGTACCGGACCTGCCAACCGATCACGCCACAGGCGCGCTTCGTCAGCGAGACCTGGTTCCGCGTGGGCGAGTACCACTTCGACGACTTCGGGGGCCAGAGTTCGCTCGACCTGTCCATCGCGGCGTACGGTCGAATCCTCGAAAACCCCGATGACAGGAACTACAATCTCGCGCTCTACAAAGTCGCCTGGGCGTACTACCGCGCAAGCCGCTACCCAGAGGCGATTCACCACTTTGGCAGGTTGGTCCAGTGGTCAGACGACGCGCGGAGCAAGACTGGAAAGGCGGGCTCCGAGCTCCGACCCGAGGCGATCGACTACCTTGGCATCGCGTTCGCGTACGACGATTGGAACGAGAATCAGGTGTCGGACCCGATCGAGGGCCAGCCAACGGGTCTCGAGCGCGTCCAGGACGGCTCGCTCATCCCGCAGCAGCGGCTCTGGACCCCCGAGGTCTACTTCCAGCTTGGCCAAGTCTACTTCGACGAGGCCAAATACCTGGAGGCTATCGCCGCGTGGCGGCTAGCGATCTCGAAGTGGCCAAACCACCACCGCACCCCGGAGGTTCTCAACGACATCGCGGTCGCCCACCAGATGCACAACGAGTTTGAGAACGCGATTCTCGCGAGGTCCGAGCTCACTGAATACGTGCAGGGAAGTCCGTGGTGGAACGCGAACATGGACCACCCGGCAGAGCAGCGAAACGCGGAACAACTCGCGGAGAACGCGCTCATCGTCACCGCGGTCCACCACCACCACCGGGCTCAACGTTTGCGCCAGCAGTGCGTAGAGGAGCGCAACGTCAAACTCTGCCGCGACTCCAGGGTTGAGTACCAGCTGGCGGCGAGCGCATACCGCGGTTACCTCGAGCGTTACCCAAACAACCCACAAGGCTACGAGCTCCACTACAATCTCGCCGACGCCTTGTACTGGTCGAGGAACTACGAGCAAGCGGCCACGGAGTACGCCGAGGTGCGGGACTCCAACGTCGGCGACAGTTACCTCGCCGAGTCGGCGCGACGTGTGGTGGAATCGTTGAACCGCATCGCCGACCGCGATGTCGAAGAGGGTCGCCTGCTCATCCGCGACGAGCCCCCCGCTCCCGCCGGGGCGCCTCCGTCGATCCACCCCGTCGCCATGCCGGAGACTGTGCAGCGACTGGCGCGCGCCAGGGAGATCTACCTCACACGCGTGCCATCGAACCGGGACACGGAGGGTGTGCGCGCGGCCTATGACTACAACAACGCGCTGCTGCTCTACCGGTACGGCTTCTGGCCGCAGGCCGACGCGCGATTCACGCGCATCTACGAAGAACGGTGTTCGGGGCCCGAGGCCGACGCAACAGGCCAAATCGCTTGGGAGAATCTGCGTGCGATGGCCATTGCGACGGACGACTCCGAAGAGATTCGACGTCTGGCCACCGACATCCAAGAGCGTGGCTGCACGTTTTCGGCGCGCGCCGACAAGATCGATTGCACCAGGCCGTCCAACCGGGACAAGCCGATTTGCCGTGCGGGCGCGGACCTCAACGCGCTCGTCTACCAAGACGCGCTCGACGTTTACAAGCGCGCTGGCCAGGCGACTGGCACCGAGCAGCGGCTCTTGTACGAGCAGTCCGCCACGATGTTGCTAGCGGCGGTCAACAGCAACCCCGGTGACAGGCAGGCCCCGCTCGCGCTCGAGTATGCGGCCCTTGCGCTCGAAGCGACCAATCGCTTCGAATCGGCAGGCCAACTCTACCAACGAATCATCGACGAAGTGGGGCCGCGGCGCGCTGAAGACGCCGAAGAGCAACAGAGCCTCGACGCGATCTTGGCGAACGCGCACTTCAAGCTCGCATACACCGCAAGCCGCAACTTCGACTTCGATCGCGCAGTCGAGAACTATCGCGTCCTTGCCGACTCGACGCGCTTCGCAAAATCGGCCGACTCGGAGGTCCAGAGCAAGCGGGCCGATGGGCTCGTGAACTCGGCGATCTTGCTCGAACAGCTCCAACGGTACCCGGAGGCGACGCAGTACTACCGCAGGGTCTACGACACCGTTGGGGACCCCGAGACGAAGCGAAACGCTCTCTACCGAATCGCCGAGATGGCCTACAAACAAGAGCGCTACCCGCAGGCGATCGCAGGCATGCGGGCGTTCATCAAAGTGTACGGCAACGACGGCGAGGCCGGAGAGTTGGTCGTGCGCGCCTACTGGTCGATCGCGCAATCGTGGAAGGCGCGGGGACGAACCGGCGACTACCGCATGGCGCTCCAGGAAGTGACCGCATCGTACGAACGCACGGGCCAGCCCCCGGGCTCGATTGCGGCCGGGTATGCCGCGGAGGCGCGCTTCATTTTGATAGATGGGAAGCTCTCCGGCTTCGAGAAGTTCCAGGTCAAGCCCGGGAAGCCGAAGACCGTCGAGGCCTACATCAAGACGATCACGAAACAGATTGGCGCCGGCGGTACCCAAGCACAGTCGATCGCCAATGGGTACGAAACGGTCTTCCCTTATCGACGCCCGCGGTGGATGATCGCGTCGTATGTCCGCCAAGGGCGGGCCTATGAAATCTTGGCTCGCTCGATTTTGAACACCCCGGTGGTGATGCCGCTCGATCTGAAGAAGGTGCTTCGCCAAGCCGGCCCTGACGAGCGCGAAGAGTACGAACTCGACTTCGACGATAAGGTTCGTCAAGTGCTCGACACAAAGGTGCGTCCGGTCGAGTGCTTCGCAGTCGTGCGCTACGCATTGGCCGCGCGCGCAAGCCGAGCCGGGAGCTTCGATGACCGGTACACCCGCATCGCCATCGACCGGCTTCAGGCCTACGGCGACGAGCGCATTGCGGAATGCATCGCGGAAGCACATGCCCACGACGCGACATTCCAAGGGTACGTGCCCGGCGAGTTCGCTAGGTCGCCTCGAGGCAAGCCACTAGAGATTCGACCTGGGATCGCCCCACCTGCTATCACCGAGAGGAACGAGTGATGCGACTTGGTCTCCCAGCGCTGGCGTGGATTGGAGCGATGCTTTTCATGACGTATGGCTGCGGTGGGCAGTCGGCCTCGGAGCCGACCACGCCGGAATCGACCTCAGGTGGTGAGGCGACCGAGTCCGGGGACACCCCCTCGGCATCGCCTGCGCCGTCTGAGGCACAGAGCGTCTGGGGGGCGACGCGCGCGGAGCAATGCCGCCGAGAGGCCCACCCCGCGATGTCGTCCAAAGCAAGGCGGGCCTTCGAGAACGGGGTGCGGGCCGCGGCCGCTAACGACATCGGGGCAGCCGAGACGGGCTTTCGGGCAGCCCTCAAGAAGGACCCGAACGCATACCAGGCGCTCTACAATCTGGGCGTGTTGGCTGACCGCGCGGGCAAGGAGAGCGAAGCGATACGCTACTACCGTCGCGCGTTGGGAGTGCTGCCCGATTACGAACCGGCCGCACGAGGCGTCGCGACGATCCAAATCAGGCGAAAGCAGGTGGGCGACGCCGTGGCGACGGTCGAGCCACTCGCCAACCAATACCGCGCCAACCTCGAAATGCAGGCGCTCTACGCCGAGGTGTTGGTCGAGGCGCGGAGGCTCGAAGAGGCTTGGATGGCCGCGAGGCGGGCCCTCAAGTGCGACGAACGGTTCGTGCCTGCACTGATCGCGCTCGTGAAGGCCAGCCGCGCGCAGGGACGAGATGAGCTTGCGGACTCGATCCTGGCCCAAGCGATGGAAGTGGACCCCAACGTCGCGGAGCTCCACTACCTGCGAGGCGAGAGGCTCGTCGCCGAGCCCGGACAGCTCCGAGAGGCGATGGCCGCCTACGAACGGGCCGTTCAGCTTCGCCCCAACTACGCGGAGGCGCGCATGGCGCTCGGTGTTCAACTCCTGGCGGGCGGCAACTACCCGAGCGCCCTCTCTCATTTCCAAGTCGCGGAGCGCCTCGTTCCAACGCTTCCCGAAGTGCACGTCAATCTCGGTGATGCGTATCGCGCGACCCAGCGATGGACCGAGGCCCAGCATGCCTACCGGCGTGCGCTCGACCTGAAATCGAAACTGCCGGAGGCCCACTATGGCCTGGGGCTGCTTTTCCTCACCGCCGCAGGCGAGTTTCCGGGCCTTGATGAGCTCACGGCCTACGAGAAAGCGGTCGACGAGCTCAAGATCTATCGCGCCGAGATGGGTCCGCGGCTAGCCAAGGACGATCAGTCGGAGGAGTATCTTCGCGACCTCGATCGAATGATCAAGCGAGCCCGACGCCGGATCGAGCGCGACCAGGGAGGTGCCTCATGAAACACTGGGCTGCGATCATGGCGGCGGCGCTGATACTCGTCGCCACGGCGACCACTGCGACTACTGCGACTAGGGCACACGCGCAAGACGCCAAGAAGCGTCAACCCCGAGTCATCCAACTCGAAGAAATCGTCATCGAGGGTCGCGTTCAGAAACCCAACGCGTTTTACATCCTCAACCGTTCCAACTTGGGCTATGAAGTGCTCGAGCTTCGTACCAGCTTCCTCCGCGAGGTCGTGCGCAGCGTTCAGAAGGAACCGTTCTAATGGCGCAACCGCAGACTCCCAGCCAGAGACCGCGTCCCGGCGCCATGACCATGGAGATGCAGGCGGTCCCGGTGAAGCAGTCGGGGCCAAAGGTCTTGCGCATCGGCCTCTTTCGGGAAAAGAAAATTGTCGAAGAGCGCATCGTCCGGCGACGCGAAACCGTGTCGATCGGAACCGCGGCGAAGAACCACCTGATTCTCAAGTCAGGCACCTTGCCGGCCAAACTCGAGTCGCGCTTTGAGCTCTTTCAACTCGTCGGCGACGACTACATTCTGAACTTCACCGGAGAGATGAACGGCAAGGTGGCGTTGCCAGGTGGCGTGCAGAAGCTCGAGCACCTGCGCGAAACTGGCGCTGCGCGAAACGCCGGAACCCACTACCAGATCAAGCTTGCGGAAACGTCACGCGGCAACATTCGCATGGGGGACTTCACCGTCTTCTTCGAGTTTGTCTCGGCTCCGCCGATCACGCCGAAACCACAGCTGCCTGCGGCCGTTCAGCGCGGGTTCGTCAAGAACATCGATTGGACCTTCACCACCTGGGTGATCTTCTCGTACATGGTGTTCTTCGGGTTCATCATCTACATGGAGAACGCCGACTGGGAAGTAGAGACGGGAGTGCAAGAGGTGCCTGAGAGCCTCGCGCGCTTGATCTTCGAAGCCCCAATCGAACCGCCCACTGTCGAAGAAGAGGTGGAAGAAGGCGAGGGCGAAGAGGAAGAGAAGGAGACCAAGGCCCCGGCCAAGGAACCGGTGAAGGCCCAAGACAAAGAGCCAGCCGGTGGAGCCGAGCCTGCTGAAGCGGCAGAAGGCCGCGCACGCATCGTCCAGGAGGCTGCCGCCCAAGCCGAAGCCATGTTGCTGGGCGCTCTTGGCGGGGAGGGCGGCGCGCTCGGTGATGTGCTCGCCGGGGGTGCCGTCACGGGCAACGCCGCCGATGTCTTGGCTCAGGCCTCCGGCATCGGAGTTGCCACCAAGAGCAAAGCAGGGACGCTGCGCACCCGCAGCGGCGGTGGCAGCGGGGAGAAGGCAGGCCTCGGCTCCCTCAAGAAGGGCAAAGGCGCCGGAAAGGCGGCCACTGAAGGCCAGGCCGTCAAAGAGCGTGAAGTTCGCGGAAACGTCGGCCTCAAGGGTGGGGGCGACGTCGGCGGCAGTGGCGAGTTCGACGCGGCGCTCGTGCAACGACAGATCAAACAGCGCTTGAAGTCGATCACCCGCTGCTACGAGTCGGAGCTACGGAAGAACCCGAGCCTGTCGGGGAAGGTGACCGTGACGTTCACCATCCAGGTCCGAGGCAACGTGACCGACGCCAGGGCGACCGAGAACACGACCGGCAGCCCAGGCGTCGCGGACTGCGTGACCAGGACGATCAGCCGGTTCCGATTCAATCCCGGACCGGATGGAGGCAGCGTGACCTTCCGGTATCCTTTTGTCTTCCAGCCGCAGAATTAGTTTCGACGTGACCATGGTTTTCCTGCTTAACTGTATTGTGCATCCATTGACAGCAGAATGGCGTGGCGTATAATCGCCGCAAGTTGGGGGGATCGTTGATGTTTAGACGGATGGGGACCGTGGGACACGCGCTGGTGGCCGCTATGGTGGTCGGCGGCACCTTGGGTTACGCGGTGGCCCAGGAGGGGGCCGACTCGACGGTGAATGTCGTCAAGGTCGAGCCAATGGGCGCGTCCTCGGACAAGGAAGCCCTGTCGCCGGAGGCACAGTCCAAGGCTGCGACGGCTGCGGTGGCGAACGCGTCCGCGGGCTGCAGCGCGCAGTCGCAGGCACTCCAAAGCGCGAAGCGAGACAAGGACATCATCCGGGCGACCTGCCTCGACGACAAGCTCAGTCAATGCAATGCCAACCTCCAGAACATCAAGCGGCGCGAGGCGGCCCTCAACGACGCAATCTCCCAAGGAGACACGGGTCGCGGCAATCACGAGTTCACGGTGATCGGGGTGCTCTCTCAGAAGTTCAAGATGTTGGCTCAGTCTGCCAACCAGTGCGTCGGCCAGGACCTGTTCGACACCGGCGACACGGAGGTCAGAGAAGAGGTCGACCTCTTTGCTCCCGACGAGAACCCAGCTGTCATCACGGGCGTGCCGGATTGGCCGATCCCATACATCCC
>CAXMRN010000227.1:0-5827 GCA_964195565.1 uncultured Polyangiaceae bacterium | reverse complement strand
TCAGCGGGAGCAGGGCGTCGAGCAAGTGGGCGTGACGGGGCTGAGCCTCGGCGGATTCATCTCCTCGATGCTCGCCAGCGTCGAAAGCAAGTTGGCGTTCGCGCTTCCCAACGTCCCCATCATCAGCGTCGCGGACTTGGTTCTCGAGTGGCAGCCCATGGGGGCACTGATGCGGGCCGCCCTGGCGGCGTCGAACCTGAACGCGGCAGACGCGCGACGCTTGGTGGCGGTGAGTTGCCCGCTGACCTACGCGCCGGTGTTACCGCCCGAACGCCTGATGATTGTAGGCGGCGCGGGGGATCGCCTGGCTCCGCCCAAACACTCGCGGCTGCTTTGGGATCATTGGCAACGTTGCCGGATGCACTGGTTTCCGGGTAGCCACAGCATCCACCTCGACCGGGGAAAGTATCTGACGGAGATGGCCCGGTTCATGATGGGCCTCGGATTTCTGCCCGAGGGAGGCGAGATATGATCCGCGTATCCAATCTCGACGCCGCGATGCTCTACGCGGAAACGCCTGAGATGCCCATGCACACAATGGGTGTTCTCATCCTCGACCCGGACACGGAGCCAGGGGATGTCCTCGACGCGGGCGTGCCGTTCGATCTCACCCGTGAGCTGTTCGCCGAACGGATTCATCTCATCCCACCTTTTCGTCGGCGCATGGTTCAGGGGCCACTGCAGATCGGTGACCCGCACTGGATCGAGGACCCAGAGTTCGACCTCGACAATCACCTCGTCCACGCTTCGCTCCCGTCCCCAGGAGGCATGCCGGAGCTCTGCGAGTTCGTCGGTGAGTTCGCGGGGGCGCGCCTGCAGCGCGACAGGCCCCTATGGGAGGCAGCCCTCGTCGAAGGGTTGGAAGGCGGGAGGTACGCGCTCGTCATGAAGATCCACCACGCCGCGATGGACGGAGGCCGAAGCGCGGCGATCGCTGGCCAGCTCATGGATACGAGCCCTGAGGGACGAGTGATTCCTCCCCCCGACGAGAAGTGGATTCCCGATCGGGAGCCCACGATTCCCTGGCTGGCGGCTGATACCCTTCGCACTCTGGCTGGAAAGCCTCGGCGCGCGGTGGGCGCCGCCACCAAGGTGGCTTCGGCGGTCCGCGGCAAAAGGAAACCCAAGCACACGCACAAGGCAGCTTCCGAGAAGGCACCTCTGTTCGACGCGCCACCGACTCCGTTCAACGGCGCCCTCACGCCGAACCGCTCCGTCTCGCTCGTCGACGTGTCGTTCGAGGATGTGAAAGCAATCAAACGCGCCTTTGGGACGACGGTGAACGACGTGGTGTTGGCCGCGTGCTGCGCAAGCGTCCGATCGTGGCTTCTCGAGCACGGCGGCCTTCCGGAGCGCCCCTTGGTCGCGACCGTCCCGGTGTCGATTCGGCACGACGGTGACGAGGACGGAAATCGCGTGTCGGTGATTCGCGTCCACTTGCCCATCCAAAACGACGACCCCGTGGAACGGCTCATGACGCTCAACGAGGAAACGACACGTCAGAAGAACCGACACAAGAGCGGTGGCGGTGGCGATATCCTCAGCACAGTCGCCGATCTAGTGACCAACGTCACCGTGCCCTGGATAACGACCCAGCTCATGAGCATCTACTCGTCGCAACACCTCGCGGACCGGGTACCCCCATTGTGGAACCTCATCATCTCGAACATCGCGGGGCCGCCCGTCCCTCTCTACACGTCGGGATCGAGCCTACGTCAACTCTTCCCGCTCGGGCCGGTGCAACAGGGCTCGGGCCTCAACATCACGGTCATGAGCGTCGTAGACCGGCTGTGCTTCGGCGCACTGGCATGCACGGAGATGGTCCCCGATGTGCAGAACATCGGAGCCGGCTTCGTGAATGAAATCGACGTGCTCAAGGCTCGCATCCCGTAGCGCGGCGGCCGGCACGGGCGCTGAGACCGTCACCACGATGGGCGCCACGTGAGATTCGAGCCGAGCACGAGCACGTTCACATCCTCGCCGAATACACCGTCGACGCGGACGCCGAGGTCCAGATCGTGGCCGAGAGCGAAGTACACGATGCCGCCCGCTGCGTGCTGCAACCAGTTGCTGGGTGCTGCGTTGTACTGGTTGAGAGACGGTCGATAGTAAACGGACAGCTCGCCTAGGCGACGGATGTCGACGCCTACGCCGAGGCGTGCGGCGTAGTCCGACACGAAAGAGCGGGCATGTGCGGCGACCGAAAGGTCCGCCCACATGATGTCCGCGATGCGCAGGACCCGCGCCTGGAGGTAGCCTGAGATTTGCTGGTACTGATCGGCCGCCTCGCTGTGCACGATGCTCGCGCCGGCATGGAACGTGACGCGTGAAAAGTTGAAGCTCGTGTCCAAGCCGCCGAAGTATCGCGCGTCGTTACTATTGAGACAGACGACCTCGTCTCCGATGCTAGAAGCCGGGTCGGGAACAGTATTGCAAAGATATCCCAACGGCAGATACGAAGTGAGCCACTGGGAACGCTCGGGGAGCCGCATGTCGAAGCGCCCGGCAAGTTGGAAGAGCCCGAAGCGAATCGAGGCGTCCAGGCCCGCCGCGCTCACCTCGAAGCGTGACGCCTGCCAGACGTTGTTCTCGTCGTGCATCGACAGCTCGAAGTGCCCCGCTACGCGAGCGTCCCCTGGGAACACGTCGAACTCGGCGTTGAGGCGACGCTCATCGATATCGCCCATGAACGTCGAGGCGTGGGCGGATAGACCCACGAACGGCTGGGAATCGAGCGACTCGTTCTGATAGGCCAACTGTACTCCGAATCGGGTCGTATCGAGGGTGGGTCGATTGTCGAGGGGGTCGGGAACCGCGCCTCCAAACGCGCCGATCGAGAAACCCGCCCAGGTCGGAGACCGCACACGAAGGCCATCGAGTTGCCCGACGCCCACCGCAACGAAGGGGAGTCGCCCGAGACCAACCTGGGGGCTTCGCGCAGTCCCGTACCCGAACTGCAGATCGCGAATCGCAACCGCAGGTCGAGAAGTGCTACCCGGGCGATTCGCGATGTTTCCCCCGAACCAAGACCGCACCGCCAAATCGATATCAAAGAAAACGGGCTGCGGGAAAGGCTCGGCGTGAAGCCGTGTGCGGAGGGACGCGCGGCCGAAGGACTCGCCGTCGCCGAGGGCAAGGGTGCCGCCCACGTTGGTGGAAACCGCAAGGTCGATCGCCTGCCCGTCGGACCAGCTACCAAGAGGGACGTACTCGGGCTGCTGCCTTGCGGCGGGAAGCACGGCGTCAGGCCATTGATTCTCGTAGGCCGTCAACGGTTTGGGTTTGGGGAGCGACGCGACCGCGGACCGCTGAAGCTTGGCATCGGCGCGGCCGGTCATGCCCACACGAAGCTCGCGCCCTTTCATCTCGATGACGGCGTGTTTTGCGGTCGCACCCACGACCCGATAGCGGCGTTCTCGGAAGTGCACGACAGACCCGACGCCCACTCCCGCGGCCTGACCAGGGGCCAAGTAGGCGCGTCCGCCCGCGACTTCGACCACTTTGACTGTGACCCTTCGCCCTGATGCCGCTCCGGCGACTGCGGATGCGGTGAGGAGGACCGTCAACACCGACGCCGTGGCTGACCAACGTCGCTTCACCGCGCCGTCCCTCCCGGATGGCAGCCGAGACACGCGCCGCCGCTGCTGGAGATGCGCCGCCCATGCTGACTTTGAAGCTTGACGGGGTTGTGTGCGTGGCACCCCGTACAGCGGACCAGACGCGGAGTGCGCGAGGACGTGTGACAGCTATTGCACGGAGCTCCACGGTGTGGCCCACGCGAAACGGGGAAGTGTCGATCATGATTGGCTGGGATGACCATCCCGCCGAGCCCTCCGCGGACTGCGCTCGTCGATGCGCTCGCGATCGCAGTTGGGTCGACAAAGGCAGGGGTCCAGGCGCTCGCGACGTGACACTGCGAGCAATCTTGCGGGAACGGCGGCGACGTGGCGGTGCCCCGGTGACTCGGATGCACGCTTGGATCGAGATAGTCGGAGGCATGGCAAGAAAAACAGTCGCTTGGAACTGTCGTCCATTGCCTTTCCCCGTTGCGCTGATGGCACTCGGTGCAATCGGCTAGGGCGTGCATGCCCGTCAAGGGGAAGCGCGTGCGGCGATGAATCTCGAACGCCTCCATGTCGTTCCATCGCCTAGATGAATGGCAGCTGCTGCATCGACCACTCAGGCGAGATTGATGGGGATCGCGGTGGCAGTTGCTGCATTCGCGCGTCACACGGCGCTCGCCGCTGTGGCATTGATTGCATGCGGCAGAGTCGTGCCGTCCTGTGAGCGGAAAGCCGGTTCGGGAGTGATCGAAGCCTTGGCCAGTTTTCCCACCGGTCATCTTCCAGCTCGCCGGGGTGTGGCAGTTCCCGCAGTCGAGTCCCTCGGTGATCGAGTTGTGATTGGCGGTCTTGGATCGAGTGGCCTTCTTTTCGGGATTCTTAGCCACGGCGACGCCGGCAAGCCCGGCAAGGACGGCGATACAGAGCCCGATGATCGTGGCGCGTCTCATCGCTGCCCCTTCCTGCGGGCGTGCGGGTTGCCATGACAATCCGCGCACTCGCTGTACCCGAGCCGGTACCGCACCGCTCGGGTGCCGCTTCGCAGACGCGCCTTGCTATGACATGCCCCGCACGCGAGCTCTCCGTGCGCACCTTCGAGCGGATACGCCGCGAGCTCCTCGTGATTGAAGGCGCCGATCTCGAAGGAGTCCGTGACGTGGCAGGCGTCACACGCTCGCTCGGGCGCGGCGAGTCGAAACTGCCCGGCGTGCACATCCCGGTGGCAGCCCCCGCACTCACGGGGCGCGCCGCCGTAGGTTGCCCCTTTTCCGCTCTGGCGGTCCTGTTTGGAAGGACTATGGCAGCTATCGCAGGCGGTCTCGGCGTGCACACCGGTCAAGGGCCAGGCGCTGTGGTCGATCTTTGGCGCATCCCAACCTCGCTCGGAGTGGCAGTGAGCACAGCCGCCGTCGCGCATCTCGGTTGCGAACTGCTCCCCGTGCGGGTTGTCGTGACAGTCGACGCAACGCTGTGCCTTGATCTCCAAGTTGTGGTGGGGCCGTTTGCCCTGGTGACAACCCGTGCAGCGGACGGACTGATGCTTGCCGTCGAGCGGAAATTTCGTGCGGCTGTGCTGCTCGATCGTGAACAACGTGGGCCAGAAGCCGTGCTCATCGTGGCAACTCGCGCAGTCGGTCGTCCCGAGGCTGCCCCTATGGGCGTCGCGATGGCAGTCCGCGCATTCCTGGAACTGCAAGCTCCGGTATCGACGTTGCACTGGGAGCTTGGGCGAATGGCAACGCTTGCAAGCTACCCCCCGGTGCAATCCCTCCAGGGGAAACGCCGTCTTCGGGTGCGCGCGTAGTCCGATCTTTTTCGGCAAGCCGAGCCAGCGAATGCTGGCATGGCAGTTCTCGCATCGGTCGCCGAACCTCGCCTCGTGTACCTGCGCATGACAGGAGACGCACTCCGAGCCGACGCTGGGAGGTTCCACGTTTCCGTTGTCGTGGCAGGCCTCGCACTTCGTCTTGGAGTGACCCCGTGCGAGACTCAGGCCCGGATGGTTCTGCCGGACGTTGGTGACTTCGGCCCAGTCGGTTTCGTCGTGGCAGGAGACGCATTCCGATCCGCCAAACGTGCCGTGGTGGGGATCCTCGTGGCAAGACACGCACTCGGTCTTCAATCCGAGAAACGTAGCGTGGCCGCGCCGATTCCGAACGTCGTGGCAGTCCTTACACTCAACCGAACCGTGAGCGCCCTTGAGCGGCCAACCCGATTGACGGTGATCAAACCGGTCAGGCGAGCCGCCGGGCCAACGAACGAGC
>CAXMRN010000226.1:0-11502 GCA_964195565.1 uncultured Polyangiaceae bacterium | reverse complement strand
GCTTTGACTTGTCAAAAGGAGTCTATGCACTAAATTTTCCCGATGATTTCGGTGGGTTTCTGGCTACGAGCGTGGCTGCTGTTAGGGCTATCAATGGTGGTCCTGGGCTGCGAGGGCGATGCCCCGGCCAAGAGCGGTCCGAAGGGCCCTCCCCCGGCGCGCGTGCGGGTCGCCGAAGTGCGGTCGGGGAGTATCGAGGCGGAGTGGTCGTTTCTTGGCGACGTGAGCGCGCTGCAGCATGCCCGGCTTGCGGCGGGCGCGTCGGGTGAAGTGCGGCGGGTGCTGGTTCGCGTTGGAGACAAAGTTGAGCGTGGCGACTTGTTGGTCGAGGTGGACCCCTCCATCGCGGCTGCGCGTGTTCGTGCGGCGTCGGCTTCCAAGCAAGCAGGCTCGGCGGAGCTCGAGCGGGCGCAGCGGGATGCCGAGCGACTCGGTGGCGCGGGGCCTGACATCGCAGCGCGGGCCGAGATCGAACAGGCCAACTCGGAACACAAACGCGCGGGCGCCGAGCGTGGGCGCCTCAAGGCAGCTGAAGCCGAGGCGCGCGCGGAGCTCGGGCGACATCGGGTGACGGCGCCGTTCGAGGGGGTGGTCGCGGCCCGGCGAGTCGACCCGGGAGATTGGGTCGACCCGGGAGTCGAAGTGATCGAGCTCATCAACGATCGCGAGGTCGAGGTCCTGACCTCGGTTCCGCCGGACGTCGCGCGGTATCTATCGGTGGACGACAAAGCGACCCTCGTTCGAAAGGCCGAAAGCGTGGCGGCGACCGTTCGCGGCATCGTGCCGGCTCTCGATGCTGAGTCGCGAACGGTTCGTTTGCGGTTGGTGCCCGATGAGGCGACCACGTGGCTGTTGCCCGGGGCAGCAGTCGATGTGGTGCTGACGATCCAGCGAAGCGAGGCAGGCGCGCTCGTCGTGCCTCGGGACGCGCTGGTCTACGGCATTGCCAACCTTCAAGTCGTGAAGTCAGTCGAGGGGAAAGCGGAGCTCTTGCCGGTCGAAATCCTGGCACGCGGTAGAGACCAGGTGCTCATCAGCGCAGAAGGGCTCGCAGCGGGGGATATGGTAGTGACGCGCGGTAACGAACGCGTGTTCCCGGGGCAACCCCTCCTCGTGTTGGAAGACTGACCGGCTGATGCCCGACGAGACTCACCGGCACGACGAACAGCCCAGCGGGCTCACGTGGATCGCAATCCAGCGCCCGATTTCGGTCATCGTCGGCATTGTGCTGGTTGTGTTGTTCGGCGCGCTTTCGGTGGTCGACCTCCCGATTCAGCTCACGCCCGATATCGCGACGCCCACAATCAGCGTGAGCACGACCTGGCCTGGCGCGGCGCCGGTGGAGATCGAAACCGAGATCCTCGAGCCGCAGGAAGAGGTGCTCAAGAACGTGCAGGGGCTCACTCGCATGGAGTCGAGCGCCAGCATGAACAGCGGGAGCATCACACTCGAGTTCGAAGTCGACACCGTCATTGAGGAAGCGCTCGTCCGCGTGACCAACAAGCTCAGCCAAGTCGCAAGCTATCCCGACTCGGTGCGGGAGCCTATCGTTCAGACGGCCAATAGCGCCGGGCCACCGCTTGCTGTGATCGCGATTCGCGACCCCAAGAAGGGCAGCGTGGCGGCGTACCGGACTTGGGTCGAGGACGAGATTCTGCCGGAGATCGATCGCATCCCCGGCGTGGCGGGCATCTTCTTCATCGGGGGGCAGGACACCGAAGTCCACGTCCTCTTCGACCCGCAGGCGCTCGCAGCGCGCGGGATCTCAGTGCAAGGGGTGGCCGACCGTGTGCGAAGCGAGCTTCGCGATCTGTCCGGCGGCGACGTGACCCTCGGGAAACGGCGCTACTTGGTGCGCACCGCAATCGCTCCCGAAACACCGGGCGCCCTCGAAGAGGTCGTGCTTGGGGCGAGCAGCGACGGCACGCCGATCCTCCTGGGGGACGTGGCCACCGTAAAGTTGGCGCTCCGCAAGCCCACGGGGGTGGCCCTCGTACAGGACCGGCCGGCGATGGTGATGCTGCTGTCGCGCGAAGCTGGGACGAACGTCCTCGAGGTCACGCGCGAGGTGCACGAGGTCGTCGAACGACTTCAGCGCGAGAAGTTCGACCGCGAAGGCCTGCAGATCGAAATCATCGCCGACCAGGTGGAGTACATCGAAGGCGCACTCCAGCTCGTCCAACAGAACCTGCTCCTCGGCGGGATACTGGCGATCATCGTTCTTTTTCTGTTCCTGCGAACGTTCGGGGCATCCGCGGTGGTCAGCATCGCGATTCCAGTGTGCGCGTTTGCGACGGCCCTGGGAATGCAGGCCCTCGGCCGCACGATCAACGTCGTGTCGCTCGCTGGCATCACCTTCGCCATCGGGATGGTGGTGGACAATTCGATCGTAGCCCTCGAGAGCATCGACACCTGGCGAACCCGCGCTCCCGATACGAAGCTGGCTGCGTATCGGGGCATAAAGGACGTCTGGGGCGCCCTCATTGCATCCACGGCGACCACGGTCGCGGTCTTCATTCCGATCGTCCTCTGGCAGGGGGAAGTCGGCGAGCTCTTGCGAGACGTCGCCGTCGCGATTGCGCTGGCTGTCTCGGTGTCGCTCGTGGTCTCTGTCCTGGTCATCCCGAGCCTCGCTGCACGGCTTCTCTCTCAGGGCAAGACCCTCGACATCGGCGGACTGACCGGCTTCGGTCAGAGATTTCGGTCGCGCGTCACCGAACAAGTGCGTTGGCTCTGCAGCTCGACCCGACGCGCATGGACAACCCTTGCGCTGGCGATCGTCGGATCCGCCCTAGTCGTGTGGGCGCTCATCCCGCCCATGGAGTACCTACCGACGGGCAACCGTAATCTCGTCTTCGGCATCCTGATACCGCCGCCTGGCTACTCGATCGACGAGCTGACGGCCACGGGCAACCGGCTGCAGGCCGAAATGGCGCAGTACACGGGGCAAGAGATCGACGGAGAAGCCAACATCCGCCGAAGCTTCTTCGTCGGGAGCCCCGACCGAGTGTTCGCTGGCGCCGTGGCCGAACACAAAGAAGACGTTGGCCGAATGCTCGACCTGCTGCGGCGTGTGCAGGCGAAGGTTCCCGGCATGATCTCGTTCGCAACCCAGGCCTCTCTGTTCGGGCGGACGATTGGAGGAGGCCGCGTCGTCGAGATCGACATCCAAGGGCCGGACGTGGCGACGCTTACCGAGGTGGGCGGGCGCCTCTTTGGCGACCTCCGAGCCGCCTTGCCGGGCGCGCAGATTCGTCCGGTCCCGAGCCTGGATCCAGGCGCTCCTGAGCTTCACGTGATCCCCCGACGCAAGGAGGCAGCGCGACTTCAAATGGGCGGCGCCGAACTCGGCCTCGTCGTGGACGCACTGATCGATGGCGCGATCATCGGCGAGTACACGCCCAAAGGGCAACCGAAGCTCGACGTCGTGTTGCGGGCCGTGACCGAGGGCGACGAGCTCTTGCCCGACGCACCCGCCTTGTTGTCCGCACCCGTCGCCACTCCGAGCGGCACGACGGTCCCCCTCGGCGCGCTCGCAGAGATTGAAGAACGCCTTGGCCCGTCTGTGATCCGCCACCTCGAGCGCCGCCGCGCGATCACCCTCAACGTCTCGCCCCCCGAAGACCTAGCCCTCGAGGACGCGATCGACACGATACGCAACGAAGTGATCGGGAACCTCGAGCAAGAGGGCGCGATCCCGCCGGAGGTGGACCTCGGATTGAGCGGCGCGGCCGGCAAGCTAGAGGTCGCCCAAGGGCAGTTCGGGAACATCCTCCTGCTCGCCTTGATCATCTGTTTCTTGTTGATCGCGGCACTCTTCGAGGACTTCGTCTCCCCGCTCGCCGTGCTCATGAGCGTGCCACTCGCAGCGGCCGGTGGCGCGGGCGGGCTGTGGCTGGTCAACGCGTTGCTCGGAAAACAACCCTTGGATCTGATGACGGCCCTCGGGTTCTTGATCCTCATCGGCGTCGTGGTCAACAACGCGATCCTCGTGGTCGACGGCTCGCTGACGCGCCTTCGGGCAGGAGCCACTCTTCGCGACGCTGTCCCACTCGCCGTCGAAGCGCGCGTCCGCCCGATCTTCATGACCACCGCGACCTCACTCGCGGGCCTCCTCCCCATGGTGGTCTTTTCGGGGCCAGGCTCCGAGCTCTATCGAGGCGTGGGTGCCATCGTGCTTGGTGGCCTACTGCTCTCGACGGTGCTTACGCTGTACGTCGTACCGAGCGCGTTCACGCTTCTTTGGCGTCTCCGCGGACACGGCGATACGGATTGAGAAACTTCTTCTTGAGTTGCTGCAGCTCGTCGCGGGTGAGCTCACGTGACTCCCCCGGCCGCAGCCCATCGATGCTAATGCCAGCGAACGACTGACGCGCGAGCCGCATCACCCGCCGGTTGATGCCATCGCCCATCCGGTGAATCTGTCGGTTCTTTCCCTCGGTCAGGGTCAGCTGCACCCAAGTCGTGTTCCGCTCCTGGCGCAGCACAAACGCCTCGGCCGGCTGGGTGCGATAGCCGTCATCGAGCCTCACACCGTTTCGAAGCGCATCCAGCTCTTCGACATCGAGGTGCCCTTGAAATTTCACGGCATAGATCTTCGGCACACCGGAGACCGGCCGTAGCAGCGCGTCGACCATGTCCCCATCATTGGTGGCCAAGAGTGCGCCGCTCGTGTGGTAGTCGAGACGCCCGACCGGAACTACACGCTCGGGAATCTGATGGAACAACTCCCCGATGGTCGCCCTTCCCTGCGGATCATCGAGCGTGGTCACCATCTCACGCGGCTTATGCATGAGGTAGTACACGGGCTTCTCGGCGACGAGCCTCCGACCATCCACCTCGACCCGATCTTTGTACCCGTCGACCTTCGTCCCAAGCTCGGTGACGATGCGCCCGTTAACGCGCACCCGCCCAGCCTTGATCAGCTCCTCCGACGCACGCCGAGAAGCAACGCCAGCCCGCGCCAGGACTTTCTGAAGCCGTTCCACCGCCCGACGCTAGCTGGTTCCCCCTTGCTGGAAAAGGGGACAGTCGCCTTTTTCTAGGGGTTAATTGCGGACGGTCCCGCTCGTCCCTATTGGCTGGCTTCGGCGGCGCCGGTTTTGGCTAGGGCTGAGTTGCGGAGGCGTTCCTCGTCTCGGTCCCAGCGGTCTACTTTGCCGTCGCCGTTGAGGTCGGTGCCGATGCGGACGGTGCGGCCGTCGGCGTAGTACTCCCAGCGATCGGGCTTCCACTTGGACGCCGTGCTGCGGTTGGCCATGTCGCGCTCTGCGCGCTCGGGTTGGCCGTTTTCGTAGAAGATCTTGGTGTCGATCATCCCGTTGCCGCTGGTGTCGATCTCTTGGAGGCTCACCCGGCCATTGGTGAAGTGGGTCACCTTGTCGATGCGGCCATCAAAATCGCGGTCGGCCTCTTCGCGCATCGGCCTGCCTTCGTCGGTGTACAGCCGAACGATGTCCTTACGACCGTCGCCGTTGAGGTCGGCCTCCCGGCACACCAAGACCAAGCGCGCGAGGCTCCCCTCGCCCATGGTCTGAAAGAGCTTTCGCACGTCGGGCGAGTTGTCGCCGGAGGTGTCGTATTCGGTGACTTCGAAGCCCGCACCGTCTGGCACACAGCGCCCCCCGTCGGCCACTTCGCCTCCGCTGGTCGATGCAGCTCCCTCGGCGCCCGGGCTCGTCACGGGCTTCGGGTCCTTCGTGCCGCAACCCACCACGGCGACGCTCAATAGACAAAGCAATAAGTTCTTCATAGCTGGCCTCTCTCACATCGAAGCGCGTCATCCGCGGGGCCCATACTCTGCAGCGGCATGTCCTGGCTGCGATCCGGTTCACCATCCCCGTTGTCGTCGTACTGAGTCAGCACGAGCTTCCCGCCTCTAAATGAATCCCACTTCTCGACGCGACCATCGTTGTCGTCGTCATACTGCGCTTCGGTAATCAACCCCTGCGCGTACACTTCCCACACATCGACCTTGCCGTCGCGTTCCCGGTCCCTTTCGGACCGAACGACCCAGCCGTCGCCACACCACAGCCATGTATCAATCGTGTTATCGAAATTGGTGTCGAGCTCTTTGCGGACGAGCTGACCCGCTTCGTAGAACGACAGTTGGTCGAGACGCCCGTCGAAGTCGAAGTCATGCCGCTCTTGCGCGACGTGCTCCCCATCCCCTTCGTAAAAGCGTTCCATATCGACTTTGCCGTCAAAGTTCATGTCTGCTTTGGTGCAGTAACGACGGCCGTTGCGTCCGACGTGTTCAATATCGACACGTCCGTCTTCGTTAACATCGGTGGCAGTGACCTGATTCCCCTCGCACTCCAGCGCCTGGGCCATCGAGCCCCGCGGCAACGTGCTCGAGGGGTTCTGCTTGCAACCCACCGACGGCAGGCACACCAAAACAGCAAGCCCAACCACCGCATGTGCGAAATTGCTCATGTTTGCCGCCACTTTTGAGGTCCCCCTAGAACCAGATCCCAGTAAATATAAGGGGGACCGGCGGGTGCGCGCAAGTCCGTGGCCGGTTGGATTGACAATATATATGGTGCCATGTAGCTTCATGGCACTTCTGAGGGTCCGGATGGCGCGTAAAAAGATCTCGACGACGGTGTACATCACCCCCGAGCAAAACGAGCGGCTCAAACTGCTGCACGAACGCACGAAAGTGCCCGTGGCGGTGTACATCCGTGAGGGCATCGATCTCGTTCTAGACCGTCATCAGGATGAGCTTCCGGGTCAGATGACGTTGGACGCCACGCCCGCAAAAAAGGGTTAACGACGGCGTGTTGCTGTAGGCCTAGTGCGAGGCTAGACAGGTCGCACTTTGGCGCAAGATCTCCAGCATATCCGGAACTTCTGTATCATCGCGCACATCGATCACGGCAAGAGCACGCTTGCCGATCGGTTCCTCGAGGTGACGGGGGCGGTCTCCGCGCGCGAGCAGAAGGCACAGCTCCTCGACCGGATGGATCTCGAGCAGGAACGCGGGATCACGATCAAGGCGCAGGGCGTCCGGCTGCCTTTCAAGGCTGCCGATGGCCAGACGTATCAACTGAACCTCATCGACACGCCGGGGCACGTGGACTTCAGCTACGAGGTCTCGCGCTCGCTCGCCGCATGTGACGGCGCCCTGCTGGTTGTGGACGCGACGCAAGGGGTCGAGGCGCAGACGCTCGCCAACGTGTACCTCGCAGTCGAGAACGACCTCGAAATCATTCCGGTGTTCAACAAGGTCGACTTGCCAAGCTCGGACGTCGATCGGGTGCGGAAAGAGGTCGAAGCGGTCATCGGGCTCGATTGCACCGAGCTGCTGGCGTGCAGCGCGAAGACCGGCGAAGGCGTGCGCGAAATCCTGGAAGCGGTCGTGCAACGCATTCCGGCCCCCGAGACCGAAGACAACGGCTTTTTGCGAGCGTTGATCTTCGACAGTTGGTACGACAGCTATCGTGGGGCGGTCTGCATGGTCCGGATGAAGGACGGTGCGGTTCACAAGGGCGACAAGATCCGGCTCATGGAGACCGGGGCGGAGTACGAGGTCACCGAGCTCGGCGTGTACAATCCTTTTCAGCATGAGCTCGACCGGCTCGGCCCGGGAGAGGTCGGGTACCTCGCGGCAAGCGTCAAGTCGCTTCAGGACGCGAAGGTCGGCGACACGATCACCTTGGCGAAGTCTCCAGCCGACGAACCGCTTGCCGGGTTCCAAGAGGTCAAGCCGATGGTGTTCTGTGGGATCTTCCCTACGGACAGCGATCAGTACACCGAGCTTCGTGACGCACTCGAGAAGCTGAACCTCAACGACGCGGCGTTCATGTTCGAGCCTGAGACTTCAGACGCCCTCGGGTTCGGATTCCGATGCGGGTTCCTTGGGCTTCTCCACATGGAGATCATTCAGGAGCGGCTCGAGCGCGAGTACCACATCGGGCTGATCACCACGGCACCGAGCGTCGTCTATCAGGTGACGACCGAAGAAGAAACAATTGAGATCGACAACCCGTCACAGATTCCAGACGGGCGGATCCGAATCGAAGAGCCGTACTTTACGGTGTCGATCCACGTGCCGGCAGAGTTCGTCGGTGCAGTGATCAAGCTCTGCCAAGATCGTCGCGGTGAACAACAGGGCATCCAATATGCCTCTACCGAGCGGGTGATCGTCACCTACCTCATGCCGCTCGCTGAAGTGCTGTTCGATTTCTTCGACAAGCTCAAGAGCGCCACGAAGGGCTACGCGTCGATGGACTACGAGCTGGCCGGGTACAGAGAAAACCCACTCGTGCGTCTCGACATGCTGCTCAACGGCCAGAAGGTCGACGCGTTGAGCGCGGTCGTCCACAAAGACAAGGCCTTCTATCTAGGACGCGCACTCGCCGCCAAGCTGAAGAAGATCGTACCGCGCCAGCAGTACGAGGTGATCATCCAAGCGGCCATCGGCTCTAAAGTGATCTCCCGCGAAACCGTCCGCGCCCTACGCAAAGACGTCACCGCGAAGTGCTACGGCGGCGACATCTCGCGAAAGCGCAAACTCCTCGAGAAACAAAAAGAGGGCAAGAAGCGCATGAAGGCAGTCGGCAGCGTAGAAATCCCCCAAGACGCATTCCACGCCATCCTAAAAATCGACGAGTGATGTGCGGATCTTTTCGCCTGTGCTCGGCTTACCTCCTCGCTCGCTCCCTGCGAGGTACTGATGCACCTCTCAGTCGCTCCCTGCGGGGGCGCTCGACCACAAACGAAAATCTCTCGCACATCACGAGCTTGGTTTAGTCGCCGGGTTTGGCGGAGGTGTTGACTGCTTGGATTTCGAACTGTTCTAGGACGTCGATGATTTCGGTGCCGCTGGTGGTTTTGATCTGGATGTGGTCTTCGGCGGTGCCGCTGGCCGAAGCGTCGGATTCGAGGGCGTTGAGTTTGAGGATGATCTGACCGTTTGCTTCGGCGGTCATCGACTCGACTGAGATCTCGATGCCCTCTTCAGGGAAGTCGATGGTTTGGGGGACCGCGAGCTGCTGAACCGTGACGTTGAGCATGAGTTCGTCGCCCGCTCGGTCGACCAAAGTGTAAGTGTTGACCTGCTGCACGGTGAACCCGTAGGCCTTGACCTCTTCGCGTGACTCCCAGCGGGCGCCGAGGCCGACCGGTTCGACCGGGAGCAACACGCGCGTCAGCGTCGAACGCGTGTTGACGATCATTCGAAGCAAGCGAATGGGCACGTCCGAGCGCTTGGTCCGCTCGTTGAACTCGCCTGCAAGCATCCGGCCGCGATTGTCCACTTCGACCCAACCGCCAACTTGGTCGATGATGGCGGCGCCGCTCCGAAGAAGGTCGGCCATGTCCTCATCGAAATCCGGCGGCACGACGGCTTCCGACTTCACGACGTCGACGGGAAACTTCACTCCGCCCTCCGTCAGCTCGGAAGGCCCAGACACGATGTCGAGACGGAGCCCCGGCAGGACGGTGAGCGCTGCGGTGTCGTCGCTGGTGGCAAGGGTCGCCACACGAAACGTGGTCGTGGAAGTCGTGGTGGTGCCCGCCGAGATGCCGTAGCGGAGCTCCGCCCTCGGCCTATCCCCCTTGTCGAGCAGTCGAACCTCACGCGCGTCGGCCGAATCAGCGTCCGCCGCCGTGTTGGACTTCTTGCAGCCGGTCAGAGCCAGCACCGAAAACGCGAGCACGAGCCCGCGCATCATTGAATACCTAGTCATGGAACCCCTTACTTCTCCGTGAAAACTGTCTTCCAGTCGTTCTTCATCGAGACGACGACCCACCCGGACGCGCCGGCTGCGTCTAGCCCTTTGTCGAGCTTGCCGACGCGGCTTTCGCGATCGTAGGCGTATTCTCTGTCGCCGTCATCGTGGCGCAAGATCAGACCAAGGCGCGCTCCACCGCTGCCGGTGGTGGTCCACTGCAGCATCTCGAAGTCGCCATCCGAATTGCCGAATGCCAAGATAGGCCGGCGCCCGATGTGCTTGTAGATGCCCACGGGCTTTCCCGCCTTGTCGTCGACGAAATCGATCTCCGGGAGCCGCAACAATGACGGCTTGCCGCCCTGTACCTCATACCGGGTTTCGATCGAAGAGCCGACGACGCGCTCGGGGGGGATGCCGTAAACCTGCTCGGCGAACGTCCGCATGAATTCGACGCTTCCGCCTGACACGATGAACGTCTTGAAACCATTCGCTTCGAGGTAGCGCAGGAGTTCGAGCTGCGGCTGGTACACGAGCTTGGTGTACGGCCGCTCGAACTTGGGATGCCTCGCATCCCGCACCCACTCGGTCACGATCGTATCGAACAGGGTAGCGCTCATCCCGGTGTGCGAGGCCACCACGACCTCGGCTAAACCCCGGCTCCCCGATTCGATGAGCGCCTCTTTGTCGCCTTCGATCACCGCCTTGAACGGCTGCTGAGTCTTCCACTCGGGGTGAACCTTCGCGAGGTCCCTCACTCGATCCAGGGCAAACGCCATCTCGGCATATGCCGGCTGCTCGACCCACAGGGTTCCGTCGTTGTCGAAGGTCGCGATGCGCTCATCCGGCTCCACGAACGCTGGGTCGTCAGGGTCGCTGACCGTGCGGACAAAATCGATGATCCGTGCCTTCGTCGCGGTGTCGTTCCACGACGGAAGGGGATCGACAGGTGCCTCGGCCTCGGCGCCCGCATTCGGCACCTCCGCTGCAGGCGTCTGAGAGCTCGCACAGCTCAGCAGAAATAGCGCAGACAGCGCCAAACAAAGGACCTTCGCGTTCCCGCCCGATGAACTCATGGCGCGAAATGTAGGAGTGGGCTGGTGGCCCGTCCAGGCCTCGATCGCTGCTTTTTCAGCCCTCCGCGTCGAGGACGGCGAGAAAGGTGCTCGGGTCGGGCCGCACCCGGTAATTGTCGGCCAAATCCGCGAAAATGATCCTGCGATTCGGGTCGGTGATGACGACAGTGGGCAAGACGCTGTCGGCATCGTATCCGAGCGGCTCCATCAGAAACGGGGCACCCCCGAGGTGCTCGATGCCCAATGCTCGAGCCAGCGCGCCATCGTCGTCGACGCAAAACCGAATGGGCACGTCGAATCGCTTCGCGAGCGACCGCGTCTTCGCGGCGCCCTGTCGCGAGATCAGAAACACTTCTACCCCACGCGCCTCGAGCTCCCGGTACTGCGCCGCGATTTCTTTCACCTGTGCCATGCACAGCGGGCACCAGTTGCCACGAACAAACATGTAGAGCCGCCGCCTCCCGTCGGTCTCAATGATGGCGTTCCCATCGCCATCGTGGAGATCGAGTTCGGGCAACGTCGCGCCCACTTCCAGGAGCGTCGGGCGAGATCGGTCGAGGACTGAATACCAATACACGTATGCGAAGGTTGGAAGCAGCCCGAGGAAGAGCGCGTACCAACTCGCGGGCGATTCAAACCCGGCGAACGACAGCGCGGTTCCGGTGACCGCTGCCGCAAGCATCGCGTACTGTTTGCGAAACGTGCGGGCACGCTGGACGAGCGCCAGAGAAAACATGAACGAGACGAGCGGA
>CAXMRN010000225.1:0-5987 GCA_964195565.1 uncultured Polyangiaceae bacterium | reverse complement strand
CGAGTTACCAGCGTTCAACTCACTGCCAACAGGAAAGTCCTCGCTCACCGAACAGTCCGGGCGCCCGGGGGAACATTGCGACGGCGGGTCGACGACCGCGTTCTCGCTATCGAGCGCACCGGGATCCACGCCGCAGGCCGCGACGGCGGCGAGCGTTGCACAAAGCATCGAAAGTCGAGCGTTCTGTAGCGTCGGTATCATTGTGAAATTGCTCACATTAGGGGGAAACCACAGTACAGCATCTTGCAGCAATGTGTAAGGGCTACATCGCGACCCCACCTACACACGCAGGTGGGCTGCTCGGGCGGGGGGATGCACAGACGTTCCGGTTGTCGCACTCGCTCGAATCTACACAGGATCCGGCCGGTAAAACGCACTCGGCGCGACCATCGCCCCAAAGGTCGCGGCACTCGAAACCGTCGACACAATCGGCTGCGTCTCGTTCGCACGGGCCGAACCGGCCACACACTGCGCCGGTCCCTTGGACGGCGGACTCGCACACTGGGGCGAGCTCTTCGGTGCACTGGGTCTTGTCGCACGACACGGCGTCGGGAGCGTTGGGCATGAGCGACGGCATGCACTCCTTCGCGCCATCTCCGTCGGCATCGCCGCAGGGAACACCAAGCACGAGGCAGTCGAGATCGTCCACACACGGACGGGTGATCCGCCGGCAGAAACGCTGATCTGGGCTCGCGAAGAAACAAGTGAACCCGTGCGGGCAATCGGTGCCCGTCTCGCAGGGAGCGCGGCGATCCACGCACGTGTTGCTCTCACATGCAAAGCCCGCAACGCAATCGTTGGAGTCGTCACAGCCTGGATCGGTGCGCAGGCAGCGTCCGATGCTCAGGTCGCACTCGTATGCCGGGTCGGTGCAGTCGTCGTTGTCCTGGCAGCCGCCGCCCCCGGTGACGAAGCAACGCGCAAAGTCGTCGCATCCGGTCGGGATGCACACCTCTCCGGTGGCGCACGGGTTGTCCTCGTCGCATAGCGCGTCCATGTCTGGGCACGACGGGCAAAGCGTACTGGTGTTGCACCACGAACCGCCACCATCGGGGTCGCCGCCGTCGGGACCCCCATCAGGGATGCCGCCGTCGAGGCCCCCACCGTCGACCGACCCGTCACCGCCATCCAGATCGATACCCGCGTCGCGTCCCGTGTTGGGCGGGAGCGTGGGAGCAGCGGTCTCACCGCAGCCGGCCGCAGCTGCAGCAACCAGCAGAACGTAAGAAAAGAAACGCATCGTCAGAAAAAAGAGCAGCCCCTACACCGCGAGGGTTCTTGGGCCTTAGGCCTGGAGGGTAGCGCCTCTGCACCCGCGTCGCACCCCGGCGCCATGCCGAGAGCTTGACCACTCACCCCAGCGCCACAAGGCTCAAGGCATGTCTTCACTCGACGCAGCCTTGATCGCGATTGAGCGCGCGTGCGGGAGTGGCTCGGTGATTCGAGACCCGAGCTTGCTCGAGGGGTATGCGCACGACGAAAGCGAAGCCGAGCCTTGCATGCCAGAGGCCGTAGTACGCGCCACGAGCACAGCGGACGTCTCCGCCGTAATGAAGGCGGCGTACGAACACGAGATTCCGGTGACGCCTAGAGGCGGCGGCTCCGGTCGCGTCGGTGGCGCCATCCCTGTTCCCGGTGGGATCGTGTTGGCGTGCGAGAAGATGAACGCGATCGAGGGCATCGATGAGCAGGAACTGACCACGCGCGTGCAACCTGGGGTGATTCTAGGTGAGCTCAAGCGCGCCACCGAAGAACGGAAGCTGTTCTATCCACCGGACCCGAACTCGCTAGATTCCTGCGCAATAGGCGGCAACCTAGCGGCAAACGCTGGGGGGCCACGGGCGTTCAAGTACGGCGTCACGCGCGAGTACGCCATGGGTATGGATGTCGTGATGGCGGATGGGACGGTGCTCAAGCTCGGGCGCGAGACCAAGAAGGGTGTGACGGGCTACGATCTCACGGCGCTGATGGTCGGCAGCGAAGGCACACTCGGAATCATCACGGAAGCCACGCTGCGATTGATCCCAAAGCCAGAGTCCACGGTGACGGCGCTGGCGTGTTTCTCGAGCCTCGACGAAGTCGCGCCGGTCGTGTCAGCACTGCTAGCGCAAGGGCAAATTCCGGCGTGCATCGAGCTGCTCGACGAAGAGTCGATTCGTATCGTGCGCCCCGAAGCGGGCTTGACCATTCCAAACGAGACGAAAGCGGTCCTGTTGATCGAGCTCGACGGCGAGGCGGCCAGGCTCGAGACCGAACTCGAACGAATGGGCAACGTTCTGTTCGACCTAGACGCTCTCGAGGTGCTTGTGGCGCAGCACAGCGGAGAGCGCGACCGCCTTTGGGCATCGCGCCGCGAGCTCAGCCACAGCCTCAAGCGGCAAGCCAAGAACAAACTCGCAGAGGACGTGGTGGTCCCACGCACGAAAATGGCCGACCTCCTAGGCTACTGCGCCGAACTGTCCGAGCGTCACGAACTCGTGATCCCCACCTATGGCCACGCCGGCGACGGAAACCTCCACGTCAACTTCCTATGGAACGACCCCGACGAGAAGGTGCGCGTCGACACGGCCATCGAGGCGCTTTTCCGACGCGTGATCGACCTGCGCGGCACCCTGAGTGGCGAACACGGAATCGGCATCCTGAAGGCGCCCTACCTCCCCTTGGAACAGTCCCCGGAGCTGATCGCCCTCCAGCAAAAGATCAAAGACGTCTTCGACCCAAAGCACATCCTAAACCCCGGCAAGATCTTCCCCGCCGACGCAAAACGCTTCCACGGCGCCTGCTAAAAAAGGGGACAGTCCCCTTTTTGGGGTGTTGTCGGCGCGGTCGGTCGCTACAGCAGCATATTCAGTGGGGCTTCGATGAGCGTTTTGAATGCTGACATGAACTTTGCGCCTGTTGCGCCGTCGATGACTCGGTGATCGCTGCTCATCGTGAATCGCATTCTCTTGCCGGGGACGATGTTGCCGGCCTCGATGACTGGTTCATTGCGAATTGTTCCAACGGCTAGGATCGCGCCTTCGGGGGGATTGATCACTGCGGTGAACTCTTCGATTCCGAACATGCCGAGATTTGAGATCGAGAAGGTGCCGTTGGTCATTTCTTCGAGCTGAAGCTGCTTGTCTCTTGCACGCGCGGCGAGGTCGCGGACTTCCTCGGCGATCTGCATGACGCCCTTGCGATCGGCGTCGCGAATCACCGGTGTCATGAGCCCCTCGTCGACGGCTACCGCGATCGAGATGTCGACGACTTGGTGGTAGTGGATCTCTTTACCCATCCACGAAGAGTTGACCTCGGGAACGCGTCGAAGCGCCACGGCGGCCGCCTTGATGATCAGGTCGTTGAGCGAAACCTTCTTGCCCGTCGCCTCGAGCTCTTCGTTCATCGCCTTGCGCGCATCGGCGAGCGGCGCGATGTCGACATCGATGGTGAGATAGTAGTGGGGCGTCGTTTGCGTCGACTCGGTGAGCCGCCGCGCGATCGTTCGTCGCATGGCGCTCGCCTTCACGACCCGAGGCGGAAGACGCTCACCGGTAGGGGCAGGCGCCGCGGAGGTTGCACCCGTGTAGGATTCGATGTCGCGTTTGACCACGCGACCCTGTGGTCCCGACCCCTGCACCGAGTGAAGGTCGATGCTGCGCTCGCGGGCCAGACGGCGAACGAGAGGAGACGAAAGAACACGCCCGTCGTTCGCGAGCCCAGTCCCCGCCTCAATCACCGCCGCTGACACCGGCGCTGACTCTGACTCTGACTCTGACTCTGACTCTGACTCTGACGCTGGCGCTGACGCTGACGCCGACGCCGCCCCGGCCGCCACCTCCGCAAGCAGGTCGCCAATGTCCTCGCCGGCCTTCCCAATGATCGCCACCGGAACATCCGGCTCCAGCGTCTCTCCCTCGGGAACCAAGATCTTCAGCAGCACGCCACGATCAAAGGAGCGGAACTCCATCGTCGCCTTGTCGGTTTCGACCTCGGCGAGGAGGTCGTCGACCTCGATTTCGTCGCCCTCTTTCTTGGTCCAGGCGACGAGGGTACCTTCTTCCATCGTCGGGGAGAGCTTGGGGAGTCCGATGATCTTGGCCATGCTTACTTCGCGTAACTGACGCGTTTAACCGCGTCGATCACTAGCTCCTCCGTGGGGAGGACTTTGTCCTCTAGATTCGCCGCATATGGCATGGGCACGTCGAGCCCGGTGAGTCGCTCGATGGGTGCGTCGAGATAGTCGAACGCCTCACGCTGCAGCCGATCGACAATCTCGGCGCCGGGTCCCCCGTAGGGCCAATGTTCGTGCACTACGACGCAGCGGTTGGTCTTCTTCACGCTCTGCACCATCAACTCGGTATCGAGAGGCCGCAGCGTCCGCGGGTCGATGACCTCGCATTCGATGCCTTCGGCGGCGAGTTTCTCCGCGGCCGCCAACACCGGGTAGTAGGGGCGACCCCACGTCACGATCGTACAGTCGGCGCCGGCGCGGGCCACACTCCCCTTCCCGATGGGGATGAGCTCCTCGACGCCCTCGTCGGGCACCTCGCCTTTGACTCCGTACAGTGTCTCGCCCTCTAGAAAGACGACCGGGTTGTTGCTGCGGATCGCGCTCTTGAGAAGGCCCTTCGCATCGCGAGGGGTGCTGGGCTGGACCACGTAGAGACCAGGGATGGGTGTGTAGAACGGTGCGACGCTGTGGCTATGCTGGGAGGCGACTTGTTTAGCGGCGCCGTTCGGCCCTCGAAACACGATCGGAACGTGGAGCTTGCCCGCGCTCATCTGGTGTATCTTGGCGGCGTTGCTGATGATCTGGTCGAACGCCACAAACGAGAAGTTCCACGTCATGAACTCGATGATCGGACGCAGGCCAACCATTGCCGCCCCGATGCCGACGCCCGCAAATCCGGCTTCCGCAATCGGCGTGTCGATCACACGACGCTCGCCATACTCCTCGAGCAACCCTTCGGACACCTTGTACGCGCCTTGATAGTGGCCGACCTCTTCGCCCATCAGAAACACGCTCTCGTCGCGAGCCATCTCTTCGAACATCGCCTCGCGGAGCGCTTCTCTGTAGCGTAGCTCCCTCATGCTTCACCCTCCGGGGCAAGCACGGTGCTCATCATCATCTCCTCGAGCGCCGGCGCCGACTCCTCAGCGAAGCGTACGGCGGCGTCGATTTCTTCGTCGACTTCGATGTCGATGTCGTCGAGTGCGTTCTCATCGACGCCGAGCCCTAAGAGCCGTTCGCGCACGACGACGATGGGGTCCTGCTGCTTGCGTTGCTCGAGCTCGGTCCGACTCCGGTACTTGGCTGGATCGCTCATCGAATGGCCGCGGAAGCGATAGGTTTGAATCTCGACGAACGTGGGGCCTTCGCCCGATCGCGCACGGGCGACCGCCTCGGCGATTCGCTCTTGCACCACCTGGACGTCGTGGCCCTCGAGCCGATCGCCTACCATGCCGTAGCCCTCGGCCTTGATCGACAAGTCTTTGAGCGGACTGGTGCGCTCGAGCGGCGTGCCCATGGCGTACTGATTGTTCTCACAAACGAAGACGACCGGGAGCTTCCACAAGCCAGCCAGGCTCATCGCTTCATGAAACCCACCAATGTTGGTCGAGCCCTCCCCGAAGAAGCAGATCGTGACGCGGTCTTCGCCTGCGTACTTCGACTTGAACGCTGTGCCCGCCGCGAGTGCCAGGTGACCACCGACGATTGCCCAGCCGCCGAGGAAGCCCCGCTCGACGTCGAAGAAATGCATCGACCCGCCGAGGCCGCGAGAGCAGCCGGTGTCCTTGCCGAAGAGCTCAGCCATAGCGACATCTGGCGACATTCCGCGTGCGAGCGCGATGCCGTGGTCGCGGTAGGTCTGAAAAATGTAGTCGCCGTCCTCGAGGACTTCAGCCGCGGCGACGGCAATCGCCTCTTGGCCGATGTACAGATGTAGGAAGCCGCCAATCTTGCCCTTGGCGTAGTTGCGCGCCGCCTCTTCTTCGAAGCGGCG